>JANOWU010000203.1:0-50390 GCA_031418035.1 Acidimicrobiia bacterium
ACCTGGTGACGCTCGTTGATGCTGCCGGAGTGGAGAATCCGCCCGACAAGGGCGGGAAGATCCTTCAATGCCGGAGCGGAATCGAGCAGAGATCGAGCGATCACGAGGAGGAGGGGTGGCCCAATGGTGACCATCGCCAGAACCGTGAGTACTGCGCCGAGCTTTGCGACCACGTAGGTGAACCGTGTCAGAGGAGAGGCCAGGTAGACCCCGAGTATTCGGTACCGGCGATCCGGGCACAGAGCCTCGGGGGTAACGAACGACGCAAACAGCAAGATCGCCGCGATCACGTAGCCGTAGTACTCGTGGTATCCGGGGAGGTTGTCGAGCAGCGCTTTGGGAAAGAGGCTCGCTATGCCAATGAAGGCGATTGCCGGGAGGTAGGAAATGGCGATGGTAAGTACCGGTAGGATCTTTGCCTTGGCCCCTCGACGAATACCAAGTATGCGTTGCAATGTGGCCAGGTACAGCGTGAAAACTGCGCCCTGGGCCGACCGTCGTTCGCCGTCGTAGCGTCGGTATCCGCGATCGAAGATCCGCGCGTCACCGGACTCGGCACTGACACGGTCCTGAGAGGTTCCCAGGGGATTTCTCGGCGGATTTCTGGGCGGATTTCTGGGTGGCGTCGAACTCATGCCGTGGCCTCGAAGAACATGTCCTCGAGCGAACGTAGGAGCCGCTTGAGGGAACGAATCGGTATGTCCATTTCGACGGCGAGGTCTCGCACGTTCGCCCGAATCTGTACCGCGCTGATATCGACTGAAGGGTCAACCTGTACGACGGTGGGTCGAAGTGGGTCGAGCGTCACACGCAGGCCACCCTGTACGAGTTTTTTGGCGAAGGTCGCGACATCGGTCGGGGAAGCGTCGAGGTCTACTACCAGCGGCACCTCCTCCTCCGACGACGTGTCATTGGTCAGAGATCCACCATCGGACACCACCTTGTTCGCCACGATGACCACACGATCACAGGTGCGTTCGATCTCGTCGAGAAGGTGCGAGGACAAAATGACGCTCAGACCAAGCTCATGGCCGCAGCGTCGAATCAGGTCGAGCATCTCATCGCGTTGCACGGGGTCGAGCCCGTTCGTGGGTTCGTCCAGCAGCACGAGGTGGGGGTCGTGCACGATCGCCTGTGCCAACTTGACTCGCTGCTTCTGTCCAGTCGACATGGTTCCACAGGGCCGCGCCCGTTCTTCTCCGAGGCCAACCTCGTAGAGCGCGTCGGAAGCTCGACCTGCGGCCGCCCGACGGGGCAGCCCATGGAGTTCCGCGACGTGACGCACAAAGTCATATGCGGTCATATCACTTGGAAGGGCTTCGTGTTCCGGAGAGTATCCAAGTCGCTGCCGTACTTCAGCGCCCTGGCGGAGAGGGTCGAGGTCGAGGACCCGAAGGGTGCCTGCGTTCGGGGAGTGGAGACCGAGGAACATGCCGAAAAGCGTCGTTTTCCCTGATCCGTTCGATCCGAGCAATCCGGTCACGCCGGTTCCTATCTCGAAAGACGTGTCCAGGAGGACCTCGTTGTCGCCCCACCGTTTGGTGAGGGATTGCGCGGTCACGATCGCCATACGTCCACCTTCGCACACCAAGTTGGCGATGATGTGGAGGTTGTGCGCAAAGCCACCGGGTGGGCCTCGGGGAAAAACTCGGGGTCGGCGGCGGACCTCAGACTCTGGTGAAGCGAATCGGCAGGGCCTTCATCGGCCGCAGGAAGAAACTGGGCTCATGGAGCGGCGACGGTAGTTCACCGTCGAGTTCAATCCAGGTGGTTCGCTCCAACAGGATTCGGAACGCGCTCATCATTTCCTGACGGGCCAGCGCCGCTCCAAGGCAGAAATGCGCGCCGAGGCCAAAGGCCACGTGTTGGTTCGCATTGTCACGGGTGATGTCGAATCGCCCTGGATCGTCGAAAACCAGCGGGTCTCGGTTGGCTGCACCGAAACGAACCATGACCGACGCATCAGCGGGGATCTCCACACCGGCCACCGATGCCGGACACTGGGAGCGACGCCACAGACCCTGCACGGGTGAGTCGAATCGGAGAGCCTCCTCGACGAAGTTCCCGAGCAGGTCGGGCTGTGAGCGCAACAGCTCCTGTTGGTCGGGATGGTCGACGAGGAGTTTCATCGCGGCAGCCAACCCCGCAGTTGTCGTCTCGAATCCACCGGTCACGAGTTGGTGCAGGAGGTCCTGGAGTTCGTTCATCGTGAACGGTTCCTCGTCGGCATGGGCATGCACGATGAGCGAGATCAGATCGTCGCCGGGGCTCTCTCGTCGCTTCTCGCACTCCGCAGCGAGGTAACGCTGCGCCTCAAGCTCGACCTCGACCTCGACCATCGCCTCCTCCATGGTGAGGTTGGGACGATTGGCGAGACACAGCATGGCCTCCGCCCAGCGTCGAAACGTCTTGTAATCGCTGCGATCAAGGCCCAGCTGTTCGGCGATGAACATCCCCGGGAGGGGAAGTGCGAGCGCGCTCACGAACTCGCAGCGTCCTGCGTCGAGGAATCCGCCGACGAGTTCCTCCACGATCGAGTCGATCCCGGGGGTGAGTGCGCGCACCCGTGCCGGAGTGAACACGCGGTTCAGTACTTTGCGGTAGCGCGTGTGCACCGGAGGGTCGGTGCGCTGCAGGGTGACCGAGCGGGCCCACCCCCGTTCGCCCAGCGCGCGGACGTAGGCGACCGCGACGGGGTTGACGCCGGCGCTACGTCGCGCTGGAGCGCTCGAGAAGACGGCTGGATCGGTCAGGGTGTTTCGCGCCTCGGCCATCGAGCCGACGACGTACAGGTCGACGTCGGGTTCGTGCCACACCGGACATGTCGCGTGTCGCTGCTCGTAGTACACGAACGGATCGTCTTGAACGGCGGGATCACTCAGTCCGGACATGCGGAAAAGCTAGTTCACGACCTGCTCCGAGAACCTAGTTCTCAAGAAATGCGGTTGTGGCGCGATGCAGGGCGCGAGCACGGTCGATGGGATCGGGGTAGGACGCCATGAGCGACTCGCTGCGTAACTCCAGCGAGATGGGGACGTCGGCGATGACGGCCAGCAGTTCTCTCAGCGCAAGCCCGCCCTCGCCGGGGAGGAGACGGCCGTGCAGCGCCTCATGAAGTCGAGCCTTCATGGAATCCTCCGCGAGAGTCGACGGTGCGTCGCAAAGTTGGAGATACGGAAACAGACGCGGATCGAGGTTTTCCAGATCGGCGGGGGAGTGCCCGGCCCGTGCAAGGTGCAGGGAATCGATAAGAACACCTGTCGATGGATGGTCTGCGATCTGTACCGCAGCCAGAGCGTCGTGCAACGTCTTGATGCCGAGGATCGGAAGGAACTCCAGCACCAGACGAATGCCGGAGTCACCGAGGCGTTCCGAGAGTTCGCGCAGACGGCTGCCCACCCTGGCGACGTCGGGGTCGCGACTGGCAACGAGGATGTTCCGTGCACCTATCTCTTGCGCCGCGTCGACTATCGCATCGCCGTGGTCACCATCGGGAGTAAGCATGACCGGCTCGATGTCGAGCGCAATGACCGGGCTACCGTCCAGGGTCCGGCGAACATCCTTCGCCCGCTGTGCGGTCCAGGTCGCTGGATCAAACCAGATGCCGACGGCGGGGAAGCCAGCCGCCTCTGCCACGCGCACGGCCGTTGCGGGGTCGACGTCGAGAATCGTGCCGGCAGCAAGCGACAGTTGGCGCGTGGTCATGGCCACCATCATGACGCCGCCCGGCCGCCATTGCTGCCCGGATCGTCGTGACGAACGAGTTCGAGTTGAGCGCCACCGGCAAAGGTGATCGAATCACGACATGGACATAGGGCTTTGCTGGGCATCGAAGATCGACGACATCGACTACGTGGTGGAAGCAGAGCGGCTCGGTTTCTCCCACCTCTGGGCTGCCGATTCGCAGATGATCTGGTCCGATTGCTACGCCGCAATGGCACTCGCCGCGAAAGCGACAACGACCATGCAGATCGGAACGGGTGTGGCGGTTGCAGGTACGCGTCCGGCCGCAGTGACCGCTGCGGGTCATGCGACTATCAACCAGCTC
Source organism: Acidimicrobiia bacterium (assembly GCA_031418035.1). Classification (GTDB taxonomy): domain Bacteria; phylum Actinomycetota; class Acidimicrobiia; order Acidimicrobiales; family JANYDT01; genus JANOYY01. Next base: position 4,049 of record JANOWU010000203.1, read on the forward strand.
GCGCCCGGCCGCGTGTTCTGTGGCATCGGAACAGGAAACACGGCCATGCGGATCATGGGTCACAAGCCGATTCCGATGCGCGAGTTCGGCGGGTACCTCCGCGAGCTCAGGTCATTGCTCGACGGGAAGGAGACCGAGGTGACCTTCCGGGGCGCAACCGCGCCCACCAAACATCTGATGCCGGAGCACGGCTTCGTGAACTTCAAGGATCGGATGCCGATGTATGTGTCTGCCTTCGGTCCAAAGGCAATGGCGCTCGCCGCGCAACTTGGAGATGGTTTGGTGATGTCCGTACCGCCGGTTCCGGCGGCCGTGGCAGCCACCTGGTCTCGCTTACGCGCGGCGGCCGACGCCGTTGGTCGCTCGATCAGTCCTCAAGACTTTTTAACATGCACGCTTACTACCATGGTTGTTCTTGCTGACGGCGAGTCGGTCGACAGTGCGCGGGTCCGCGATGAATGCGGCGCATTTGCGATCGCCGGTCTGCACTACGCCTACGAACAGTCTCGTCAATTGGGTCGAAGCGTCTCGGGCTTCGACCCCGACCTGTGGCAGGAGTATGTCGCAATGTTGGAACGGATTCCCGAAGACCGACGCCATATGCGAATACATGCCGGACACAACTGCTGGGTGGAACCGGAGGAGGAAAGGTTCATAACCCCGGAACTGATCGAGCGAACGTGTTTGGTCGGAACACCCGATCAGTTGGTCGCACGGCTTCGCGCCTTGGAAGAGGCCGGCCTGTCACAGGTCATGATCCTCCCACCCCTCGCTCCCAAGGAGAAGGTGTTGCACGAGGTCGGCACGAAGATCATCGCCCGACTCCGCAATGATCCCGCATGACGCCGAACGGCGGACTTCCGTTCGTTTGACGAATAACGGTACGATCGTGCAACCGTGGCTTCAGGAGGGCAGTGTGCATGACCAATAAACGCATGTCGAATGAACGCATGAAAACCGAACAGGTCCTGGCCGATGTCCTCGAAGCGACCCCGGCGTTGGGGGAGGTTCACCAGGCCATGCGAACGGCCCACGATGCAGCGTGGCGTGCCACGCAGCCGCGCCTGCTGGAATTGGCGCGCAAGCTTGTGGCGCTGCTCCTTCACTGCGACGACGAGTTGCACGAACGCACACCCGGCGTCGACATCGACGACGCGGTTGTCTCGGAGCTCCCGAAGTGGCCGACGTCTCCCGCGTTCAACGATGCCGAGCGTGCCGTTCTCGCCTTCACGGAGCAGTTCGTCACCGATGTGGCTTCGCTGAACGACGACGTTGCTGGCAACGTTCGCAAGCATCTCGGCGATGAAGGGCTCAACGACTTCACAAAAGCACTGCTCGTCGTGGAACAGCGGATTCGACTGCGTCTGGTGTGGGGTCAACTACTGGGGAGCGTTCATGTCTAATTCCATAGAAACACGTAGTACTTCTGCAGGAGTCAACGTCCGCAATCGCAGAATTGCCTCTGGCACGGTGTCGAACCAGACCCTGAACTCAGGGCTCGCGGCGATCGCGGCCTCGACGGTTCGCCTCGACCACGTGGATCCGGTGACGACCGAACTCGTGCGCATGCGATGCGCCCACCATCACGACTGCGGAACTTGACTTTCGGTTCGCCTGGCAGTTGCCAGGGATGAGGGCCTCGACGAAGCGACGATCGCCAAGGTGCTTGAGCGCAACGACGGAGAGTTCACCGACGCACACCGAGCGGCGCTTGCGCTCGCTGATGTGGTGATGACCACGCCATCGCGAATCAGCCCCGAATTGGTATCCGAACTCCGTGCGCACTTCACGGAGACCCAGTTGATCGAGTTGACACTCGACATCATGAAATGGAATGCCCAAAAAGTCCCGGTCGCTCTTGGAACCGATGTGTGGCTAAAACCAGGTGCGCTTACTGATCTGATCTTTGACGACGAAGGCAACTGGGTGCGTTAGCGAAAAAGTTGCGATCGGGTGTCGTGGCGCGAATGTTCAGCGGCGCTTCGCCCACTCGTCGACGCGTCGCCACTGGGTGGCAGTCCTATCCGCCAACTCCTTCATGGTGATCTCGCTGAATCCGATGATGTTGGGCCGAATCGTGTCGTTCAGGGGCGCAGCCAGACCCTCGTCGAAGCACGATCGACCCGCCACCGCTCCCACGATTGATCCGACCGAAGCACCATTGCAATCGGTGTCTTTCCCGGCCATCACGGCGATCGTAGGTGCGCGAACCGAGTCCATTTCGCCAAACAGCAGAGCAGCGACGCAAATCGCCGCGTTGTTGATCGTATGTACACCTGACATAACGGGTGGCGACATCGCGTCGGTGAGTTCTTCGATCCCACGGACGGCGTCTTCCCAATCCGACGCGTTCGCACAGATCTCGAGCGTGCGATGGATCACGTTGGCGAGTCGACAACTTCGAGGAATCTCGCTCAAGCCGATCGCGATCAGTGCCCTGGGGTCAGATACGACGAAGGCGGCAGCCTGCATGGCCGCGAACATCATTTCGCCGTAGATCCCGTTTCGCTCGTGAGTCCAACACGCATCGCGGTACGCGAACTCGGCCGCAAGTTCGGGTCTTCCGGCGCACACCCACGCCCAACCATCGGAACGGATCTGTGCTCCGATCCATTCGCGGTACGGGTTGCGGTGGCGTCGACAGAACTCCGGCGTCGCCGAGTAGGCCGCACCACCGTCGCTGCCCCAGCGTGCGGATTTGTTCATCCAGTTCAGGATCGCCTGCGACTCGGCCGTGCAGATGTCACCGATCGGGATATGCCGCATCCACCAATCAGCAACGTTCGCCCAGGTGAACTCGGGACCGTGTGTTTCGATGACGGCGAGCCCGGTCAGGGAATAGTGGATGTCGTCGTCGGGCTCCATGCAGGTAATCCGCTCGCGTGTCGACGCCGAACACCAAAGGTCGATTCCGTCACCCACGTCGCGGCCGGAAAAGTAATCGACCAGGGGCCAGTCGCCGCGAGACACCAGGTATTGCTTGATCACCTCTCGGCCGTCGGGCCGACGAATGCCAATCAGCTCGACCGGCTTGCCGAGCGCGCATCCGACGGCTCGACCGGTCCACGCACCGTGCATTCGATCGACGAGTTCTTCAGATGACGGAGACCAGTGAAGATCACGCAGTCCATCCGGGCGAAGATGTCGGATCGCTGAGAGTTCGTTGGGCTCGTCGGCGGCCAGCTCGGCATCGACTTCGATCGCATCAAGCTCGTCGTACAACCCCCACACCACCGCTTCATTCCAGGCGTCGTCAACCGGGTCCAGCGACAAGATCGCCGCCCGTAATTCCGCCGGAATTACGCAACGCTCGTCGTCGCGCTGCCGGAGTTCTTCCTGAAGCAACGTGTACGGGGTATTCCACTGTGACATTATGAAGTCTGTTCTCTGCCGTCAGGTTTGTGGCTTGTCGGGGCGAACCATGATGGCCGGGTCGATCCCGGGGCGATACAGCTCATGAGCCCGTCGCCACGACGCGAACGCAGCGAGAATCCGTGGCGGGTCGCCGTGGATCTCCGTGAAGCCTCCGTTGACCGATCGCGTATCGAAATACGCGGCGTCGACGCCATCGGCATAGAGCCGACATGCCGAGGGGAAACCCATCGCCAGCAGACGCTCGTGCTCGGCCTCGAAGTCGTGGACGAGATAGGCCACGTGATGGAACCCCTCCTGCCCGGCGGTATACATGTCTCGGTAGATCGACGCCGTGTCGTCGTGTTGCACGATGAACTGAATCATCATGTCGCCGAGGTAACCAAAGGCGTAGGAGACGTCCGCCTCGGCCGGCGTGCCCCGGTAGGTGAAGCGGTCAGTCTTGTGGTGACGGGTTATCACGAACGGCCCGGCGCCGTAGAGGTCGCTCCACTTTTGTATCGATGATTCGAGATCGTTCACCAGATACGCGGTTTGAAACAGGGTTCGGTTCTCGTAAGGAGCCTGCGTGGTCATGATCGCAGCCTACGCAGGTGGGATCGATAAGAACCAGGTGTGGTGGTTGGGGGGTGGTTAGGAGCTGCAGGAAAGCATCGAGCAGCCGACGCGATGGCGTGCCCACTCGGGACGTTTGGCAAACAACTGTTCACGGCCGGGCTGTTCGTCGTAGGGGCGTCGAAGCACCTCGAGCATCTCGCGGAGCGGCCCGTAGTCGCCGCCGGTGGCGGCATCGATCACCTGTTGGGCGAGGTAGTTCCGCAACACGTACTTCGGGTTCGATCGATTCATCGTGGCGATTCGCTCGGCGTCGGAGATCTTCTCGCTGCGAACCCGGTCGGCCCAGGCTCGCACCCAACCGACGAGCCTTTCGCGGACGTCGCCCGTGATCTCCTCCGGCTGGTACCACGCTGCATCGAGAGGCCCAAGGAGCTCGTCGTCGGTGGCGTCTGGGGCGAGGGAAACTTGGGCAAGGCGACGGAAGAAGATCACCTGGTCGATCTCTGCGGACACGAGGACGGTCCAGAGAGCCTGGGTGAGGTGGTCATCGGCCAGACCGCGATGCTTCCCCCAACCGAGCCGCGTTGCCATCATCGTTCGGAATTGCTCTGCGTACATATCGCCGAATCGGTCGACGGTTTGTTGAAGCGGCGCGGGATCGTCCAACAACGGCACCAGGGCGTTGGCGAGCTGTACCAGGTTCCAATGGAACACCTGTGGCTGCGCACCGTATCGGTACCGCTTGCCGCCGGCATCGGTGGTGTTCGGCGTCCACCCCGGGTCGAAGTTCTCCAACCAACCGTACGGTCCGTAATCGATCGTGAGGCCAAGGATCGACATGTTGTCGGTGTTCAACACGCCGTGTACGAACCCAACGCGCATCCAATGCACCACCAGGGAAACGCTTCGTTCGCATACTTCCTGGAAGAACCGAACGATCGTGGCCTGTTCGACGTCGTCTGATCCGCCGAGGAGATGGGCGAAGTCGCGTTGGATCGTGTACGTAACAAGCTCTTTCAACAGGTCGATGTCGCCGCGTGCGGCGGGAAGTTGAAAGTTGCCGAATCGGACGAACGACGGCGCCACTCGACACACGATTGCGCCAGGCTCCGGTGCCGGATTTCCGTCGTAGAGCATGTCGCGTACAACAGAGTCGCCCGTCACGACCAGGGAAAGAGCTCGGGTCGTCGGCACACCGAGGTGGAACATGGCTTCGCTACAGAGAAACTCGCGGATCGACGAGCGAAGGACCGCTCGGCCGTCGGCCCCTCGGGAGTACGGGGTGGGCCCGGGCCCTTTGAGCTGGAGTGTCTGGTGCCCACCGGTGACGTCGGTGACCTCGCCGAGCGCTATTGCTCGACCGTCACCGAGTTGACCGGCCCAGTTGCCGAACTGGTGCCCGCCGTAACACATGGCAAACGGGTCGGCTCCGTCGGGGACACGGTTGCCGCCGAACACAGCGCTGAAATCCGCCGACTCGCACACTTCGGTGCTGAGGCCGAGCAGGGCTGCCACTTCGGCGCTCCAAATCGCCGTCGTAGGGGATGCAACGGGTGTCGGACGGACACGACTGAAGGCTGCGCCCATCACCTGACGCCGGCTGTTCACGTCCACGGGATCGGGGCGAAGTTGTGCCGTGAATTGGTTGTCGAAGGTCAGGTCGTCGAGTCCCGACGGCGTCGAACCACCACGCTCATCCCGGGCATTTCCCGGGAGCAACGTCTGCGCGTTGTCGTTGTGCGCAAAAGATTGTTCGAGATCGGAATCATCCACGTGACCACGCTACCCCCACCGGCGCCGAAGTCGGCCGGGCTCACTGGTTCAGTCGTTTGATTTTGAGTTTGTGCTTCAGTTCAGTTCCGAATCACCCGATGAATTTCACATGGATACGGGCACCACACCGCCGAACGAAGATCACGGATCGGCTGCACCATCAGATTCGGTCTGGCGATCTGTAGAAGAGCATGCCGACGTTGCTTCCGGCGCGTCGAGCGCTGATTTCGACTCGGCAGCACCAGAGACGGTAAAGACCCCTTCGTTTCTCCTACAGACCGAACAAGCACCATCGATCCAGGCCCCGTCGTTCATGTCGGCCATGGCACCGGTGCCGACCCCGGCATTCGCGTTGCACTCACCGCCCGCGGATGAAGAGGCACTGTTCGAAGACCTCGGTGATCACGGGGACAACTCTCGATCTGGGCTCGACCCGGTTGGTTCCTTCGAGCTTCCCGGGTCATTTGCATCTGCTCTGGATGTACCCGATCTCGATGTCGTTGCGACCGTGGACGCCCCGAATTCGTTCGCCGCCAGTTCCGCATTCGACATGCCACATGCGACGGTCGAATCGACCCCATTCGACGCAGCGAGCTCGTTTGTTCCTCCTGCGACGTTCGAGGCACCGAGCTCGTTTGTTGCTCCCGCGACGTTCGATGCGGCGAGTTCGTTTGTTGCTCCCGTGACCTTCGAGGCGCCGAGCTCCTTCACGGCGGCGAGCATCGACGGGGGCCCCGCTCGACAAGAAGGTTCCTTCGACCCGCTCGGCAGCGGCTTCGACGCGCCGCCGGCTTCGGACAGCACCACCACACCGGGATCGTTTACGTCCATGTTCGAAAATCTGGCTCAACCAGTCGTTGCATCTCCGGAGTCGGAAGGTTCCAAATCGCGCTTCGGCCGCAAGAAAAAGGCAGAGGCCGACGAGTTTGCGGTCTCGGCGGTGAAATCCGAAAGCGTCACGAAGGCGAAAAAGGAGAAAGCTCCGAAGGAACAAGGGGCGGCGAAGGAGGGCAAGAAGTTCGGTCTCGGCCGAAAGAAGGGTGACGCGGATAGCGCTGCGTCTCCGCTTCCCACCTTTGGAATGCCCGGGCCGGCTGGCGCTGCGACGACTTTCACTATTCCGGGGACGGCGCCCGGTGGCTCGAACTTCGGAACCCCGGAGACGTTGGCGACGACAACTCTGGCTAGTTCGGATGCACCAAGCGATCCGGTCGCCAACGTTGTGCAAACAGAACAGCTCGCTGCGAAGAAGAGCCGCTTCTCGCGTCCCCAGAAAGAAGCAAAAGCTCCAAACGAGCCGAAGGCTCTCGAGGCGGGGGGCGAATCGGGGAGAGGTTTCCCGCGAAAGTTCGTGATTCCGGCCGCCATGGCGCTGGTCGGCGTCGCCGGTGGTGGCGCGTATGTGGCCGTGAGTGGAGGTTCCGTGCCCACTGCAGCCCCCGTCGCGGCATCGGCTCCTGCGCCTCTCGCGACCGAAGCCCCACCCGTGGAGTCGTCCAATCCGGCAGACGGCGCAGCTTCGGGTGCCGAGCTGCCGCCGGACCTCGCGCTCGCTGACCCACTTTCGAGCGACGGCGGAGGCGATGAACTGACCATCGAAGCTCCAATCGAACCGATCACCGTCGTGGACGAGGGTGACCCGACCGATCTTGGGAGCGGCGAAACGACCGATCCCGCTACGTCGGCGAGCCCCATTCCCGGTGCGTTGCCAGGCGCCGTTGCCTCGGGCGTGCCCGTCGAGCCGACAACGACTGTCGCTGCGGTCGTGCCGGTGAGCGCTGGACGCTTCGCCGTGGGCGCCTGCGTGAAGGTGGTCGGCGACGTAAACGATCGGACTCGGCGAGTTTCGGGAGCATCGATCACGACGACGGACTGTGCCGTTGCGCACAACGCGGAGATCGTGTCCACGTTCGATCCGCAGGGGGATTGTGAACGGTCGGTGGTCGCCTTTGTCGGCTATCCCGCACAGATCACCAAGGTCGCCGGCACGGTGGTCTCCTACAGCATCGTTCAGGACAAGACGGACAATTCGATCTACTGCGTCGCCAATTTCCCGACGCTGCCTGACTACACCGGTCAGCTGTTCGAGTCGAAGAAGACGCCGTGAACGTCGTTGGGGCGTACGGGCCCGCAATCGCGCTGCTGGTGTGCGCCGCGATTCTGGGCATCCTGGCCGAACGATGGGTACGACGACAAGATCTTCGGATCTTGAACTTCGAGTACGAAATGCTCTGTGTACAGATGGTGATGTCAGAAGGTAAGCGGACCTAGGGTCCGCTGTAGCAACATGGGTCGGTCAGTCTGTGTTTGTCATGGTGTTGTGCCCGGTGGGGTGCATTCGAAACCAAATGTCGTCAAGGCAACCGCAAGGTTGGCACCAGAGCGCCAAGTTGTGAGCACAGTGACGGGGGAGTGGTGCCAACCTGGCACGGTGGCGCCAACCTTCAGGTGTGGAGGAGGACGAGTGCCGATGGGCTCGGCACCATTGCGCCGGCAAGGCCCATGACGATGAGTTCGCTCGTCGGACACGAGTTCCCGGTGCGGGGAGAATGTGGCGCTGATTCTCGTCCTTAGAGACATCACTGTCGATGACCTCTCTGTCGGATGCATGGCCGATCGCGTCCGATCTCTCAGAAATGTTTGGGCCCGCCAATGTCTCCGACTCGTGTTGGCACCCTCGGTGTCACTGGTAGTTCACGAACATCGGTGCTGGCTTGAGTCCTATGACCTGATCGGGGCGAAGCATCGGCTTGTCGTTGATCGTGAAAAGCTTGAATCCGGTGAGTTCGGTAGCAATCCCTCGACGGACAACGGCGTAGACGTTGAGCTTGGTCTGAGGTGGGCCGAATCCATCCATGTTGACGAGCAGGCGAACCTCAGGGGTCGGCACAATGCGTTCCGGGTTCACGATCATGAAGTCTCGAAATCGATGAACGACGAGTAGTTTCGGGCGAATGACTCCGTCGGCCCCTGGCGTGCGTGCGAATTGTCGGAGAACCGAGATTGCGTTGTTGATGTCGCCCGACTCCATGGAACCGATCTTGGTTCCGGGCCGAACCCCGGGAGGCATGTCCCATTCGGGGTCAAGTGCTAAGTGCACGTCAGGTTGGGACAACCATGGCGTGAAGTAGGGCAACTCCACCGGCACGCTGGACCAACCCACTTGAAGGTCCAGGATGGTCAGACAGGAGTTTTCGCGCGCGAGAGCGATCATTGCGTTCAATGCCGCAGGGGAGATTCGAGCGCGGTAGAGCCCGCTCGCTCCGGGAGCGGCCTGTGCCGTCACGGCGATGATTTCGAACGCGCAGACGGTGTCGGTGTCGGGGTCGGCACGCTGCCATCGTTGGACCTCGGCACGAATCGAGGCACCGACTTCCGCCCTCGGAAGCCGACCGAGTATTCCCAGTTGCGTAGAGAGTGGGCTGCCGTAATACGCGACGATTCGACACGGACGGCCACTGCGCAGGGGCACCGGGCGAACGATCTGTGCACATACCGGGGCCAAACTGGGATCGAGTAGGGGAGAAGTTTGACTCGAAGGAACGACGCTGGTGGTTGTGGTGGACGTGGTGGTCGACGTAGAGGGCTTCTGCGTTGTCACCGGCTGCTCCGGGGGGAGCGTATCGAGCGTCGTCGTTGGCTGCGTGGGGGGCGGTGCAGTGGTCGTCGATGGTGGAGGCGGCTCCACAGCGACGACCGGCGGTACCGAGGTGGCTTCCTGGCCGGTGGCCCTGGGGGCCGGGGCAATGGTTGCGGCCGCTGCGAGAACGGCTACGGCAATCGCCGCGCTACGCAGTCCACGAGCCACGGGAGAGTTTTTGGAAACAGAACGGGTCATGGTCCTCATTGCGACGAATAGGTCGCTGTGAGCCTAAAGCCCCGCCGGACTTTACCGAACGCGTTCCCTGCCGGACAACAAAAAAAGACCGGTTGGTCTCGCATGCCGCGAGGCCAACCGGTCTGAAGAACAGCCGAACTTCAGCAGCGTTCAGGAATCTTTGGTGATTTCGGCGATGAGCTTGTCCTGGGCTGCGCCGGCCGGCACGCAATCCTTGACGATCTTTGCGCCTTCCTTCTTGAACTTTGCTGGTGGCTTTGATGCGTCGCTCACGATGGCGGAGAGGGTGTCGTCGTCGCTCGCGATGTAGTCGAAGAACTTGTTCGCCATGCAGGTTTTCTGGTCCTCGGTCACTTCGGCGGGCATGTCGTTGAAGGACGACTTGACGAACGAATCCATCAGGGCTTTGGGCTTACACCCGAAGAAGGCCTTCATGACGTTCACGCCTTCGGGTGGGAGTCCTCCGGCCCCGGCCCCTGCGCTCATCATGGCGCTGATGTCTTTCTCGGTCACCTTGCCAGACACGCAGTCGATATCGGCCTGATCCGCAGGTGCACCGCCGTTCATGCCCTTCATCATCTCGCCGATGAGGGTGGCCTTCAGGGCGTCACCTCCCGCCGATGCGGCATCGCTCGCCATTGCTTCCGTGTCGCCTGCCTCGGAGGCCATCGCTTCCGTTCCGGCCACGGCTTCGGTATCCGCCGCTTCCGTCTCGAGAGCTTCGCTCGCGACGGCTTCGGTGGCGGCCGCCTCGGTTGCTGCGGCTTCCGTGGTTGCGACATCGGTCGATGTGGAGTCGTCTTTCGAGCATCCGGCCAGGCCGAGTGCGCTCGCAAGGACGATAACGGTGCCGAGCACGGTAGTTCGCGCTCGCATTCGTCGTGTGGTCATTTGGTTTCCTTTCGTCGTGACGGCCTGATTTCAGACCGCAGCCCCTGTGTCTCGATGACAACCGAAAGGAGCCACCAATGTGATCAAGGTATCTCCCCCAAGTATCGACCATGAAAACCCCGAACTGGAGGAACGAGTTGACAAACTGAACGTTCGGTAGGGAGAATGGATACATGCGAGCGTGGAGCAGCGAGGAAGACTTCGACGAATTCATCGGCAACGACGGGATCGTCGAACCCGGAGACGCGATTCCGGAGCGCTATCGGCGCGAAGTTTTTCGCTTCATCGAGATGCACGCGAACTCCGAGCTCTTCGGCGGACTCTGTGAGCAGTATTGGGTGAGCCGCGCACCGGGAATCCATCGAAAAATCGCCTTTCTCGCCAAAACCCAGGACGAAATCGGGCACGCCCACCTGTTGTACATGGTTGCTGCGGACCTGGGGCTGAAAACCCGGGAGGTGATGCTCGAGGATCTCTTTGCGGGTCGCTCCAAGTTCCATAACGTCTTTCACTACAAGACTCATACGTGGGCTGATCAAATTGTGATTGCGTTTCTGGTCGACGCAGCAGCGCTCACTACGCAGCAGGCCGTGCTCAAGAACTGTTCCTACGGCCCCTATCGGCGGGTGCTTCGCCGTATCGTGAGCGAGGAAGGGTTCCACATGCGCCACGGCGAAGAAATGCTGCTGACGCTGGCCGACGGAACGGATGTTCAGCGAACGATGTTCCAAGACGCGCTCAATCGCTGGTGGGAGGCGGTCATGCACTTTTTCGGGCCGCCGACGAAGGAAGGCGACCTTCTGATCAGATGGCGAATCAAGAGCGAAACAAATGAGGCACTTCGCGACAAGTTTGTTCAGAAGTTCGTGCCCATGCTGGTGAACTATGGATTTCGCGTGCCCGACGATGCCCTGTTCCAGGACGACGCGAAAAAGTGGCACATCGGTCCGATCGATTGGTCGGCACTGAGCGCCACACAATCGAACGTGGGCGAGGATTCAACGGCGCGGGTCGCACGATCCAAGCAGGCATGGGAGGACACCGCGTGGGTCCGCCAGGCACTCGAGGACTCGGCGCGACTTCGCGAACGGCGAGGTGCTGCATGATGGGTTCTCGAACCACGCTCGAAGCTCGTGCCCGAACACTTGCCGCAGCGGTGCTGGATCCCGAACTCGGCGACGTCACCATCGGCGAACTCGGTCTCGTGCGCAACGTACATGTCGATGACCGCGGGTGCGTCGAGGTTCTGCTGACGCCGACGTTCCTCGGCTGTCCAGCGCTGTCGTTGATCGCCGGCGATGTCGAGCGCGCAGTGAAGACGCTGAACGTCGCCGATGTCAGTGTCCGATTCGTGGCCACTCCCGGGTGGAGCCCTGCCGAGATCAGCGCCGGAGGACGCGAGAAGCTGGCCAAACTCGGTATAGGAGTGGCGTCGCCCGAGGGAAACGTGCAGTGTCCGTACTGCGGGAGCGACGAGCTCGCCCCGCAGGTTCCGGTTGGATCAACATCGTGTCGCAGCGTGTGGTGGTGTTCGGGGTGTCGGACGGTCGTCGACGTGATGCGCGGCACGGTGGACTCATAATATGCATACCTATGAAGTGTTCCTGAAGCCAACCGGCCGAGACGGGTTCTCCCATGCCGGTAGCCTCGATGCCCCCGACGACGACATGGCGATCGTCTACGCCCGTGAAACGTACATTCGCAGAGGCGAGGGAGCCGAGGCCTGGGTTGTCCGACGTTCGTCCATCCTGGTGGTCGACCCGAACGACATTCAAGTCACCCTCGAGCGCACGCGGGGGAGCAACGATGGTTCCAAGCTTGCGGCCCGACGTCAGCAACAACGCGTCGATGCTCAGGGGGGCACATGATGGAACCCGTTGGCCTGTTGCGCTCGGCTCCACTGAGCCCCCTCGCCGACGACGCGTTCGAATTGCTGCTCGCGTTGGCCGACGACGAGTTCGTGGTGGGCCATCGCTATTCCGAATGGCTCGGGTTGTCGCCGTTCCTCGAAGAAGATCTCACCCTCACGTCGATTGCCCAGGACGAGCTCGGCCACGCCCGTTCGCTCTACGCGCTGATCTGGCCCGACTGGGTCGACCGTGATGCGCAGGTCGTACGCCGACCTGCGTCGCAGTGGCGTTCATGCGGGTTCGTGGAACGACCCAACGCCGGGTGGGAAGACGCGCTCATGCGTCACTATCTCTACGATCTCGCCGAAGAGCACAGATGGCATGGGTTGGCCGAGCGTTTTGGGTCGAATGTCGAGGGTCTCGTCGAACTCGCCGAGAAGGCACTTCGTGAAGAGCGCTTTCATCGCAAACACGCCACAGAACTTGTCGAGCGTCTCTGCGACACCGAGATCGGTCGCAGTCGGTTGGCTGGCGCTTACGAGAGATTTTCCGCGGATGCACCGGCACTGGAACTCGGGATGAATGCCAGCGATCGATTCAAGTATCGGGCCGATATTGCCGACGCATATTGGCATGGGCAACGATCTGGGACTCCACGCGACGACTTCTCCGATTCTGCAGATGAACGGGCGCTCATCGAGTCACGACGGACCCGACATCTTGGATTTGTCACCGTTGAGCAATCAATCCTCGACGTTGTCCGGTTTGACCCCACCGCGTCGTGGTGACGCCGCCGACAACGAGAACGGCATAGCGCCTGCGGTCGACCCGATGGTGGTCGCGAACGCCCTCTACGCGAAAGACCGGGCCTCGATTGCCCTTGGCATCGAGATCATCGAAGTTGCGTCGGGTTACAGCCGTCTTCAGATGCCGGTTCAGGAAGACATGGTGAACGGCCATGGGATCTGCCACGGCGGCCTTATCTTTGCCTTGGCCGACACGGCGTTCGCCTATGCCTCCAACAGCGGCAACATCAAGACGGTTGCCGCCGGTGCCGCCATTGACTTCCTCGCTCCTGCCCGCATGGGAGAACTTCTGATCGCTGAGGCGAAGGAAGACTGGTCCAGCGGACGCGCCGGTGTTACCGAGGTTGTCGTTACCGGTGCCGGTGGACGCCGCATCGCCGAGTTTCGCGGTCGAAGTGCACGCCTCGGCGGTTTCGTGATTGAACCCCGGCTCTGACGCCGAGTTCCGCTCTCGTCGTCTACACCAAAGCTTGATACACAAGCGGTCGTAGCTGGCTTCGAATGCGCCAGGTGCTCGACGGGAGCAATTGGGTCGCGAAGAAGACGGTCAGGTCCTCGACGGGGTCAACCAACGCCCACGTGCTCGCTGCGCCACCCCATCCGTAGTCGCCCACCGAACCTGGAACTTTCGTGGCGACCGGGTTGATGGTGACGGACACGGCGAGTCCGAAACCAACACCGTCGAAGGTTGTCTCGGCGAACAGCTGGCGGCCGAAGGCGGTGAGGTCTGCATTCCCGGGGAGGTGGTTCGAGGCCATGACGGCAATCGTTGTCGGTGACAGTAGACGTAGGCCGTCGAGCTCGCCGCCGTTGCTCAACATCTGAAGGAAACGGTGATAATCGTGGGCGGTTCCGACCAACCCGCCGCCGCCGGAGAGCGCATCGGGACGTTGTTTGGCCGAGTTTCCCATGGCGTCGATCCGTACGGCAGTGCGTCCGGGCCCGAGCGGGGCATAGAGCGCGGCGAGGCGGTCCTGTTTCGATTCCGGACACCAGAAGGCGGTGTCGGTCATCTGTAACGGTTCGAAGATACGTGTACGGAAGAACTCGTCGAGGGGCATGCCACTGCACACTTCGACGACGCGCCCCAGAACATCGGTCGACATGGAGTAGTTCCATTCGCGTCCTGGTTGAAACGCCAGAGGTAGCTCGGCGAGTTTGTTGCAGATCGCCTCGAGATCCTTGCCGGCCGGTGTGCCCCATTCGAACCCGTTGTTTCGATAGATCGCGTCGACGGGGTTGGCGTGCAGAAATCCATAGGACAGGCCGCTTGTGTGGCTGAAGATGTGCCACATCCGTATCGGGTCGAGTTGGGGTTCGAGGACCGGCGCGGCCGCCGTGCCTGCTCGGAAGACCGGCGTGTCCCTGAATGCGGGAATGTATGTGTGCAGAGGAGTCTGCAATTCAAAGGCTCCCTCCTCCCACAGCATGAGCGCAGCGACAGCGGTGAGGATCTTGGTGTTGGAATACAGACGAAAGATCGTGTCCGAAGACCACTCCGTCTTCGCCTCGATGTCGCGTACGCCGTAGGTGGTTTCATAGACGACGTTGCCGCCGTGCCCCACAATCACCTGGAAACCGGGCAGCCGACCATCATCGACGTACTTCTCGAAGTGGTTGCGAACCCGTCCGAGCCGGGCAGTGTCGATGTGATGGCGGGTAGCGCGAGTACTCATGTCCTGGACGGTACGCGTGCGTGAGGGTTGCGTGCCACTCTGCCTCGTTCGAGGTCGGCCCGCTATGTCCTACGTAGGTTTGGCAATTCCGGATAGAGCGAGCGATGCCACGGTTTCGGCCAACTCGCGTGGCTTGAGCCGACCGCTCGGTTGATACCACTCAACGATGGAGTTGGCCATTCCGATGAGGAGGCGTGCCGCAAGTTGGGGGTCGTGGATCGACGCGACCGAGTTTTCCTCCTGAGCAAGCGCGACGATCGCCCCGACCTGGCGATCGAATTGACGGCGTCGCTCCAAGGCAGCTCGCTCGATGTGGGAGTTCCCTCGCGTCCGTAGGAGCACGGTGACTTCGGGGAGCAGCGCGTCGGCTAGTTCGACGATGCGGATCACGACGTAGCGCAGTCGCTCGATTGCTGATCCAGTCGTCGCTCCCGGTTCTTCGAGCATCGTGAAGAGCGCGTCGAGGGCACGATCGAATCCTCGGCGCAGCAGCTCTTCTTTTCCGCCGATGTGGTGGTAGAACGCGGCCTTCGTGATTCCGGCCGCCGACGCAAGATGCTCCATCGACGTTGCGTCGTAGCCCCGTTCGCGAAAGACGCGGAGGGCTACGTCGGTGAGTGAGTCGACGTCGTAGCGGACTCGTGTCGGTTCTGACGGCGGCACGACCGTAAGCTTACTGACCGTTCGGTCGGCAGCCGGGTTTGATGGGGAAAGGACACGCTGGCGCCGACGGCCGACGAAGAGTTGGCCGGGCCCTCGCTTCAGCTTGCGGTCCATTTCGCCGATGAGATCGTCGTGGGCACTGCCAACAACTTCTGCGACGGCGCCCCCGACGACGCACAGCAACCGCCGTTCGAACGTCGGCGTGGTTTTTCTCTCGACGACCAACTGAAACCGATTCTTCCGCTCGTCGTTGTGTGGGCGCTCGGCTTCTGGTGTCTCGCCGGCGTGGCGCAAAGTGGCGACGTCGGTGAACTCCTGCTCGACCCGACCTGGCTCGGCGGCGCGGCATGGTACGCGGGCGTCATATCTCAGCTCGGCGTAGTGGCGTGGACCGTGGCTGGCGTTGCGGGGCTTTTCGGCGCATGGTTGGCGCGAGCGGGCGGACGGCCTGAGGCCAGCCGATTTCTGGTCGTTGGTGCCGTGGCTACGGCGGTGTTACTTGCCGACGACCTGTTCGGCTTCCATGCTGTCGCGCTGCCCCAGATCGGAATTCCGAAACTGATCGCGCAACTGGTAGTCGTAGCTCCGGCAATCTTCTGGGCGCTGCGATATCGGCGCGAGATCTTGCGAACCCGCTATTCGGTCCTCATCGCCTCAATTGGCGCGAACGCGTTGTCGTTGGCCGTGGACGCAGTCGTCAAGCCCGGCCGCTTCGACTTCGCTGTCCTATTCGAGGACGGACCGAAGTTTCTCGGGGTTCTCGCCTGGGCAACGTATTTCGCGATGACGAGCCGAGACATCGCTCGATCGGTCCTTCACTCGATCGCGGCGAGTCGACCTCCGGTGCCGCCCGACGCTGGCGAACAGGTCACTCCTCGGCGAACCGCGATCGACTCGGCACACGACGGTCTCGTTGAGCTCGCTCGGCGTTGACCCGTTGATTGTTCGACCGGCAAACCTTCGTGGCGTGTGAACAAGGCGTCGTGACAAGGCGTCGTGACACGGTGGCGTGAACACGGTGGCGTGAACACGGTGGCGTGTTGGTGGCTACCGTTAGCAGATGCCTTCGGACCCGACCTCGACTGACTCCAAACAACATGCGAAGAATTCCGAGGACTTCGATCTCGCATCGCTGTTCGTCGGTCCGGCCAACATCATGACCGGAGTGTTGGGCCTTGCCGACAGTGGCCGTAAGACGGTTGCGGGCGTGATGGAGACGATTGCGTCGTTGCAACGCGCTGCGAAGGCGCTGGAGTCTCTGGTGGTGCGCCTCGACGGCGTGGTGGCAGAGATCGAAGCACCGATGAAGGCGCTGGCTCCCGAACTCGAGCGTGCAACTGCTCGGTTGGTTCGTATCAGCGAAGCGTTCGAGGGTCCGCTCGATCGACTGATTCCGGGTCTGGAAGGAGCGATCTCATCGCTGGATCGTGTTTCGATCTCCCAACTTCCCGACACGTTGGAGTCGGTACAACGACAAGTCAGCTCGCTTCTCGACGTGTTTCGTGAACTTCCGAGCGGGTTTGCTCTCATGGGAGACCTCGCCAGTCGCGTCGGGCTTTCGGGCTTTTCGGGCCGAAAGCCAGCCCCGATTCCAGTGGCGGCACCGACTCCCGTACCGACGAAGACCGCGAAACCGGCGACCAAGACTACGGCGAAGACAATACCTGCCGGGCGGTCGCCAGGCACTCGGAAACCCTCGGCGAAACCGAAAGGGTCAAAGTCCTCGAGCTAACTCGTGGGTGTCTGCTTGACGGCATCGCCGTACTCGACCACGTCGGTTTCGGGAGCGGTAACGACAAGCGTCGATGACGCCCCGAAGGTGGTCACGAACTCCACCGGTTCCGACGTCGCTTCGGCGAGTGGTTCAAGGCGCCATTTGACGGCCGTGATCTTTCCGCGCTTGTCGATCATCGCTTCGACCTCTGGAGAGCTTTCGTAATCGTCGGGTGACAGGTATGCGGCGATTGGTTCGAGAGATCCGGTTCCGATCGCACGACGAATGCCCTTTGCCCGGTCCGACTTCGCCGTCTTGTCGTTCCACTTCGTGACGCTTGTGATCATTCCGGGCGTCGCAAACGCGATGTCCATGAGAATGGTCCCTGCCGGGATCGGACGGCTTTCCGGGCTCGAACGAACCCACGATCCTCCGACGTCGGCAACCGATTGTGGATCAACCTTTTGGTACGCAGCTTCGTCGACGAAGAGATACTTCTCCGGTGATCCTTGGATGGTCATGCCAACGTCGGCCAGACGTCGGCTGAGGTCCATCGATCCCTTGAGCGTATACGTCCCCTCGGGCGCAACCAGAGCCGGTTCCAGGAAGCGCAGGGTCGCGCTGACCTCACGCGCGCCCCGACTTTTTGCATCTCGCCGGATGGCCAACGCGATGGGAAAGGTCGAGTAGTCCGGCAACAAACGGTCGGTGCCGTTCGACGGTGAGGCCTTTTTCGTGGTTTTGGTCGCAGCCGACGAAGGTGTCGGTGCGAAGGCCGCGACCGCGGTGACGACGACGAGGACTGTCGAAACGATCGATCGCCGACTTGTTCGGGGACGAGTGCGCATCAGGCGGAGTGAGGTTGGAACGACGGTGGGCGACGTTCGAGAAAGCTACGTACACCTTCTTTAAAGTCATCTCGCTTGAGCGACGCGACCATTTCGCGGTTGGCGATATCGGTTGCCTCCATCAATGAGCGGTTGTAGTCGCCGAGCACCTGTTGCTTCATGATCGCCATCGACGTCGGGCAGCAGTTCGTGGCGAGATCGTGCGCGTAGGCCAATGCTTCGTCAAGCACGTGTTCTTTCGGGACAACACGATTCACCAAGCCCATCTCCTTGGCTTCGTCGGCAACGAATGTTCTCGACGACAGCAGGAGGTCCATGGCGACGCTGTGACCAACGAGTCGTGGAAGCAACCAAGCCGCACCGTACTCGGCAATCAAACCGCGTCGAGAAAAGGCAATGGTGAACTTCGCCCCCTCTGCCGCGATGCGCAGGTCGAACATCAACGCCTGAACAAGACCGACGCCTGCGCATGCGCCGTTGATGGCGCCGATGATCGGTTTGGAGATGAGCATCGGGGTGTAGTTCGGCCGGGCGGCCTTCTGAGGAGCACCGATGTTCCCAACGTCGCTTGTCGCGCCCGACAGCACCTTCATATCGGCGCCCGGGCAGAAGGACTTTCCTGCCCCCGTGACCACGATTGCCCGCACGTCGGCGTTGCTTTCGCATTCGACGAGCAGGTCAAAATAGCGGTTCTGCATCTCGCCGGTCCAACCGTTGTTGGCTTCCGGGCGATTCAGGGTAAGGGTGGCGACCCCCTGTTCGACAGAACACAACACGACGTCGACTGAACTCATGGAATCCCTCTCAGAAATGGCGCACATTACGCGGCGGCTGTGCCCTCAAAGTACCGTAGCAGCGCCGTGTCGACGCATTCGGGGCAACGACGGGATCCAGGGTCGCCGCTGTGTTCGGCGAGCGAGGGTATCTCAGGCGTTGATGCTGATTTCGAACTCAGCGTTGCCGCGTGCCTTCGCGATCTGCAGCGCTTCCCACGCTCGACGAAACAGGCTGTTCACGTCTTCGTTCGGGGAAGCGACGGCCATACCAAGGTTCATGGGCACGATGAGGTCGCTGTTCTCTTTGCCGGCGAGTGGTTCGCTGAGCTTGGCGAGGAGACGTCGGGCAACGACCGGGAGGTCCTCGGCAAACAGCCAGTTGATGCTCAGGACGGCCAGGATGTTGCCATCGATCCGACCGGCAATTTCGATGCTGCGAATGGTCGCTTCGAGGCGTTTCGCCAAAAGGAACAGGTAGTCGTTGGCGACCCGCGTTCCGACGGCCGCCTTCTGCAGATCGAGGCCGTGCAGGTCGATGAACGAGACCGAAACGGTGAGTGCGTCTGCCTGCATTCGTGCGGTGGTCGCCTGTACGTGCTGGGCAAAGAGCAGCTTGTTGGCGAGTCCGGTGGTCTTGTCGACGCCTGGCTCGTCGTTCACGACGGTGTCTTCGCTCGACACAGGTTTGGCCGCGAGGAGCAGTGACGCGTCCGTGAAGCCTTCCTGGAGGGCCGGAGGAGTCCACTCGCCCGACGTTGCGGCCTCGCGTAAGCCGAACTTCGGCGCAGGAGCAATCGGCGCCTGAACCGTCTCGGGCGAGAACGACAACTCCGTGGCGAGGGCTTGTTCTGGTTGTGGCGCCAGTGTTGTCTGCGCGGGGACGAATTGCGGCGGTTCGCTCTCGGCGAGGAAATCGTCGGCGGGGGCCGGCGCTTCCATCGCAAACTCCGTCGTGGGTGCGGGGTGCGCGGCGGCTTGCGCGACTGGTGGCGAGGCGGGCTCGCGTGGCGGGAGGTAGTGCGCCTTCGACGCGTCGATCGGGAGTTCTGCGAAATGAATCGCGCCCACGTATCCGACGGTTGCGCCCTTCGAATCCATGATGGGGCTAGCAGCGGCACGGGTCTCGACGACCTCTCCACTTCGACGAAATATCGGAAGATCCGTGATCCATCCCTGTCGGCTCTGGTGTGCAGCTCCGGCTACCGCTCGAAAGACCTTGCGGCCCGCTTCAGGTATCGCCTGGAGCCACCCGGTTCCCAGAGCGTCGGGGAGGGGTTGGCCTGTCGCCCGGTTCCAACTCTCGGCCATGAATGTGCACTGTCCTCGGCCGTCGAGGTGAAAGAACGTGAGGCTCGAAGCTTTCGCCATTTCCTGCGAACTTAGGAGATCGCCGTGAAGCGCTGCGTTTGCGGCCTTCCGGGAAGACACTTCCATGACCGACGTGGACACGGCGAGAACAGACCCGTTCTCGATGAGTGGCACCAGCTGAAGTGTGATGCTGCGAACGCCTCCGTCAACCATTTCGGTTTCCACGAGGAAGGGCGGATCGCTGACTCCGGAGCGAGCGTGTTCGAATGCCGCTCCGATCGCCGCGTGAGCAACAATCGGCGTCACCTCGAAAATCGTGCGTTGCACGGCGGCTTGCGGATCGAGACCCAGCAGCAACGGAGCGTCGCCTCCGAAATACACAACCTCGCCGTTGGTGTTGAGGAGCATCGTGCCGTTCGAGGTGAGTTGGAGCAGCTCAAGGAGACCGGCGATCCTGGGATCAGCTGCCGGCGGGGTTTGAGCAGGGGTTGCACGTTCTACTTGCACTCCCCAGACATCGGCAACCACCCAACCGGAGTTGAACCTTTTTTTGGGGCTCGGCCAACGGTGCCGGACGAACGCGACAGCAAGATCTCAGCAACCGCACACGTTTCTGTTGTGGGGAAATCTCGGCGAAGATAGCCCGATGGATATTGGCTTGATCGGGCTTGGGAAGATGGGCGCCAACATGGCGGAGCGCCTCGTTCGTGGAGGCCACCGCGTCGTGGCCTTCGATCGTTCCCCCGACGCGGTCGCTGCATCGGTCGCACGAGGCTCGACCGGTGTGGGGTCGCTGTCGGAGTTGGTGGATGCCTTGGGCACCGGTACGAAGGTGGTGTGGGTCATGGTCCCCGCGGGTGCCCCGACCCAGGCAACGATCGACTCGCTGGCCCTGCTGTTGGCGCCGGGCGACATCTTGATCGATGGCGGGAACTCCAACTACAAGCAGACGCAGCTTCGAGCCGAGACGCTGGCGACGAAGCAAATCATGATGCTCGACGCCGGGACGTCGGGTGGCATCTGGGGTCTGGAGAACGGGTATTGCCTCATGATCGGTGGTCCGACGGCGGCCTACGAGCATTGCAAGCCGATCTTCACCACCCTCGCCCCTGCCGAGGGTGAGCTTCACGTGGACTCCAAGGCCGGTGCCGGTCACTTCACCAAGATGGTGCACAACGGCATCGAGTACGCAATGATGCAGGCCTACGGAGAAGGTCTCGAGATCATCGAAAAAAGTCCCTTCGATGTCGATCAGGCAAAGCTCACCGCCGTTTGGAATCACGGGTCAGTCGTCCGGTCATGGCTCTTGGAGTTGCTCGCCGATTTTCTGGCGAAAGACCCACAGCTCGAGACGTTGCAGGCCCACGTCGATGACTCCGGCGAGGGTCGCTGGACCGTCGATGCTGCTGTCGAGTTCGGTGCACCGGCCTACACAATCGCAAGCTCGCTGTTCGCTCGCTTTGGCAGCCGCGAGAACGACGCATACGGCCTCAAAGTGCTCTCCGCACTGCGTTCGTCCTTTGGCGGTCACCCCGTAAAGAAGGTGAACGAATGACGGGCACCGAGTCAGCATCGGCCCCACGCGATGTCTTGGCACGAGTGCGATCGATCAAAGGCACAACGCTCATCGTCGTCATCAACGTGATCCTTGCTGGAGTGTTCGCGGTGAACTTCTTTGCTGCCCGTCGCAACAATGCGGAGGAGAAGATGCGGCGAGAGGACGCAACGACGCTGCACGATCCAACTCGGATCGTGGAAACGTGGAAGCCGTTGCCCGATGGCATGGAGTTCACTGTTCGCCCCGTCGACGGGTCCGACACGGCGTTGATCGACAAGATTCAGCGGACCCTCTCATGGCAGCGCGGGAATTATCTGCGCGCTGACTATTCCGATCCGCGCTTCGGCAACAAGGACCTGCCCGGTCGCGCCGACCTCGAGTTTGGAACCGCCAACAACGCCTTGAATGTGCGCTACCTCAAGGTGGCGGGAGGCGCACGATTGCGCTGGATCACCACTGATGAAGTGATGCTCGACTCCTTGAAAGAATGGGCAGTGTCGGTGGCGGGGGTGCGGCCGACGTGGGCCGTTCCCACCACGCAGTAACGCGTACAAACATCACCGCGAGCTCGACGCTCACGGCGGCGTTACGGTCTCAATTCGGCATTGCATTTTCGATGCGACATTGCATTTTCGATGCGCCATTACATTGAGGAGGCGGTAGCCTTGACTCATGAAAACGTCGCGGACGTACCAACCAGAGCGTCGGCTACCGGCGCGGATGAGGCTAACGATCGTAAGCCTCGTGGTCGGTGCCTCCTCGGTGGTCGCACCCGTTGCCGATGCTGCCTCGAAGTCGAATTCGAAGGCCGGAGTTCGAACCATCGACGTCGAGATGCTCGCCAACGCCTACAAGCCGACGTTGATCAAGGTGGGCGTCGGCGAAACAGTGAATTTCCGTTTTGTGAACACGACCGTGGCCCCCCACGAGGCGCTGATCGGTGACATGAACGCGCAGATCAAGCACGCGAAGGAAATGAAGGCTATGGCCAAGGAGGGCGGCACGCGGAGTGAACACATGGATCATGCGCCGTCGAAGGGATACGTGTTGGTGAAGGCGAAATCCACGAAAACGATGTCCTACAAGTTCACCAAAGCGGGTCGACTGCTCATCGGCTGTCATCAACCCGGCCACTGGGAGGGCGGGATGAAGCTCACCCTCGTCATTGCTCCCAAGTCGGCGATCTAGCGATCTGCCCGCGTCGTTGTTGCTAGCAACGCAGCGTGGGAGCGATGTGGTGACAAAGAACGGCGACCGCTACGTCGCAAGCGGGAACCTCACCACGAAGGTGGCTCCGGTTCCCGGCGTGTCTTCGACGTGAACCGAACCGCCGTGTGCGGCTGCGATCTCGGCGACGATCGCCAACCCAAGCCCCGATCCACCATCGGTGCGGGCGCGAGCATGATCGAGGCGAGTGAAGCGGCCGAACACCCGCTCGCGATCCTCGACGGCGATGCCGGGGCCGTCATCGCTCACCCGAAGTTCGGCGTATTCGCTCTCGGAATCACTCCCCGACCCGAGGCGAACGGTCACGACGCTGGCGGCATGCCGTTGCGCGTTTTCGAGGAGGTTCGCCGCGAGCCGTCGAAGTTGGTCGGCGTTGCCCGAGATACGGGCGGCCGAAACCTGAGAGCTTTGAATCGACACGCGCGAAAAGGTACGCGTACTTTCTATCTCCTGCATGACGACGTCGTCGAGGTCCGTATCGACGAGCACCGGCGAGGTCAGACCGGAGTCGGATTTGGCGAGGTACAGGAGGTCCCGTACCAATCGTTCCATCCGGTTGTTCTCGAGGAGGACGTTCTTCGCAAGCGCGGGCCAGTCCGGACTTGTCGGTGATCGCAGCGCAACCTCCAAACGAGTTCGATTGCTGGCAAGGGGGCTTCGCAGCTCATGAGAGGCATCACTGACGAAGCGCGTTTGGCGGTCGCTCGAGGTCTGCAGCCGATCGAGGAGCGAGTTCATGGTGCGAGCAAGACGTCCCAGCTCATCGTCAACCGGTCGTGCGGTGACGCGGGCGCCGAGATTCGACGGTGACACGGCATCGACCTCCGCACGAAGACGGTCGACAGGTCGAATCGCACTTCGAACCACGAAGAAGATCAGGGCAAGCGTTCCGGTGAGGAGGAGCGGCATGAACCGCACGAGTTGGCGCTTCAGCGAGTCTTCAGCGTTCTGCGCGATGCGCAGCGGCGCGGCGACCACCACGAGATGTGGGCCCGTTGCAGTCGCAACCGTCTTCCCGACAATGAGACACGATGCTCCGTCGATGCGAAGCTGGGTCTTGCGCACGCCGCTGTCGGACGTCTCGAGCCATCCCAGTTCGGTGAAGTCGGCCATGGTGTGCATGTCGCCGACGTTTTGCGACGACGCAACCACGTCCGTTTGCTGGTTGATCACTTGGACCATCAGCGGTGAGTCGCGTTGTGAGGCGAGTCGCACAGGGACATTTCCCGCTCGCACAAGTTCCGCTGTTTGGTGAAGACGGATTCGGGCGGCCCCGTCGAGTTCGTCCATCTGGGCGTTGTGGAGCGATCGAACAAAGATGACGCTGGCAATCCCCAACGACACCGTGAGCACGACGCCCGCGAGCGCCGTGATCTTCGTAGTGAGTCGAAGTTGCATCACGGGTACCGAACGACAAAGGTTTCGAGTTCAGCGGTCGGCATCGAAGCGGTACCCCACGCCACGGACGGTTTGTAACGACGAGCGTCCGAACGGGACGTCGATCTTGCGTCGGAGGTATCCGACGTACACCTCGACGACGTTGGGGTCACCCTCGAACGTCGCGCCCCACACCTGTTCCAGCAGCGACATCTTCGAAATGGGTTCGGGGCTTGCCTGAACGATTGCGCTGAGAAGGTCGAGCTCGCGAGCGGTGAGTTCAATGGCGGCGTTGTCTCGCCAACACCGACGCTGGCGAACGTCGATGACAAGATTCCCGCGCTCTACTCGGCCGTCCATCGTTGCTTCGACGGATTGGCGGCGCCGTTGCAACGCACGCAGACGAGCAAGCAACACCACGAAGGAAAATGGTTTGGACAGGAAATCGTCGGCACCGGTGTCCAACGCTTCGGCCTCATCGAATTCACCGGTCTTCGCTGTAAGCATCAGAATCGGCGCGTGCACGCCGGAGGCGCGCAAGTCGGCGCACAGACGGTACCCGTTGCGTTTCGGCAACATGATGTCGAGGACGATGAGGTCGACGCCCGACGCCGTGCACTGCGTGAAACCTTCGTCGCCGTCATGAGCGAGTACGACGTCGAAACCCTCGGCGCTGAGGCCGTCTCGTAACCCTTCGGCGAGCGCGACCTCGTCGTCGACGATGACAATACGGCCCTTGTTACTCATTTTGCGATCCTAGGCTCGTCGTGCAAAGCCGGACTACGGTCCGGTTACTGGTGCGGGCGACGCCGGCTCGGCGAGGAGCGCAGCGACGACTTGGTCCTGCTGAGCGTAGGCCCCTTCCCCGGCGTGGAAGTGTCGCAGCTTTCCGGTTTTGTCCAAGTAGTAGAACGCGGGCCAGAAGCGGTTGCGGTAGCGCTTCCAGGTGACGAAGCCGTTGTCTTGGACGACCGGCCACGTAATGCCTTCATCGGCCACGGCCTTGCGGACGTTGCCGAGTTCCTTCTCGTAGTCGAACTCCGGTGAGTGAACACCGACGATCTCGAAACCCTTGGCGTGATACTTCGCGTAGAGCTCTTTGACGTGGGGCAGGGTGCGTTGGCAGTTGATACAGCCTAAGGTCCAGAAGTTCACGAGGACCACTTTTCCTCGAAGCCCGGCGAGGGTTTGCGGGCTTGCGTTGATCCACTCCAAACCGGTCTCGATCTCTGGTGCCTCGCTCGGCACGTCGATGTTGAACTTGACGGTCTTAGCCGCGGGCTTTTTCGCTGTCGGCGTCGGTGTCCCCGGCTTCGTCGATGCTGTCGAGTTCGTCTTGGCCGCCTTGGGTGCCTTGGGTGCCTTGGATGCCGTGGTCGATTTCGTCACACCGCCGGCATCGGAGCGCGACGAGAAGACGACGGCGAGTCCAACGGCGAGCACCAGAGCCACGACGACAAGGGCCGGTGCCTTCGAGAGCGGCTTGAGACAGGGAGATCTGTGCACCTGACCACCGTACGGCGTCCGCCCGC
Organism: Acidimicrobiia bacterium; assembly: GCA_031418035.1. Classification (GTDB taxonomy): domain Bacteria; phylum Actinomycetota; class Acidimicrobiia; order Acidimicrobiales; family JANYDT01; genus JANOYY01. The sequence goes on from JANOWU010000203.1 coordinate 29,816, forward strand.
CGAGGGGTAGTGCTCGCCACTCAGCGTCATCACAGTAACGGGCCCAGTTCTTCTCGCACGCTCAGCAATCGTGGTGCGCTGAACGCGACCTCAGCGGCGGGCGGCGAATGGGCACTCCGAACCTGCGGTTCGGCCCTGAACGCGACCTCAGTTTTCGAGGGACAACACGTCCGACGCAAGCAGCTCCAACTCCGCAGTCATGTTGGGTACGGGGCTCGCCGGGAGCAATACGAACTTCGTGTACCCGACGTCGACAAACCGATTGATAAGTGAACGGATTTCTGTGACGCCGACGGGGAAGAGCTCGCTCATGTCCGTGATGTCGGGCCGGCGAGTCTTGATGCGCTCGATGAAGGTGCCCTGCAGCGGCTGGCCGGACGAGTACACGATGAGCACGCCGTAATGATCCTCGTCGATCTTGCGGCCGGCATCCTCGGCGGCCTGTTCGACCGCTCGCTTCTTTTCCGCGGCCTCGGTGGCGGTGATGAAGCTCGGCAACCAACCGTCGGCGAGTCGCCCGACTCGCTTGAGCTCCGACGGTGCGATCCCGCCGAGCCAGACATCGAGTGGCTTGTTCAACCGCGGGCCGACCGAGATGTTGGCGCAGGAATAGAACCGGCCCTCGTGAGTGACCTGCGTTTCGTTCCACAGCCGACGCATGAGTTCGAGAGCCTCGTTGAACATCGGCGCTCGTTCCTCTCGGACCACGCCAAACCCGGCGTGTTCACGAGGGTCGGCAGCGCCCAGACCGAACGCAGGCAGGATACGGTTCCCCGAAAGCATGGCAAGGCTCGCCATCTCCTTTGCGACGAGCACCGGGTTGCGGCCCGGGAGGACCATCACGCTCATCCCGAACTTCAATGTGGTCGTACGGCCGGCAGCAAAGGCCATGGCGGACACCGGGTCGGGCGCGTCGCCGTTGATCCGTTCGGAGAACCACAGCGAATCGAATCCCAGTCGCTCGAGGTCATCGACGAACGCGCCATAGTCCTGACCAGTCCACGGCATCCCCTGCGTGCCGAGCCCGTACCCGATTCGAATCTTCACCGCACCGAACGTACTGGTCGATCGTGCGGGCTGGCAATCCGGCGTCGCTCACCGGTTTGCACGCTCGGTCCCGTAGGCTCAACAGTGTGAGTGTTTCCGTTGACCCTTTCGAAATGTTTCGCCTCGATGGGCAGGTCGTGCTCATAACGGGCACGAGTTCAGGAATCGGTATGCAGTTCGCTCGCGTGCTTCATGCTGCGGGTGCGCACCTCGTGATGGCGGCTCGTCGGTTGGATCGATTGGAGGCGCTCGCCGCGGAATTGCCCGGAAGCGTTCCTGTCGCGTGCGACGTCGCCGACGACGCCCAGTGCGAAGCGCTCGTCGACGAGGCGCTTGCGACGTTCGGTCGCGTTGATGTGCTGATCAACAACGCAGGGACCGTGTCGACATTTCGGCCGGAGGAGGAACCGATGGCGGAGTGGCGTCGGGTGATGGGCATCAACATCGATGCTGCGTTTCACCTCTCGCAACTGGTGGCTCGCAAGGACATGTTGCAACGCCGTTCGGGCAACATCATCAACGTGGCGTCGGTTCTGGGTCTCGTGAGTTCGGGACGACTGACGCAAGCCAGCTATGCCGCGTCGAAAGGTGCGCTCGTGAACATTTCGCGAGAGCTGGCCTGTCTTTGGGGGCGCAAGAACATTCGGGTCAATGCGCTGTGTCCGGGCTTCTTCGATTCCGAACTGACACACGAGTTGATCGAGGGTGACTTTGGTTCGAAGTGGCTCGTGGACCAAACGCCGATGGGTCGAATCGGGGGGCCGACCGAACTCGACGGCGCCCTGCTCTTCTTGGCGAGCCGGGCATCGTCGTATGTCACCGGCTCCACATTGGTGGTGGACGGCGGTTGGTCGGCGAAGTAGCTCCTGACCTTTCGACGTCTCCCGTGAGTCCGGTCTGTTCGATTCACTTCCATCGGGTCGATGGATGGGGAGTAGCTCGTGCCCTCTTTCATATGGGCGCAGATCGTTTCGCGCTTCGCTCAGTCCCGGGACTGCGCTTCTGGAAGCTGCTCGGAACGGGAAGCGGGGAGACATTCGGCGTGCGCGACGCCGACCTGACCCGGTGGGGTCTGTTCTGCGTGTGGGACTCCGACGCTGATCGCGGTCGTTTCGAAGCATCGGCCGTCGCGGCGCGGTGGCGTCGGCTGTCGTCGGCTACCTGGTCAGCGGTGTTGGCACCGACCTCGTGGAAGGGGAGCTGGGCCGGTGTCGAGCCCTTCGCCGGGTTCGCTCGAACCGATCCCGGTCTGGCGCCCGACGCCATCGTTGCGGCCATCACCCGGGCCCGTATTCGACCTCGGCAGTGGCGGGCCTTCTGGCGCGCCGTTCCGGCGGTCGCGGCGTCGATGCGAGACACGCCGGGGCTGCTGTTTCGCGTGGGTGTCGGTGAAGCCCCGCTGGGATTGCAAGGAACGTTTTCTCTGTGGGAGTCCAACGAACGAATTACTACGTTCGCCTATAAGACTCGAGCCCACCAGGATGTGATTCGACGGACGCACGAGACAAATTGGTATGCCGAGGAGCTGTTCGCTCGGTTTGTGGTGGTCTCTTCGTCGGGAACCCTCGATGGCCTCGATGGAGTCTGAGCCCATGTCGCGTGGTTGGTTGAGCGCCTTCGTGTTGTGCTGTGCCGGAGCGGCCGTGTTGATGCAGGTTGCGTATCCGCTGGTTGGCGGTGATGCGCAACGTATGCTTACTATTCTCTCAGTCGTCGCCTTTTGTGCCTTTTCGACGGCTCATGCGTTTGTGCTCTACGGGACCCGTGGACCGCTCGCCGTCCTGGGGATCTGTGGCGGCGTCGGACTCGCGATCGAAGCGGTCGGCTCGCGAACAGGGTTCCCGTTCGGCAACTATGACTACACGGCATCGCTGGGTTGGCGCGTGCTTGGTGTGCCGGTCGTTGTAGCACTGGCTTGGGCGATGATGGGGTGGCCGGCGTTCCTGGCGGCTCGCCGCGTGTTCGGTGAAGGGTGGCGCCTCAGTATCTACGGCGCAGCGATCCTGACCGCGTGGGACCTCCTTCTCGATCCGCAGATGGTCGATGCCGGGCATTGGGTCTGGGCGCCAACCCCGGGTCCGGCGCTCAACGAGATTCCGCTCGTGAACTCGTTGGGGTGGTTTGCTGTCGCCTTTGTCATGATGACGCTTCTGCAAGGCGCGTTCGCGTCGAACCCAGCGGCGGTGGCATCGTCGTGGTGTTGGCCGGCGTGGGCGATGCTGGCCTGGACGTGGTTCTCCGAGACGTTGGGTCACCTGGTGTTCTTTGGACTTCCGTGGGTCGGGGTTATCGGTGGGCTCGTCTTCGGGGCGGTGCTCCTGCCGTGGGCGCGCGGTGTTCGCGCCGACATCCGTGAGGCTGGCACATGAAGCTCGAGCGGTTCGCCGCAGGTGCCGCGATGCTGAGCGGAATCCTCACTGCACATACGATTCTCAACCGGCGATTTCTTCGGAAGCCGTCGGCCGACGCACCGATCGTGCAGCACCGGGTATCGGTGTGTGTTCCGGCGCGCAACGAAGCAGCGAACATTTCGTCGTGCCTTGCGTCGATCCTGGCCTCCACGGGTGTCTCCGATCTGGAGGTGCTCGTGCTCGACGATGGTTCCACCGATGCCACCGCCGCCCTAGTCCGAAACATTGCAGGAACAGACGACCGAGTCACACTGCTCACCGGTGGTGCAGCGTCGCTCCCCGAAGGTTGGATCGGCAAGACCAACGCGACGCAGCAGCTCCTGGATCGCTCGGGTGGTGCCTACGTGGTGTTTGTCGACGCGGACGTTCGTCTCGAACCGGCAGCGATTCGCGCGTCGGTCGCTCTGTTGGAGTCGGCTCGGTTCGACCTCGTGAGCCCGTACCCGCGACAGATAGCGATCACGTCCGGCGAGCGTTTGATGCAACCGTTGCTCCAGTGGATGTGGTTGACCTTTCTGCCGTTGCGATTGGCCGAGCGACAACGGCCCATGACGATGGTGGCCGCGAACGGGCAGTTCATGCTGGCTCGCCGACACGCCCTCCTTGGAGTCGACGGGTTCGCCCGAGTACGCGGCGAGGTCCTCGACGACGTTGCGCTGGCGCGAGTCATGAAAGAGGCGGGGTTTCGGGTTGCGGTGGTCGACGGCACCGAGCTTGCAACCTGTCGTATGTATGACTCGTGGTCGGCCCTGCGCGACGGCTATACGAAGAACCTGTGGTCTGCAAGCGGTTCGCCCGCCGGTGCCCTAGTCCTCGGTGCGCTCCTCGCAACGGCGTATGTCGTGCCGCCGCTGACCGCCATCGGGGGAGCGGTTGCGGGCCGACGCCGGCTGGCGACGTACGGTGCGCTGGGTTCCGTGGCGGGTGTGGCGGGGCGTATCGTAAGCGCACATACGACTGGTGGTCGGATGGCCGATGCAGTTGCTCATCCCCTATCGATAACAGCGCTGCTCCTTCTGTTGGCCCGCAGCTGGCGTCATCACCGACGGGGACTCATCACCTGGAAGGGTCGATCTCTGTGAGCTCCGATCGAAACACCGTTGTGGTCATCGGCGGTGGTGTCGGTGGTCTCGCCGTGGCGGCGCGGCTGGCCAAGCAGGGGTGGTCCGTTCAGGTGCTCGAACAGGCGGATGAGGTTGGTGGCAAGCTCGGCCATTTCGAGCGCGAAGGATTTCGATTCGACACCGGTCCCTCGATTCTCACCATGCCTCAGGTGTTCGAGTCGTTGTTCGACGACACGGGTGCTTCGATGTCGTCGGCCCTGCAGCTTCGGCAGGTCGATCCTGTGGCCCGATACCGATTCGGCGACGGTACCTGGTTCGATGCCCCTGCATCCGACACCGAGTTCCTTCAAAATGTCGAAAATATGCGCGCTGGCAATGCAACCGAACTTTCGGCGTTCCTCACCCGAACCGAGCGCATCTGGGATGCGACGCATGAAACATTTCTGGAAAAGGCGCTGAACCCTGTCGAGTTGGTGCTCGCCGCTCGACGGTTCCGGGACCTTCGCACCATCTCCCCATGGCGAAGCTTGCGATCCCTTGCTTCGTCCTATCTCTCCGACGAGCGTCTCGTAACGTTTGTCGACCGATACGCGACGTACACCGGTTCGGATCCACGACGCGCCCCGGCGGCGCTTGCGTCGATACCGCACGTCGAGCGAGCCTTCGGTGTCTGGTACATCGAGGGTGGACTTCGACGACTCTCGGATGCCCTCGAGCAACGTTGCCGCGAGCTTGGCGTAACGATCAGAACCGGTGCCGACGTCTCTGAAGTCCGGGTTTCGGACGGACGCGTATCCGGTGTCGTTGTTGGAGGCGAGTTCATCGCGGCCGACGTGGTGGTGGCCAACGCCGACGCGCGTCATCTCTATGCGGACCTACTTCGCACGTCGAAGTCCTCCAAGCGAGAAGTTGCACTTCGCCGCTTGGCTCGCGCCCAACCGAGCCTCAGCGGTTTCGTTCTGTGTCTCGCGGTTCGCGGGAGCACTCCGGATCTGGCTCACCACACCGTGCTCTTCCCGAGCCGCTACGACGACGAGTTCGACGACCTTTTCGGCGCGCGTCCACGGGTCGTTCGAGATCCCACGGTCTATGTGAGCGTGGCCCGCGATCCTCAGGTCGCGCCGCCGGGGCACGAGTCGTGGTTCGTGCTGGTCAACGCACCACGGCATAGTCCTGCGGATCCCGCAAAGGGGATCGATTGGAATGCGGGTGACCTTCGAGACTCCTACGCCGATCGGGTTTTGGCCGTGATGGCGGCCCGGGGTCTTGATGTGCGGGACCGGGTTTTGTGGCGAGAGATCCGCACTCCCGCGGATCTGGAAACGAGGACCCGCGCAATCGGTGGATCGATTTACGGAACGTCGTCAAACGGAGCGCGTTCCGCGTTTTTACGCCCAGCGAACCGATCGCCCATTCCGGGTCTGTTCCTGGTCGGAGGGTCATCACATCCGGGAGGTGGTTTGCCGCTCGTGGTACTAAGTGCACAGATTGTCGCCGGCATGGTGGGCGAGCCCGGGGCGTAGCACCGAGGTGTGGTCGCGCCGGTCGATTGTTTCGGCCTTCGTGGCAAGTCGTTAGGAGAGGCGTGGGATCGCCCAGCGAAGGAGCTGCACCATCGCGATGAACGACGTCACGACGACGACCGCCATTGCCACATTGGCGACGAGGTGAGCCTCGGTAAAGGCGTCGGCGCCAACCGCGATCACACACGCGATCACTCGGGTCGGTCGCTCGCCCACGGTGACGGGTCCGACCTCTTGCAGCCCGGAGGCCAGGAGGCGCGCCCGTGTGTACTCGAACAACACGATCGCAGCGGCGGCACCGACACCGAGCCACGGGTTCGCGCCGGTGACGACCGCTGCGGCAACGAAACACCACTCTGTCAGCCGATCGGCGATGGAATCAAAGAGCGCGCCGAAGCGAGTCGATCGATCCGTGAGGGCGGCAACGCAACCATCGACTCCGTCGGTGACCGAACTGGCAAGAATCACGACGGAAGCGGCAATCGGAACAGCGCCGGCAAGGCCAAGCCCGACCAGTCCTTGGGCGAGCCCGAGGATCGTGACCACATTCGGGGAGACACCAGCCTTGGCGAACGGCCGAGCCACCCGATACACGACGCTGAGGAAGAGGCGCAGCGCAACGTTGTCGCGCGGATCGACATCGGCGGCGTTGTGAAGGACCTGCCAGCGCGCGAAGTACTCGTCGAGGGTCGGGAGTGTGCGTTGTGGAATCACCGCGTGGGATTCACGACGATTTTCCCGAACTTGGCTCCCGCCGCGAAGCGGGCGTAGGCCTCGCTCACATTGTCGAGTGCGAACGACTCGACGATAGGAACCTGCAAACGGCCCGAGGCAAGGTGGGGGAGAAGCTGTCGCTCGACGCGAACCGCCGCATCGGCCTTCTGTTCGAGAGGGCGTGCCCGCAGCGTCGACCCCATCAGCTTGGCCCGCTTCGTCATGAGCGACAACAGATCGATCTCGCCCTTCGAGCCGGAGCCTCCCACTCCGATGATGCTGATCCGCCCACCTATGTTAAGTGCACTGAGGTTATCGGTGAGGTTCGAGACCCCAACCAACTCCAGAACAACGTCGAACGGACCGTGCTCGAGAAACGTTGTTGGGTCGACTGCGGTGATCCCCGGCGCAAGGTCCTGCACACTCTGACGAAGGTCGGGGTTGCGTACGGTCGCCAAGACCGATGCTCCCACCAAAGCGCCGATCTGCGCGGCGGCCATGCCGACACCCCCCGCTGCCCCGTGCACACACAAGCGCTCGCCACTAGTAAGTGCACATTGGGTGATCAACGCATCGTGTGCCGTGGTAAAGGCCTCGGGGAACCCGCCTGCGGTGTTCCAATCGACGGAATCGGGAATGCTCAACAACGTTCGCTCGTGAACCGTGATGAGTTCGGCCATGCCACCGCCGCCCACAACGCCCATGACGCGATCGCCCACATGGAAACGGAACACGTTTGGACCACATGCCACCACTTCACCCGCCACTTCCAGGCCCGGAATGTCGGCCGGTGATCCGGGAGGCGCGGGGTAGAACCCGAGAATCTGCATGCGATCAGCACTGTTGATGCCAGCAGCGAACACGCGCAGGAGCACCTCGCCGTGCCCGGGCACGGGGTCGGGGCGGTCTTCGACGACCAGGGTTTTGTTGGTGATGACGACAGCCTTCATGGCGCTGATCCTACCGAGGTGGTGCGTCGTAGGTCGCGGCGCGGTTGCGAAGACTTTCGATCGAACAGCTCTCAGAGAGATGTTTCGCTGGGTCGGTCAAGTCGGCCGCCAAGCAGTACGCACGCTGCGCCGGCCAGAGCGAGGCCGATAACGATGGCCTGCACGGTCCCAAACCGACCGGAATCCTCGCCAGCGATGAGGGGGCCGAGGGCCGCGCCGGCCGCTCGAAACACCACGACCAGCGCGTGGTCGAGGCTGATAATCGTCCCTCGACGGGACCGTCCAACTTCGCTGACCACCGCGAGCAGCGCCACGTACCCGAACTCGAAGCCGCCGAACAACACGACGACCCCGAGCGCGGCAACCAAGGGCCCGGTGTTGCCAACGAGTAGCAGGATCGCTGCGCCGCCCGCCATCGTGACCAGGCCAAGGGCGACAGCGCGACGGGCGCCAAGGCGATCACCGGTGCCAGCAACGACGGCACTCCCGACAAGCTCGACGCCACCGAGGGCCATTGCCATGACCCCGAGCCCGCCGGTGCCTAACGAATGTCGTCGTTCGAGCCAGGGCCCGAAGGTGGCGAACGTCATCACCGAGGCGAGGGTGGCGAGCAGCGTTGTGGCAATAGTCAGCGCGACCACGCTCACGCTCGGTGAGCCGAGATTCTCGACTGTATGTGCACCTACGGTAGTGATTCGCGGAAGCTTCCGATACACCAACGGTATCGACAGCAACAGCACCGCTCCGACGATGGCAAATGGGGTCGGCCACGACCAGGTTCGAATGGCGATTGCGAACAGCGGCCCGCCAATCAGCAGGGCAAACGCCCACGAAGTCTCGTACAGGCCGATCGAACGAGCTCGCTTCGCATAGGGGATCTGATCACCCAGATAAGAGTGACCCGAGGAGGTAATGAGTGCGACGCCGAGACAGATCAGAGCAAATCCGAGCCCCAGTGCCCAACTCTCCCTGACAACGGCAAAGAGCAATGCGCCGATACCGCTGGAGAAAACTCCACCGAGAAACCAACGACGATGGCGTCCCCGGTCGAGTTGACCCCCGACGGCGAACGTCACCAATCCGCCCAACTCGCCGAGGCCGAGTAGTTGGCCGCCGCTGGTCTTTGAGATGCCGAGACCGCGCGAGATATCGCCCAGAAATGGGTATGCCAATCGAAGTGCCGTATTCGCGAAGAACTTCACGACCGTTAGCGCTATCAGCGGGACACGATGGGGACCGATCGTGAGTTCCTGGCCGACTCGATCCGCGGCCAGTTGAGGGGTGGGGGTCACTGAACCCACAGTAGAGCCCGATCGTCGGTGGCTTCCAAAGGGTCGGCTGGCGGCATTCCGAGTTGATGTCCCACTCGTTAAGTGGACCCCCATTCCACAGAATCGGTACACAACACGGCCTTGAACGGCTCGAATCGGGCGGTTCGAGACGAGGTTGTGGACGTTGCCGCCCGGACCGTCCACGCCACGGGGACGATTCGAAGGGCGTCCTTCGGTGCATGCCGTCGGAGCGGTGGTATCTCAGCGGTGTGGCCTGGGAACGGCCGAGCAATTCAACTCAACTGCGAATGCGTCCGCCGCCGACAAGATCGCGTCGGTTGATAGAAGATATGCGTACGAACGTTCCTTCGCGAGGTGCCTCGATCATCTTGCCCTGACCGATGTAGATGCCGAGATGGTGGATCGGTGCCCCGAAAAAGACCAGGTCGCCGGGCTCGAGATTGGCCTTGGCCACGCGAGCAGTTTGGTTCCACTGCACCTGCGACTGATGCGTGAGCGTGATTCCCACGGCCTCCCAGGCCTTCTTGGACAGGCCGGAGCAGTCGAAGCCGCCGTCGGCCACACCTTCCCCGGCCCAGAGGTACGCGACGCCGAGTTGCGAGCGAGCGAAGTCGACCACCTCGGCGGCGCGCTCATGGGGTGACGGAGGGTCGATGGTCGGCTCCAAGTACGAAAGCCGTGGGATCGTGGTGGGCACTATCGAGTCGGGGATGGTGGCCGGGTCAGGTGCGGTGGTGGGAGGCGGCACCGTCGTGGGCGGTGCCGTGTTCACGATGACGAAGGGTGCCTTCGGTTTGTACACCGGCGAGATCTCCAGAACGGGATGAACGACGTTCGTGGTGGTCGTCGGCGCAAGAGTTGTCGTGGTGGGTGGAACTGTCGTGGTGGTCGTGGGTGGAGCAGTCGTCGTGGTTGGAGCCAATGTGGTCGTTGTCGGAGGCGCTGGCTTGACCGTCGCGGGAGCGGGAGCGGCGGGTGCTGGCTTGGCCGTCATGGGAGCGGGAGAAGGAGTGGGAGTGGTTGCGGGAGCAGTGGGGGCAACGGTCGGGGGAGCGGTGACAACCGGGAACGTCACAACGGGCACGGTGGGAATCGAGGCGAGTGGAGGAACTGCCGCGGTACCGGTCGATGGGCGAAGAATCGGAATCGTCTGCGACGGTGGAATTGCGGCCGACGCGGGCGCCGTCGGTACCACCGCAACACTCGTGGGAGGTGCCGACAACACCGTCGTCGCGAATGCGGTGGTTGTCGTGACGTCTTGGCCGTTGACCGCAAGCGGCACCACACCGTTGCGGGCGGGCACCGATGGCCCTCGCACGATGGCAATGGTGTTCGGTGGCTGTGTCGGGAGCGTCGGGCCGACAGAGGGCAACGGAGAAGGCACTACGGAAGGTGACGCGGGTACGGCAGAAGGCAGGGTCGGCCCGAGGGCAGGGGGAGCAGGAGTGACGGACGCAGTCGGCGTAGGTGGCGTGGTCGGCCCAGGTGGCGTGGTCGCCACCGGAAGGAGCCGGGCAACGCCCGCCGACGTCGGTGGTTTGGAGGCGGCCGTCGGGGATGTCGCAATGGCCGATCGCGTCACCCAGATGCCGAGGATGGCACAGACGGGAAGGACGGCGGCGCTTCGTCGGAGAGTGATTCGCACACGTTGGAGTGTGAGTCCGCGGCTGTCATGACGCCGTGGTCGAGGTGTGGTCGATCGGTGAGGATTCTGCATGACGACTCCGTCGTCTGTTCCGGTCCTGGTTTGTCCCAGCGAGACGGTCGCGGGAGATGGTGCCGTGTGATGGCGGTGAACAGACATTCATTTCTTCGGCACGCGACCGAAAAAACTTGACCAGAAACTACGGAGGGTGACGAAAAACGGGGTCAGCCTGCAGCGGGTGTGCCGAGATAGGGGCCCGGATCGCCGTTGTACGGAAGCACCGGCCCGGTCCACGACATCATGCGGGCCAACTCGTCGGTGACGGTCTGCCATCCGGCGGGATCCCAGTCTTCACAGGAGTTCACAACGTTGCCGCCGAGATCGACGACCACGATCGAGGGAAGACGCTCGAACCCGAACGCGCGGGTGATCGATCGGTCAGGATCGGGGAAGGCGAGGATCTCGCGACTGTACGGTCCGAGGAACTGGCGGGTCTCATCGATGTCGGCCCCGGCAAGTACGAACCCGACGCGGCAGTCGGCCTGATCGAAGGTCTGCAAGATCTTGGCGCTTGTCTTCAGGAGCCACGCCGACTCATTCGTGAACGGATCCAGAGTCACCAGAAGAAGGTGGTACTGCACGAGCCATCCGGATAGGGGGAATCCCTTGCCGGTCAGCGGGGTGAACATCAAGTCGGCTGGAGGGTTCGAAGCCACGGGCGGCGAGATTAGTCGACGCAGCACCAGCCAAAGGTGAACTCGACTCGAAAGAAGGCTTCGGACCGACGCGTTCGGAGCCTGACCAGCACTGATGTCAGCCATCACCCGGCGCAGGGCTCCGCACCAGCGAGGGTGGGCGAGTGCGACAGTTCGTCGGTGGCAGCGCTGCGCGACATTCGCTCGCGCTACCGGCGCGGCCCGACGTAACCTGTGCCCATGCATCCCATTGAGCGTCTCCGTTATGTAGCCCGGGCGGGCGACGACGCGCCCTCAATGCTGGTGCGCGAATCCGCTGCGGCGCTGGCGTCGTTCAGTCGCGATCCTGCCGCTTTGGTGACGGCGTGTCGACGTCTCGTCGACCGACAGGCTCACGCCGCATCGGTGTGGTGGCTTGCCGCCCGCGTGCTCGTGGCCGCCGATCCGGCGCACGAGGCGTGGCTCTCTGCGGATGCCGTCGACGAAGACACCACGCCGATCCACCTGATCGACCTGTTGCCGGCGGATGCGAAGGTGTTGGTGCTCGGCTGGCCCGAAACGATCGCTCCCGCAATCGCCAAACGCGGAGACCTCGACGTCTTCGTCGTCGATACCCTCGACCAGGGAAGCGGGTTTGTCCGACGTTTGGAGCGAGTTGGCCTGGATCCAACCCTTGTCGATGAACGCGGAGTCGGTGCGGCTGCGGCGTTTGTCGACGTCGTGCTCCTCGATGCGCTCGGCATCGGTGGCCAATCGATTGCCGCACTGAGCGGGTCCCACGCGGCGGCGGCCGTAGCGAAGTCCGCCGGGAAACAGGTGTGGGCGGCCGCAGGGGTGGGGCGCGTTCTTCCGGAGCGCCTCTGGGATACGTACGCCGAGCGCCTGAGTGAGGCGTCGGATGCGTGGGACAGCGAATTGGAGTTGGTGCCGCTGTCGCTCATCGATTCCGTTATTGGCCCGTGGGGAGCCATGGCCCCCGACGTCGCTGTCACCCTCGCCGATTGCCCGGTCGCTCCCGAACTCCTCAAGGCCCTCGACTAGCGGTCACCCTCGCCGACTGCCCGGTCGCTCCCGAACTCCTCAAGGCCCTCGACGAACCACTGCAGGGCATATCGTATGCGCGCTTCGTATCCTTCGCGCGCTCAGGGTCCTTCGATCGTGAGTTCGAAGATGGTCGCCTCGCCCGACCCCACGAGCAGCTCATAGAGCCCGTCGACCGCCAGCTCGACGGTGAGCGTTGCGGGGAGTGTGACGCTGCCGAGTGGAGTTTGGTTCCCGTTGGCGTTGCGAGTACGAACGACGACGTCACGGCCGGATCCGCTGGCCACGCTGGATGCGTCGATGCGTAGCGTCTGACCGGCGCGCGCACGGAACCATCCGGTTCGAGGATCACGTCCTGCACGGATGAGTCCAGATGACGTCCCGGCTTTGAATCGGATCTCGCGATCACCGGCGCGAATGAGGGGAAGATCGGTCCGGGTCAGGACGCTTGTGTCCTGGGCGGCTCGCAGGACACCGTCACGTTCGACGAGGCGCGTGATGGTCGCAACGTTCGTCCCCGGCTCGAACGAGACCGCACGCAGCTGGTTGTCGGAGACGGCAAGCATTTCGATGTGGGTCCCGAAGGAGCCAGTGGTCGCCACTGCTGGATCAGGCGTCTCGGGACCTACGACGACAACGGCCGAGTCGGCCAAGGGCGAATCGGCAGACTGCGATGACCCCGGCCCGGCGGTTCGATCGATGACCAGCGCCAGTTCGGAGGTCCCGTTCCTGTCGAGGTCGATGTCGACAGCGGAGGTGATCCGCAGTGTTCGCTGGTCCGAAGTCGTGGCCCGGCCGTTGCGGAACGTCACGAGTTCGATCTGGCCGGAATCGGCCGACTCCGTCGGAACAGAAATAGTAAGCGAGCCTATAAAAGGAAAGTTCACTTGCCGACTTGAGGGCCCGGGTGTGGCGACGACCTCCCGGCGAAGACCGCCGCAATCCTGGAGTCAGTGCCGAAATATGGACGAGAGGTACCGGGGTGGCGAATCGCGACGTAGGCCTGCCATCCGTACCCGGCGAGGGTGAACAGACCGAGAGCGATTGCGACGTCCGCGTGTCGTTTAGTACGTACCCATATGAGCGAAAGAAGACACGGAAGAATTGCGTAGGCCTGGAGTTCGACAGCGAAAGACCAAAGATGTCGCAGAACCGGACCTCGACCAAATGTTGCGAAGTAGTCGCCGTTGGTGAGCTCGAGCCAGTTCGACGTTCCCGTGAGGGCGCCGACTGCGCCACGACGGAGATGGGAAACCTGATCCGGAGAGGAGATCACCACCACTGCGCTGACACCGGCCAGCATCACGAAAAGGCCGGGAGCCAAACGCTGCGCTCGTCTCCGTGCGAATGACCGCAACGAGATTCGACCATTTCGGCCGAGTTCGGCCAACAATGCGCGCGTGACCAGAAATCCCGACAGGACGAAGAAGCACTCCACCCCGAGGAAGCCGCCCGGAACAGCCGCGAAGTCAGCGTGATAGGCGATGACCGCAGCGATGGCCAGCGCACGCATTCCGTCGAGAGAGCCAACGTGGCCGTTGCGAGCCGTCATCGTTCGTACGCTCTCTGTGCGATTCCTCGGTGGTTGGTCACATCACCTGAAAAGCACGGACAACGCCGATTCCTTTCACCCGGTCCCGTTTTTGTTCGGCACCTGTTCGTCCTCGGTCGGTGTGTTGAGGGTCACATCGCTTCGTTTTGGGCGGAAAGGGTGTTCGCTCCTAGCCTGAGGAGCATGTCTGCTCGCTCTCGTGACCTGCCCCGCCGTTCCTGCCTCTCCGTTCCGGGGTCGTCGGAGAAGATGATGTCGAAGGCTCCCGGACTCGGATCCGACATGGTGTTTCTCGACCTCGAGGATGCGTGTGCGCCGAGTGAGAAGGAAGCGGCCCGTCCCAAGATCGTCGAAGCGATCGAGACCCTCGACTGGGGCGACAAGGTGCTTTGCGTCCGCGTCAACGACTGGTCGACCAAGTGGACCGCATTCGACATCCTGGAAGTGGTCGGGAAGGCGGGCGAACGACTCGATGAGATCATGCTCCCCAAAGTGGAGTCGGCGGCCCAAATCGTTGCGACGGATCTCCTGCTCCGGCAGGTGGAGATCGCCGCCGGTCTTCCGATCGGACATATAGGCATCGAAGCCCAGATCGAAACAGCACGTGGACTTATCAATGTCGAGGAGATCTGCGCGGCGTCGCCGCGGTTGGAAACCATTATCTTCGGTCCCGCCGACTTCGCCGCGAGCATGGAGATCCCGTTCCTCACGGGTGGCGTACAGATCCCCGACTACCCCGGTGACCACTTCCATTACGTCTTCTCGAAGATATTGATGGCGGGTCGCGCCAACGGACTGCAGGTGATCGACGGGCCGTACCTGTACATTCGAGATTCCGACGGTTTCCGTGACTACTGCAAGCGCACCCGAACACTCGGCTTCGACGGGAAGTGGGCTCTCCACCCTGACCAGGTTGCGATTCTCAACGAGGTGTTCTCGCCCACCCAGGAGCAGTTCGACAAAGCACACGCAATTCTCGATGCCTACCGGGTGGCGACCGAAGAAGAGGGCAAGGGTGCGGTCATGTTCGGGACCGAAATGATCGATGAAGCCAGTCGAAAGATGGCCATCAAGTTCGTGTCACGCGGCGAACGGGCAGGTCTCGTCCGCACGGCCAGCTGAGCATGTCCGAGTTGCTCCCAGGGAAGGTAATTCATACGCGCACGTATGATGTTCAGGCTGTAGTCGTCGACGACGCACACTTTAGGCTCGTGGGGCGAATCCACGATGTGAAGCCCGACGGCCTGTGGGGTATCGACGATTCTGAACCGATGTCGATTCACGAAATGACACTGGAGATGGTCGTCCGGGTGGCCGACCTCTCCATCGTCGACGCGGTCGCCAAAATGCACACCCACCCGCACGAGCATTGTCGATCGATCGTCCCGGCATACGAGCAACTCGTTGGACTGTCCATTGCCCGCGGGTTCACGAACAAGGTCAAGGAACTGTTCGGCGGACCGCGGGCGTGTACGCACATAGGTGCACTTATCAATGCCATGGCACCGGTGGCGATGCAATGCGTTTGGGCCTTCATGGAAGCACAGCAAGCGGGCCCGATGTCGATCGATGGTCAGCCGCGTGAGGAGTCGCATCGCGAGCATATGGCGATGACCGGGGAACGCAATCGCAACACCTGCCACGTGTGGGCCGATGGCGGGCCGATGCTCACACTGCTGGCGAACGGCGGCGACGTGCCGCCGCCGTTGTGGGCGATCGAACGCCTAAGCGACCTCGGCCTCGATGTCGAGGCATGGCGGTCCAACCAGCGATCGGGCTGACTTGTGCCCCGAGATAGCTAGGGAACCGTTCGTTTCCAGGCGATCAACGCTGCGCACCACACGTCCTCGAGCTTGAGCCGAGGACGAACCGTGCCGATCGAGGGACGATCGAGCAGCAACTCCTGCATGGCGATGTCGTGGTCGATCGAGATCGTCGCGGCGATGGTGCGTCGAGCCTTCGAGGTGAGCGTGTCGACTTCGTTGAGCAACGATTCGAGCTGGCTGGGTCGCGCAATGACGAGGTCGAGTCCGTGTTGCAAGATGGCGTCCCACGTGAGCTTCTCACCGCGTTTGGCCCGAAGCTTCGTGCGAGCGATGTCGAGATACAGCGCCTCGGAAACGGGGTGACTACGTAGACGTCCGCGTTCGTCGTTGCGGCGCACGACCGGTTTTGGTTGGCGCAGGGTCGGTGAATCGGCGTCGACCCGGTCTTCGGTGACAGCCGACGGCGTAGCAACGGAACGAGTCTTGGCGGCTGGCGTCGGTGCAGTGACCTTCACCTCGGCGACGGACGCGTTTGTGGGCGCGGGACTCGGCTCAGCCTTGGCCGGGGTGGCGGGTGGGGTGGCCTCCGAGGCGCGGGCGACCGGCGTTGGTGTTGGTGTCGGAGTGGGATCGGGTTCCGACACGGGTGGCGGCGTTGTCGGTGCCTGGGTCATCGTCTGGCCACGGGGCGGCTCGGCGGCGAGCCGCTCGCTCAGACGGCGACGGAGTTCCTCGGGTGTCGGCCGGCTCATCGTTCACCGTCGAAGGCCAGGACCGGCTCGATGGCGCTCGCCTGGTCGTCGGCTGGACCGAAATCGGACGCGGCCGCGAGCGACGCGGTGAGGACCTGTACCGAGTCGTGGTTGAGGGCCAGCGGAGCTCGCCAACCTTTTCGTTCGAGGAGTTCCTCGGTGAGATAGCGAAAGGCAATGGCGGAGCGCGCGCGTTTGTCATGTGCACGTACGGGTATGCCCATCAGCTGCGCCTCGCCGAACCGCGCGTCTTCGGGAATTTTGTTTCGGAACATCGGGACATTCGACGCCGTGGCAAAATCTCGCGCCTGCTGTTCGGCGACCCTGCGGTAGTTACTGTTGCCGCCGACCCTCATGCGAACCAGGCCATACACCTCGAGAGGCAGCGTCTGTTCGGAGAGTGCGTTGATGCTGCTGAGCACGGTGCGAAGTTCCGCGACCGGCCCGGCTTCAGGGATGACCGGAATCATGATCCCCGTCGACGCGACCAACGCCGTGGCGAGTGCCATGCCCTGGTGACCCGGCGTGTCGATGATGATGAAGTCCCAGTTCAGACGTTCACGGTCCAACAGTTCGTACAGCCGAAGTTGGCCGAGTGCGCCCTGACGTTCGAGGTCGTTCACCGCTGCGTCGAGGGAAACCTCATCGGAGGGAATCACGCTGAGGCCGGGGAACACATCGTTGATGCATGCGTCGGCGATGGTACAGATATCCGCCAGTACCGCTCCGGAGTCGAAGCATCGTGTGCCGTCGACGCTGTGACGCGGGGCAACACCGCCGAGGTGCGCGCCGAGACTTCCCTGACCGTCGAGGTCGATGGCCAACACCTGGAAGCCGCGTTCCGACAGGCAGTAGGCCAGGTTCGAAGCGAGGGAGCTCTTGCCCGATCCACCTTTGGTATGCGCGATTGTTATGACTTCTCCGAGACCCACGGATTGATTCTCGCAGGTCCTACCTTGTTCTCGCGATCTTTCACCGGTTCGTCGGTGAAGAAGTTCGTCAGCTGCTGAAATCCGTACCTGCGTGAGGGGAATGGCCGCTCGAAGTACATGGTTCCACGTGTCGAGAAGTACCATCACGCTCATGCTCGTCGAGATCTACTCCGATGTCGTATGTCCGTGGTGTGCGATTGGAAAGGCCCGTTTCGAAAAGGCTCTCGCGCTCGTCGACCCGGCGGTGGCGGCCGATCTCGAGGTCGTGTGGCGACCGTATCAACTCGATCCCACCGCACCGAAGGATCCGACGCCTGTGGCGATTGGGTACGCGAAGAAGTTCGGTGGTCCCGAACGCGCCGCACAGATCATCGAGAACGTGACGTCGGTCGCGGCCGGAGAAGGAATCACGTTTCGTATGGACATCGCACAACGTGCGAACACGTTCGACGCGCATCGCCTCATCGGACACGCTCTCGAGGTCGGTGGAGCTCCACTGCAACATGTCGTCAAGCAGCGATTGCTCAACGCGTACTTCACCGAGGGCGTCGATATCGGGAGCACCGCGGAGTTGGCCCGCCTGGCGACGGAAGCCGGTCTCTTTCCGAACACCGATGAGGCAGTGGTCTTCCTCAGCTCGTCGCGTCGTGTGGAGGAGACCAGGCGCGAGATCAACGATGGGTTTGAGCGGGGAATATCGGCGGTTCCGACGTTCGTGTTCGATGGTCTGTGGTCGGTTCCAGGTGCTCAGGACCCCGAAACCCTGGTCCGCGTCATCGAACGGGTTCGTGCCCGAAACGAGGCCGCGTCGCAGGCGGCTGGGGTGGAGGCTGGCGATTCCGAGGCGTGCGCCGTGGATGGCGCCGACTGCTGACGTTCTTATTCGCTACGGACGTGCGGCACGGACTTCGCTGTCGTGGGAACGTTCGTGCGTTTGAGTCCCATCGCAAGGACGGCACCGATGGCCCAGGCGGCCGCGGCAACGAGAAACACCGCCGTGAAGTTGCCATTGCGGTCGCGCATCCATCCGCCGAGTCGTGGGCCGATGGTTTGTGCGACGCCGAAGGCCGCAGTCACTGCGCCGAATGCGGCGCTGAACTCTTGCGGACGGACATGGTCCCCGATGTACGCGGCAATCGAAACGACGGAACCAGCCATCGAAATTCCGAACACGAAGGTTGCGATGGACACCATCGGCTCGTGTCCCTCCAGCACGAGTAGGCAGGTCACTGCCGCAGCGGCGAATGCCCCAACCATGGTTGTCCGGCGCCCGAGTCGATCGGACAGGCGCCCAATGCTAAGTGCACCTACGGTATTGCCCAATCCGAGTGTCGCGAATACCTGCGATGCGTGGCTCGGTTCGAAGTTCGAGTCCTGCACGAGCATCGAGACCACATACGTCGTGAAGAGGACGTACCCGACGCCGAAGCCCATGTATGCGAACGTAGGCGCCCACCATCGCGGAACCTGGCGGAGCACGGAGAGGCGCGGCGGCGAACCGGGTTGTACGGCGATGGGCTTGAGAAACACAAGCGAACAAACCACTGCGACGACGCTGACGAGTGCTTCGATGAGCCAGATCTCGCGCCACAAACCTTGGTCGTTCCCGACGTGTCGCACCACGTTGGTCAAGACGACAGCGACGACGATGCCACTGCCGAGTCCTGCGCTGCTGATTCCCATTGCGAAGCCGCGCCGCTCGGGTGGAAACACGCTCGCCGTGATGGAAGGGGCCGGTATCCATGCGAAGGCTCCACCCAGGCCGCCGAGCATCATCCCTCCGAGCAGCAGCGGAGTGCTGCGCGTTGCGGCGAGCACGCCGATACCGAGCGCTGAGAGTACCGTCCCGACCTGAACGAGCCGGTGGGCGGGGATCCGCATCGAGATAACACTTGTGGCTACGGTGCCGACGAAGTACCCGGCCAGGTTGATGGTGCCGAGCCAGCCGGCGAGCCCGTAGCTGATCTCGAGGTCGGTCTTCATCGCCGGAAGGAGGAGACCGAAAGTGAAGCGAGCAAAACTCTGCCCGACATAGCACGAGAGCACCACAGTCATCACGGTGATCCAGCGATGGCGGGTCGTCACCGTCGAAGCCTCGCACAACCCGGGTACATGACACACACAACTTGTCTCGTACTTGTCACATCCGAGGCTGTTTGCGCCGATAGGCTAGGAAAACTGCGCTGCAAGAACGAGCAGCCCCCACTGTTGAGGAGCCGTCATGGCCAAGATCAAGGTCGCCACCCCCGTCGTCGAAATGGACGGCGATGAGATGACTCGCATCATCTGGCAGTTCATCAAGGACAAGCTGATCCTGCCGTACCTCGACATCGAGCTGGACTATTACGACCTCGGGATCGAAAAGCGTGACGCGACCGACGATCAGATCACGATCGATTCGGCGAACGCCACGAAGAAGTATGGCGTGGCCGTCAAGTGTGCGACCATCACCCCCGACGAGGCCCGTGTTCAGGAGTTCGGCCTCAAGAAGATGTGGAAGTCTCCGAACGGCACGATTCGAAACATCCTCGGTGGCGTGATCTTCCGCGAGCCGATCGTCATCTCGAACATTCCACGGCTGGTACCCGGTTGGACCAAACCAATCGTGATCGGACGCCACGCACACGGTGATCAGTACAAAGCGACCGACTACAAGGTCCCGGGCGAGGGTACGGTCACGATGACGTACGTGCCAAAGGACGGCGGCGCTCCGGTGGAAATGAAGATCGCGGATTTCGGCGCCGACGGTGGCGTCGTGATGGGCATGTACAACTTCAACGATTCGATCCGAGACTTTGCGCGTGCATCGTTGCGCTACGGCCTCGACCGCAACATGCCGGTCTATCTGTCCACGAAGAACACGATCATGAAGGCCTACGACGGTCAGTTCAAGGACCTGTTCGAGGAGATCTACCAGACCGAGTTCAAAGCCGACATGGACAAGGCCGGACTCACCTACGAGCACCGCCTCATCGACGACATGGTCGCGTGCGCGATGAAGTGGGAAGGCGGGTATGTGTGGGCCTGCAAGAACTACGACGGCGACGTGCAGTCCGACACCGTCGCTCAGGGCTACGGTTCACTCGGCCTGATGACAAGCGTACTTATGACTCCCGACGGCAAGACCGTTGAGGCAGAAGCCGCCCACGGCACGGTTACCCGTCACTACCGCGAGCACCAGAAGGGCAACA
>JANOWU010000204.1:0-18540 GCA_031418035.1 Acidimicrobiia bacterium
GAAATCGTCGGCGCCGCCCTGGTGGCGCATGTGCCAACCATCGTGCTCCCCACCGACGTCCGGATGGAGATCAACGAGGGTCGCGAGATCAGCCTGGTGCCGGGTCTGCATCGTATGCGCGCTGAGGTTCTCGATCCGCTCGCTATCGACACGGTGGTCGTGCTCGACACCCACTGGTTCACCACGGTCGAGTTCGTCGTGACGGCCCACGAACGCCGGACGGGCCGTTTTACGTCTGACGAATTGCCTCGGGGCATGTGCCAGGTCCCCTATGACTTCCCGGGGGACCCTGCGCTGGCCCGGTCGTTGGCCGCCCTCGCGGAACCACGCGAGGACATGTGGATCACCGCCAACGACGATCCCTACCTGCCCACCCACTATCCGACGGTCAACCTCCTGCCCTTCCTGCAGCGCGATGAGCGTTGGATGACGATCTCCAACTGTCAGACTGCCGACCAGATCGACTATCTCCTGGTCGGGTCACTGCTCGCCGAGGCCATCGCTGCGTCGGATCGTCGGGTCATGCTGCTTGCGTCGGGGGCGATGTCGCACACGTTTCACCCGCTGCGCGTGATCCGAGCCCACGAGTCGTCTGATCCATCGCACATCTTCTCGCCCGAGGCTCGAGCGTTCGACGAGCAGATCCTGGAGTGGTGGTCGAAGGGTGATCATGCGAGCGTGCTCGCCGCATACCCGGCGTACCGCCAGTTCAAGCCGGAGGGCCGATTCGGCCACTACCTCACCATGCTCGGCGCCATCGGCGGCTCGGGGTGCCGGGCCGTCGGTGTGCCGTACTCCGACTACGAGAACGCCGTCGGCACCGCGCAGATCCACGTGAACTTCGAGCGTCCGGTCGCAGGCTGGACGGGCTGACCGCTTACGACGAGGTGGCCGTTCACGAAGCGGGCTGATCGCTCACGAAGAGGGCCGTTCCCGAAGAGGTGGCCGTTCACGATGAGGCAACGCCGTCGCGACGGTGCACGACGACGCCACCGACGATCGTCACCACGACGTTCCCGCCATCGTCGAGGGCAACGACATCGGCCAGAGCCCCAGGGCGTAGGACACCAAGGTCGTTGCGTCCCAGTACCCGTGCGGGTGTGGAGGTCGCGCAGCGCACCGCGTCGGCGAATGAGCATCCGACGAACGAGGCAAGATTGCGAACCGCGGCATCCAGGGTGAGGACCGACCCGGCGAGGGTGCCGTCTTTGAGGCGCACGGAGACACCGTCGGTGATCAGTTCGTCGCCGCCCAACACATAGGTTCCGGCCGGCATCGCTGTCGCGGCAACCGCATCGCTCACGAGCGCCAGGCGGCTCGGACCCAGACAGCGAAAGGCCACGGCGACAGCCACGGGATCGACATGCACGCCGTCGACGATCAGCCCTGCAGTGATGCGGCGGTCAGTGAACGCCGCTCCCACCGGACCCGGTTCTCGGTGGCCCAATCCCGGCATCGCGTTGAAGAGGTGCGTAATGCCCTGGATCCCAACATCCACGGCTGCGACAATGACATCAGCCGAAGCGTTCGTGTGCCCTGCGAACACGACAACCCCGTTCCGACGCAACAGCGCGATGACCTCGTCCGCGCCGTCGAGCTCCGGAGCGAGCGTCACCATAGCGACCCCGGCATCGGCACTCCATCCGTCGATCATTGCCGCGGAAGGATCGCGCAGCAGCGTCGGTCGGTGTGCCCCCTTGCGCCTTGGCGAGAGCATCGGTCCTTCGAGGTGGAGCCCAAGGGGACGAGCCCCTCGCTCGACCATTCGGTCGGATCCAAGACGTGCCATCTCGGCCAGTGCTCGGGCGACGGCCGACGGCGGCGAGCTGATGATGGTCGGCAGGAAGGAGGTGACGCCGAATCGCGGAAGGCAACGGGCAACCTCGCCGATGCGTTCCGGTTCACTGCACAGATCGATGCCGGCGATTCCGTTCACTTGAAGGTCGATGAAACCCGGCACCAGGCGCAGGCCGGTCACGTCGACGACGGCCGATCGGTCGCCCGACGCGTCACCGGAGCCAGACCGCGTAATCCGGTCAACTTTTCCCGCTCGAATGACGAGTTCGGCGTCGGTGAATCCGGGGTCGTCACCGATGAGGACGGAACCTCCGGTAAGCACAAGATCGCTCACGACGACAAACCTACGATACTGCGGGTGGCTTCATGAAAGGCTCACGCCAACCGCCGGGGTCTTTCGAATGACAAAGCGCCGACCTGACCTACCGGAAACGGCCTTTCTTGGATTCCCCGTCGGCATCCTTGATTCGCTGAGAAGACCCGACCTCGATCTGCTTGCGATCCGCTGCTTTGCGGTTCTTCCCGGACTTCAATCGGCGAGTCGACGTCGGCACAATCGGAGTGGGACTCACGATTTCCTTGGCCGCCCGCTTCGTCCCGCTGGCGAACGCTGCAACCTTCACGAACGGAGTCGTGACGGCCCGATACGCCAACCTCGACGCGGCGTCGGCCGTACCCGTAAGCGAGGTCGCCGCATCGAGCAGTGCGTCGGCCTTTCGGTTCTCGCGATCGGCTTTGCGCAGCGCGGACCTGGTGTCGGCGAGCAACGGAACGGTTTGTTCTCGAAGCGCCGCCAACTCCTCTGCCTGTTCGCCCACCAACTGGCGGAGATCCTCCACCGATCGCCGCAACGCCACGATCTGCGCAATGACCAACGCCGCAACACTGATCGCTACTCCGATAGCGACATACCCCATCGTCGACATCTCAGGCCTCCTCAACGTGTGACGGCATCTCGAGCTGGCCCCGCGATCGCATCCGATCCGCAATACGAGCTTCATGACCGAAGGACGATGGCTCGTAGTATCGACGGTCCACCAGATCATCCGGAAGATACTGAGCCGCGACAAACCCATCGGGCGCATCGTGAGGGTACCGGTAGCCGGCACCATGACCGAGCTTCTTCGCTCCGCCGTACGACGCATCTCGAAGATGGATCGGCACCGCGCCGGCCGCCCGCTCTCGCACGTCCGACATCGCGCTCCAAATAGCAAGTGCGCTTCTATTCGACTTCGGCGCGGTGGCAAGATGGACGGCGGCTTGGCCGAGGTTGAGTTGCGCTTCCGGCATGCCAACGAACTCCACGGCGTGAGCGGCTGCGTTGGCGATGACCAGACTCATCGGGTCGGCCATGCCCACATCCTCGGAGGCGAAGATCACCATCCTTCGAGCCACAAAGCGAACGTCCTCACCAGCTACCAGCATGCGGGCCAGCCAGTACAACGCCGCGTCGGGGTCACTTCCGCGCATCGATTTAATAAACGCACTTACGATGTCGTAATGCTCGTCTGGGCCATAGCGAAGAACTCGTGCGTCGACGGCCGCTTCGGCATCAGCAAGAGTGACCACGCCATCGTCGTGCTCCTCGGCGAGTGCGAGAGCAACTTCGAGTGACGTCAGCAGCGAGCGACCGTCACCGTCGGCCATCGCGACCAGATGATCGGCGGCGGCGGGTTCGACGACGCGCTTCTCGACGGAGAGAGCTCGGACGATGAGGGCGCGCAGCGACACATCCGTATGCGCGCGGAGGCGAAACAGCGTGGAGCGCGAGAGCAGCGGACCGTTCACGCTGAAGCTTGGATTCTCGGTGGTGGCGCCGATCAACACCAGCGTGCCGTCCTCGACGCTGGGAAGCAATGCATCTTGTTGGGCCCTGTTGAACCGGTGAATCTCGTCGAGGAACAGGATCGTCCCGCGTTGATGAAATTTGGCTTGCTCGCGGGCTGTGTCCACCGCCTCACGGACATCTTTCACGCCGGCGGTGACTGCCGACATGGAGATGAACTTCTTCGCCGTGGCCGCAGCCATGAGCGACGCGAGCGTGGTCTTGCCCGTTCCGGGAGGACCCCACAGGATCACGCTGGACAGACGATCGGCCTCGATGAGGCGTCGAAGCGGACGCCCCCGGTCCAGCAAGTGCTCTTGACCCACAACCTCGTCGAGCGTCTTCGGGCGCAGACGAGCGGCGAGCGGCGCCTGTCGGGCCAGTCGTTCTTGAAGAGCCGAAGCAAAGAGGTCGTCGGCACCAGCCATACCCCCAGTTTGCTCGCAAATGCCGACCAAGACCGACAGCGAAGCCGACGTCTCGAACTCCCCTAGCCTGAGCGGCCATGCGATGGCTCATTCACGGTGAAAGAAATCTCTACGAGAGTGAATGGGTGACGCTGGCCCTCACCGACGTCGAGATACCGGCGACGGGCGGGCATAGTGCGCGACGCTTCGAGCATCACGTGGTGCGCATGCCTGCGCCGGCCACCGGCGTTGTGGTGTTCGACCGCAACCGAGGGGTACTTTTGCTTTGGCGGCACCGGTTCATCACGGACACGTGGGGTTGGGAGGTTCCGGCCGGACGCGTCGATGCGGGCGAAACCCCAGAGGAGGCGGCCGCTCGCGAGGTGCTCGAGGAGACCGGCTATCGCCTGACGGGCGCGCTTCAGTACCTTCACCACTACGCACCGGCCAGTGGCGTCGCTGACCACCGCTACTTCCTTTACGCCGGCGAGGGAGCCGACCACGTCGGTGATCCGAGCGACCCCAGCGAATCGGAGCGCATCGAATGGGTTCCCTTCGATCAGCTACGCGAAGCCATCGCCAAAGGCGAGGTCGACAACGGGCTCACGCTCACCGCGCTGCTGTGGTGCTTCACCTTTGGCGTATTCGACTGATTTGCGAGGGTGCGCTAGGAACTAGCGGCATT
This sequence comes from Acidimicrobiia bacterium, assembly GCA_031418035.1. Lineage (GTDB taxonomy): Bacteria > Actinomycetota > Acidimicrobiia > Acidimicrobiales > JANYDT01 > JANOYY01. The sequence continues at coordinate 4,715 of JANOWU010000204.1, forward strand.
CGGATTCGGCGGCAGCAGAAGTCCATCGACAACGGCCTGATCGACGAGGGCCAACGCGTAGTCCGTCAGCACAGAATCCTTCTGCATCGTCCGCCGAATCAAGTTGGCCGTCATGTCGGCCGTCACCGAGTGCAGGCTCCACGAGCCGCCCCCGCTGGCGCGATTGAGCAGCAACGGCTGCAAACGATCGATGGTTTTCGCGAAGCGTGACTCCGGAGTGGCTTTCGACTCGAACTCGTCCCAGAGCGCCCGCAGTTCCGCGCCCTGGTCGAAGGGGAGCATCGCGAAGATCCGATCGGCGCCACGTTGTTCGTCGGCATCTTGCTGGGCGGCAACTGCGGAGTCGTTCATGGCGTAGACAAAGACGTCGCCCGCATCGATCTCGACAAGATCGTGAACGAGGAGCATCATGACGACCCGAGCGATGTCGACGGGCTCGGTTGCGTACTCGGCGAACACCAGCGCAAAGAGGGCGAGGTGCCACGAGTGCTCCGCCGTGTTCTCCGGCCGCGACGAGTCCGTGATCGGCGTTTGGCGCAGCACCGTTTTCAGTCGGTCGATCTCCATCAAGAACGAGACCTGCTGCTCCAACCGCGTGTTTGTGTTGCTGCCTTCGTTCATTCGAACGCCACTTCCACGATTCCATCGACCACCCGGGTCGCAAACGTTGCGACCCGCTCCCCGGGGTTGCTGAGGCTCTCCCCGGTTCGCACGTCGAAACGCCACGCGTGCAACGGACACTCGATCCACCCGTCGCGCCTGTGCCCGGCGGTCAACGCTCCCCCGGCGTGCGGACATTCATTCATCAGTGCACATACTGTATCGCCATCCTCGAGGAGGACGAGCGCTCCGGGCGCATTCGGTCGTTGCGGGTCGCGGACGCGCTTGAGCCCACCGTTGGCTTGCAGAACACTGAGTTCACAGACCCGAATCCACGCCATCGACGCCACCGCTGGCGTTAGGCCTTGGGCGGCAGCGTCCGAAGACCGAGCTCGGTGAGATGCTTTTCCACGATCGGCGTCGGCGATCCCGTCATCGGGTCGAGCCCCGACTGGGTCTTCGGAAACGCGATGACTTCGCGAATGTTTTCTTCGCCGGCGAGGATCGCAGTGAGGCGATCGATCCCGAAGGCGAACCCACCATGGGGCGGGGCTCCGTACTTGAAGGGGTTGAGGAAGAATCCAAACCGCTTCTGTGCTTCCTCCGGCGAAATCCCCAGGAGCGAGAAGATCCGCTGCTGCAAATCGGGTTTGTGAATTCGAATCGAACCCGACCCCAGCTCCCACCCGTTGAGCGTCAGATCGTAAGCCTGCGAACGAACCGAGAACGGGTCCGCTTCGAGCTTGTCGACATCGTCGACGTGAGGATGGGTGAACGGGTGGTGGGCGGGAATCGGTTTGCCGGCGTCGGAAACTCCATGGAACATCGGAAAATCGATGATCCACAGGAACGACAAGCCCTCATTGATCGGGGGCTTCCCCAGTTCGAGGCGCAAGCTGCCGAGCACCGAACGGGCGAGGTCGCGTTCGCCGGACTGGAAGAACAAGATGTCACCGGGCGCGGCCTCGCATCGAGACAGGACGGCCGCAAGTTCGTCGGCCGACATGAACTTCGCAACAGGTCCGTCAACTTCGCCACCCTCCTTCACCTTGAACCATGCCAAACCCTTCGCGCCCCACTGCTTCGCGAGATCGGTGAGGGTATCGATACGGTTGCGCGTCATCTCGGCGCCTCCCGGCACGCGGATGGCCTTCACACAAGCGCTCTGGAACACCTTGGCCTCGGTGTTGGCGAAGATGTCGGTGAGTTCGATCAACTTCAAACCGAACCGGACGTCGGGTTTGTCGGATCCGTATTCCTCCATTGCCTGGGTCCAGGTCATCTCCGGGATCGTCGCCATCGGGCGCGATCCTGTTGCGGCTGAAGTTGCGGCGAGTACCGCCTCGGAGATGCACTCGAGCACGTCGCTTTGCGTCACGAAGCTCATCTCTGCGTCGAGCTGAGCAAACTCGAACTGTCGATCGGCACGGAGGTCTTCGTCACGCAGACACCGGGCGATCTGGAAATAGCGGTCGGCGCCAGCGACCATCAGGAGCTGTTTGAAGAGCTGTGGGCTTTGCGGCAGCGCATAGAACGATCCCGGGGAAAGACGCGAAGGCACAACAAACTCGCGGGCACCCTCGGGCGTCGATGGCATGAGCATCGGCGTTTCGATTTCGGTGAATCCCTGCGCGTCCATCGAGTTACGAATGGCTTGGTTAATCGTCGAACGCAGTTTGAGGTTGCGTTGCATCCGCTCTCGACGAAGATCGAGGTACCGGTGCTTCAGCCGAAGGTTCTCATCGACGTGCGGTCCGCCTTCACGATCGGCGATCGGGAACACCGGCGGCTCCGCCACGTTGAGGACCTCGACCACACAGTTCTTCAGCTCGATCTCGCCGGTTCCCAGTTCAGCGTTGATGGTTTCGGCAGAACGCGCCGTGACCACGCCCGTGATCCGAACCACGTACTCCTTACGAAGATCGGCAGCGCCATCGACGACGCACTGGAGCAGACCCGTACGATCCCGGAGGTCGACGAATGCCAAATGCTCGCCGTGTTCACGACGATTCGCCACCCAACCACAAACGCTGACAGTGCGGCCGGCATCGGCGGGCCGAAGGTCGCCGCAATAGTCCGTGCGCATACCTCGCGCGCGGGCTGGGTTGGGCGTGGCGGTGTGCGAACTCACGATTTTCAAAGCCTTCCGGGTACCACATCGAAAACAATGGGACTTTTAGACTAGTTCGGTTGAAATGAGTCTTCAGGACCTTAAGGCGACGTCGCTGTTCACCGATAGTGGGGAGGATGTCACGACGACGAGTGCGTATGGACCGCAACGACGCCCGGTCCAAGGTGGTTCCCCTCCACCGCGAACAGGGTGCTTCGGCGGTCGAATTAGCTATCGCTGCTCTCCTCCTCGTGCCGATCGTGCTCGGGATTGCTGACTTCGGATTGCTTTGGCAAAAGCGCCAGACTACGACAAGCTCTGCGCGCGCCGGTGCGCGAATGGCTGCCTCCTCGTGTCTGGTTTCGCCCAATACGCCGACATCGACGTGCGTCGACGGAAACCGCGTCACCGACGATTACCGGACCCTCCTCGCCCTGCGAGCCGTCGCCGGACCCTCGGTCGGCGAAGTTGAGCGAGTCATCATCTACAAGCCGACGAACGCCGATGGGTCTCCGCCCGCGGAGTGCCTCGCCGTCGACGTGTCGGGCTCGGCACCGTACGGTGTCGACGACAAGTGCAACGTTTTCAATACCGCACAGCTGGCCTCGATCGATGGCGTGGACGCAACGGCCGCCGAAACGACCTACGACTGTTCGCCGACCGGCTACGCAAAATTCTGGTGCCCTACCAAACGCGACCGAGCCCTTTCACTGGTGACGTCCATCGGTGTCTACGTCCGACTGAAGCACCCACATGTGACCGGCTTCTTTGGAAGCTCGGTCTCGGTGGAGGACTACACGGTCTTCAAGCTCGAACCGAACCTCGGCGTCCGCGACACCCCCGATGCACTCCCGGGGATCCCGCCGACCTCCACAACAACGACGACCACCACGACAACGACCCCGACCACAACCACGACAACGACCCCGACGACAACCACGACCGGCCCCACGACGACGACCTCCTCGACGACCACGACGACGGCGCCGCCAACGACCACGACGACAGGGCCGCCCACCTCCACGACGACCACGACGACTACGACGACGACGCCTTCCACCACGACGACAACAGGCACGCCGACGAGCACGACTACAACGACGGCGTCGCCCACGACCACAACGACAACGCTGCCCCCGACCACTACAACGACCGGCCCGCCCACCACCACAACGACAACGACGACAACCACAACGACCACGACAACGACAACGACCACATCCACCACCACGACGACCACGACAACGACAACGACGAAGAAGCCACCGACCACGACGACCACCAAGAAGCCGAGATGCTGCTGAGTCAGCGCCGGGAGGAAGCCGGCCCGGCGTCATTGTCGAAGAACAACGAACACGGCGGCGCGGTCGTTGAGGCGGCGCTCGTCCTGCCGCTGTTCATTGCGCTGATCTTCGGGATCGTCGAGATCAGCATGTACCTCTATGACCTGAACGCTATTCGTGCCGGGGCACGCCAGGCCGCCCGAGTCGCGAGTGTTTCGGCGACCGACGCATACGCCGATTACAACGCCCTCGTTCAATCACGTCAGTCGGTGGCCAACATGGCCAACAAGATCGACGGCGTCATCATCTTTCGTGCAGACACCGCCGGATCAACGGTTCCTCCCGAGTGCATTCTCGCTCTCGACGCGGGTTCCGACGGGGTCGCCGACAAGTGCAACGTGTACACAGCAGCGAAGTATTGGAACGCCGATCAGCTCAACTTCGGTTTCGACAGCGGATCCAACGCCGACAACACACTGTGGGACCGACGCTGGGCGCCCACGGGCCGCAACGACGCCATCACCGAAACGACGAACGCCGACTTCGTCGGGGTATGGGTTCGCGTCATTCACCATTCCGCCACGGGGATCATTCCCACCAAGCCCCTGACCGCGGCATTCGTTTTCCAAATCGAACCCCAGCGAGCCCTGTGATGAGTACCGCAAAGCACGAGAACCCACCACAGGCCGAAGGCGGATTCATCACCGTCACGACTGCGATCATTCTGACGTTTCTCCTCCTATGCGCCGCCCTGGCACTCGATGTCTCCGTCTGGTTCGCTCGTGCCAACGAACTCCAGCGCGCGGCCGATGCAGCGGCCCTTGCCGGGGTCGTCAAGATGCCCGACGAAGCGGCAGCTCGGAACGCCGCGACGGATATCGCGACGAAGAACCGGGTTGCGTCGGCGAACGTATCGGTGAACACGATTCCTTGGTCGCCGCGCGAACTGCGGGTGTCGGTGAGCGACCCGGAGGTCCGATCCTTCTTCGCGCAGTACATCACCGGCGGAATAGCCCTTACCCGCAGTGCAACCGCAGAGTACGTTCCAAAGATCGAGCTCGGTTCACGACTCAATGCCATCGGCACCGGCAGCCTCATTGGTTGGGGTCCCGGCGGCACAACACAAAACTTCTGGCTCGCCATCAATGGGAAGTGCACGGCACGTGAAGACGGCGACTACTACGCCAGCGCCTTCGACGGAAATCGATTGGCCGACGGGACCATCAAGTGCGACAGCGTCAACGCGTTGAAGAACCGGGAGTACCGCACCGAATCAGCCACGGAGCCCGGTGCACTGAATCAGCCGAGCTACACCTACATCGTCGAGATACCGTGTCCTACGGCCCTCGTCGGTGGCGTGTGCACGACGCCGGTCGATGCTCGAATCGACATCTGGAACCGATTCTTCGATAACAGCAATGACCGACCGAATGGTGTCATCGATCGAAACGTCGTCGATGCCACCGTGAATCCGGGGCTGGCCCCGTTGGCGCAGTTCGAAACGTCCTTTACGCTTCGCGACGCATATGGCAACCCCGTGTTTGACCCGTTCGGCAACGCCATCCCTGTAGCGAAATACGGAACGTGCACGAGCTGCTGGGCGGCGAATGATCAGTGGACACAAATGTTCCAGGTGACCAAAGCCGGAAAGTACCGGGTTGACGTGAGCAGCGTCTCTGTTCCGGGATTCGAAGGGAGCTCGTACGGCTCGAACGCGTTTGGATTACGCGTCTGGACCAACTCCACAGGACCGACCCTCTGCGAAACCGGGACCTGTCCCACGATTGCTGGCCAGTCGTCCATGAGTGTCTTCGCCGACGCCAGCGGCGGGAGCGCAGACCTGTATCTCGCTCGACTCGCGCCAGCTCGCTACTACCGCGGGAAAAAGGTCCAAGTACTTCTGTTCGACCCGGGCGAGGGCGCGCGCTCCATTCAGATTCTGCGCGCCGATCCGGCTCTGGGGTATCAACCGGTGTCGTTTCGCTACCGCACGATGAAGCCGGGGTTGTCGCTCGGCAACGACGCGATGAACACGCCACTGAGTGACAACGGAATCACGCTGTCGGCACCCGTTACCGAACTCGCGGTCGATAGCGACGGCACGACGTTGGCGCCCGGTTTACAGGCTCCGTGGTGGGGTACAAATCCTCCCGCCAACGACTCGATCTTCAACGGACGCCTCGTGTCGGTGGAGATTCAGATTCCGGCCACCTACGGGTGCGCGGCGGGCAAGATCCCCTGCGTCGAAGCTGCACTTCCCGAGGACGGCTGGTGGAAGATCCGCTACAACACCACCGCCTTGGAAGTGAGCGATCGAACAACCTGGTCCGTTCGGATGTTCGGCGACCCCGTGCATCTCACGAATCGCTGAGTCGGTGGATCTGCTCTTCCTCTGTCGGGCGGCGCGCAGGGACTAAGGTGACGCCGCCGAGAAACCATGTGTGACCCCGGCACCCTCTATCCATGACGAACCGCCAGAGAACAAGCAGCCCCCGTCGTGACGGAGTGACGACCATTGCCGACGTTGCCCGGATGGCGGGCGTCTCCGAAGCGACCGTAAGTCGTGCCATGCGCGATTTCCCTCAGGTCCGACCGGTCCTTCGCGAACGGGTACTCGCCGCAGCAGCCGAACTGAACTACGTCGCCGATTCGAATGCGTCACGTTTGGCGTCGGGCAAGACTCGGACCATCGGTGTTATCGCGCCACAGCTCACCACGTGGTACGTCAGCCAGATGTCTGCGGGTCTCGAGGATGTGCTTCACGCCGCCGGAAACGACTTGCTGGTAAGCGCGCTTAGCACACCGGCTCGTCGTCAGGATCTTCGCGAAGGGCGGGCGCGATTTCGCCAACGCGTCGACGCACTCGTTCTCGTCGACGTGTTCGTCGGACGCGATTGGACGCCGCCGCCGAGCGAGCCACCGGTGATCGTGGTCGGCGAAAAACTCGACTCCGGGTACAGCCTCGGTATCGACGATGAGCTCGGTGGATTCCTGGCGACTCGACACCTCCTCGACCTCGGGCATCGCCGCATCGGGCTAGTCGCCGGCGGCGCACCGGAATCCGATTTTTCGCCAGTCTCGGAATTCCGTACCGCTGGCGCCGCTCGGGCCCTGCGTTCCTACGATCTCGAGCCGGCGACCATCCAGAACGGGTTGTTCACGATCGAAGGCGGGCGGGCCGCAGCCTCTGCGATCCTCGACATGTCCGCGGCGACGCGTCCGACCGCCATCTTTTCGTTCTCCGACGAAATGGCGTTCGGCGCGCTCCATGCCATTCGCGAGCGTGGCCTCGCAGTTCCCGGCGACATTTCGATCGTGGGATTCGACGACCACACGGTCTCCGAAAGCGTCGGGCTGAGCACGGTTCGCCAACCCGTGCGAGAACTTGGACGCAGGGCGGCTCAGCGGGCGCTTCTCGCAAGTTCAGACGAGCCATTCGGTAATGATCATGAACTCCTGCCGATCGAGTTGATAGTCCGTTCTTCAACGGCATCGCTGCACTCGATATAGAGCCCGCCGTGTGACGTTCGACATACAAGCTTCGCCGATTGTGGTACGTTGCAGAAAGCGTTTTCACAGATCCAGAATGCGCCTTCCTGACTCCACCAAAGGGGAATCTGAATGAAACTTTCAACGCCGGTTGCGGCTATAGCGGCCTTGGCCGTAATCGCCGCGCCGATCTCGGCATCAGCTGCGAAAAAGACCACCAAAAAAGCTGCGTCAGTGAAATCGATCGCGGCAGGCACGATTCAGTGCAAGAACCAGTACAAGGGCAAGAAGGTAACCATCTTCTCCCCGAACGACACGGCCAGCGACATCAAGAACTTCGCGGCTGCATGGGCGCCGCTTGAGAAGTGCACGGGCGTAAAAATCACCTGGGAAGGCACCAAGACCTTCGAGGCAGACGTGAAGCTGCGTCTCGCTGGCGGCAACGCCCCCAGCATCATCGACTTCCCACAACCGGGCCTCATGGCCGTTCAGGCAAAAGCTGGCAAGCTCATCGAACTTCCCGCCGACATCAAAGCCGACATCTCCGGCAATATGCTCGGCGGCTGGCTCGACTACAGCTCCGTGGATGGCAAGGTGTACGGCTACCCGTTCCGTCAGAACTTCAAGTCGTTCGTGTGGTACTCGCCGAAAGCGTTCGCTGCCAAGGGCTACAAGATCCCGAACTCACTTGACGAGATGAAGACCCTTTCGGACAAGATCGTCACCGACGGCGGCACGCCGTGGTGTGCCGGTATCGAATCCGGTGCTGCGACAGGCTGGGTTGTCACCGACTGGGTCGAGGACATGATGCTCCGCACCACGACTCCTGCCAACTACGACAAGTGGGTCGATCACAGTCTGAAGTTCGACACACCCGAGGTAAAGGCCGCGTTCGATGCCGTCGGCGGATTCCTCAAGAACGAAAAGTACGTCGGGAACGTGAAGGCCATCGCCACCACGAAGTTCCAAGACGGCGGACTCCCGATCCTCGACGGAAAGTGCTTCATGCATCGCCAGGCCAACTTCTACAAGGGCAACTGGCCGGCAGGCACCACCTTCGGCGAGAGTGGCACCGTGAACGCCTTCTACCTCCCCATGGCCAAAGCCTCAGACCCGAAGGCCATGCTTGGCGGCGGAGATTTGAACGCTGCAACCAACAAGAAGGCCGAAACGATCGATGTGATGCGCTACCTCGCATCCAAGGAGTTCGCCGATGCGAAGGCCGCCAACATGGGTGACTTCTCGCCACGCAAGGACTACGACACCGGCCTGCTGCCCGACAAGTTCGACCAAACGTTTGCGAACATCGGCAAGAGCGCAGCAACCTTCCGATTCGATGCATCCGACCTGATGCCCGGCGCCGTTGGTGCAGGTTCCTTCTGGAAGGAAGCCACTTCGTGGATCACTGGCCAGAGCACCGACAACACCGCGGCGAACATCGACAAGAGCTGGCCCGCTAGCTGATTGCCACTCACACATTAAGAAACACACGGTGAAGGGTCGCGAGTGATCGCGACCCTTCACGCTTGTTGAAGCGGCACGACACTCAAAAGAACACGATCTTGGATGGGGAGCCCAGATGGGACAGATGGCAAGTGCGTTGATAACCGTGGTGTTGGGCATCGGTGGATTCGTCGGAGGGCTCCTCGCGCTCTACGGGTTGACAATGGCACTACCGAAGCGGTTCCGAGACGGCGGCCAGATCGCCGTGTTCCTCGGACCGGCCATTGTTCTCATCGTGATCGGACTTCTTGTTCCAGCGCTGCGAACGGCGTTCTTGAGTCTCTTTTCGGATCGTGAGAACAGCCATCCTTTCGGTGGATTGGCGAACTACAAATACATCTTCACCGACTCGAAGATGCTGTTGGCACTGTCGAATTCGGCCCTCTGGGTGATCCTCGGCGGAACGACCAGCACCATTCTCGGCCTCAGCATTGCCCGCTACATCGATGGCGCAAAAGGCGAGAAGATAGCGAAGTCGCTCATCTTCATTCCACAGGCACTCTCACTCGCCGGTGCGGGCATCATCTGGAAGTTCGTCTACGACGGTCCGCCGTTTGCCTACGGTCTGCTGAACTCCATTACCAAAGTCATCCCCGGGTTACCAGACAGCTTCGGCGGTGACGGTCAGCGGATCTGGCTCTTGGAGAGTGGGGCCCGAATGAACACCGTCCTGCTTATCGTCATCCTGGTTTGGGTGCAGACCGGATTTGCAACGGTCGTACTGTCCGCAGCGATCAAAGGGGTGCCCGAATCCCTTGCCGAAGCGGCCACGGTAGATGGCGCCACCAGCAAACAGGTGTTTTACAAGATCACCCTTCCCTACATACGGCCGGCCATTCTTACGGTTGTCACCACCGGGACCATCGGAGCTTTGAAAGCGTTCGACATCATCCAGGCGACGACCGGTGGAAACTTCGAGACCAGTACGGTCGCCAACGAGCAATACATCAAATTCTTCCTGGAGAGCCGTGACGGCCTGGCATCGGCCCTCGCCGTGCTGCTCTTCGTCATCGTGATTCCGGTTGTCGTCCTCAATCAACGGGGTCAGAAACGAGCAGCTGAGATGATGGGCGCATAATGAGTACGGCTCAAATTGAGGTCGGCGCAAAGTCAACCGGAGGCGCCAAGACCTCTCTCGGAACCAAGCTCTCCGCCACTCTCGCCACACGAGCCGGTCGGGCATTCGTTTGGGCTCTGGCCCTTCTTTGGACCGTCCCGACGTTCGGTCTACTCCTAACGTCCTTTCGGCCGGAACGCCAGATCAAGACCTCCGGTTGGTGGACGGCATTCGCAAATCCTAAGTTCACGTTCGATAATTACGTCTCGGTTCTCGGCGACGATTCCGGTATCGAACTCGGTCGATACCTTGCGAACTCCGTCAAGATCGCGATTCCGGCGGCGACAATCTCGGTCATGATTGCGGCGATCGCGTCATATGCCCTGTCGTGGATGGACTTTCGCGGTCGTGACTGGATCTACGTCGGCATCATCAGTCTGCTCGTCGTCCCGCTTCAGATGGCCATCATTCCGCTGCTTCGGTTGTTCAATCTCGGCGCGCACATCGGGTCGGTAACGATCATTCCGGCTCTGCACTTTCCTTCGATCGTGCAGACGTGGATCGCCCACGCATGCTTTGGTATGCCGTTCTGCCTATTCATTTTGAAGAACTTCGTCTCGTCACTACCCGCCGAACTCATCGAGGCAGGCAAGATCGATGGCGCGGGCCACATGACCATCTTTCGCCGCATCGTTCTCCCGCTGTCGGTTCCTTCCATTGCATCACTGAGCATCTTCCAGTTTCTCTTCATCTGGAATGACTTCTTCGTTGGAAAGATCTTTGCGGGAGGTGGAGAGAACGCACCGATTACCGCCAAACTGGTCGAGGTCTCGGGTAACCGCGGACAGGACTGGCACCTCCTGACCTCAGCCGCGTTCGTTTCCGCGGTCGTGCCCATCGCCGTCTTCTTCTCGCTCCAGCGCTACTTCGTGAAGGGCCTGCTCGCCGGATCTGTCAAGGGTTGACGTCGCGGAGAAAGCTGTTCGGCAGCCGCGCAAAATGCGGTATCGACTCGGCGAGTTAGCGGGCCAGCTCGGGAAGGCTGGCGTTCTCCGTTCCGTCGACGGGCCGACGCCCTCCGCCGGGAAGCACACGGTACGCGTCGAACACGCTGTCGATGTGTCGGACAGCCTTGAGAATTGCGTCGAGGTGTGACGGGTCGGCGAGCTCGAAATCGAAGCGCTGGTGCGCAACCCGGTCAGCACCGGTGTGGGTGGTGCACCCGAGAACATTCACGTGATTGTCGGACAGCACACGGGCGACGTCGGCAAGGAGTCGGGCCCGGTCGAGGGCCTGCACCTCGATAGAAACTACGTACACGTTCTTTCGCGAGTCGACGCCCTGATCCCAGTCGACCTCGATCGCCCGTGACCCCTCCCCCACCTGCAGCGAACGCGAGTTCGCGCAGTCCGAACGATGCACCGACACACCTCGCCCACGCGTGACGAATCCGATGATCTCATCGCCCGGAACGGGCGTGCAGCATCGGGCGAGTCGGACCATCAGGTCGTCGAGGCCTTCGACGTGAACCCCAGCGGCATGAGCGAGACCACGCTGTGCTCGCCGTTCTGGACGGTTCCGCACCGACGGCGCAGGAAGCTGATCCTCATGTTCGCCACCGCGTAGCTCGGCGGCCAAGCGACGGGCCACGGTCTCGGTCCCGACGTTTCCTTCACCGATAGCCAGGTAGAGCTGTTCGAGGTCATCGAAGCCGAGGTCACCGAGAACCGCCGTCATCACCGGCGAGGACTGGATCTTCTGCACGGGGAGGGCCTCGCGGCGCAGTGCCTTTACGAACTCCTCACGACCGTTTTCGATGGCGTCGTCACGGCGTTCCTTCGAGAACCACTGGCGGATCTTGTTTCGAGCGCGCGGCGTGACAACGATTTGGAGCCAATCGCGACTCGGCTGCGCAGTCGCCACTTTCGACGTGATGATCTCTACGGACTCGCCCGATCGCAGAGGCGCGTCGAGCGGTGAAAGGCGTCCATTGACTCGCGCCCCGATGCACCGGTGGCCGACGTCGGTATGAATGGCGTATGCGAAGTCGATCGGTGTGGAACGCACAGGAAGAGTGACGACCTTGCCCTTCGGCGTGAACACGAAGACTTCGTCTTGGTCGAGGTCGACCTTGATCGACTCGAGAAAAAGCTTCGGATCGTCGGCATCGGGTTGTGCTTCTGCGAGGCGCTGCAACCATGCGAGATTCGAAGCGTCGAGGCGGGCTGCGGCGACGTCGGGCTTTGCGCCTTCCTTACCGGATCGCTTCGCGTCTTTGTACGCCCAGTGGGCGGCGATGCCGTATTCGGCAATCTGGTGCATCTCGCGTGTGCGGATCTGACACTCGATGTTCTTTCCCCCGGGGCCCACGACCGTTGTGTGGAGCGACTGGTAGAGGTTGAACTTCGGCATGGCGATGTAATCCTTGAAGCGCCCCTGCACAGGCTTGTACGACGCGTGGATCGTACCCAGCGCGGCGTAACAATCCTTGATCGAGCCGACAATGATACGTATGCCTACTAAGTCGTGAATGTCGTCGAATTCCTTGCCCTTGGCGATCATCGTTTCGTAGATGGACCACAGATGCTTTTCTCGACCGGTAACGCTCACGTCGTCGATTCCCAATTCGGCAAGGCGAGCCTTTACCTCGTCGATCAGCGTTGTGAGGTATGAGGTTTTCTGCGGCGAGCGATTCTCCACGAGGCGCTGGAGCTCTTCGAATTTTCGAGGCTCCAGCTCGCGAAAGCTGAGTTCTTCGAGCTCGTGCTTCACCTCACCGATGCCAAGGCGGTGTGCGAGGGGGGCATAGATGTCGAGGGTCTCCTGTGCGGTCCGACGTCGACGCCAGCCGTCGGAGACTGCATCGATCGTGCGCATGTTGTGCAAACGATCGGCCAACTTGATCAGAAGTACGCGTACATCCTTGGCCATGGCCACGAGCATCTTGCGCATTGTCGCGGCCTGTTGAGCCTCCTTCGAGTCGAAGTGAATTCGCTCGAGCTTGGTCACCCCATCGACGATCGCCGCCACGTCGGCACCGAACTGGGCCGACAAATCGTCGAGCGTTACCCCCGTATCCTCGACGGCATCGTGAAGGATCGCTGCAGCGAGGGTGACGTCGTCGAGGCCTAGTTCGGCGAGTACCCCTGCGACTGCCACGGGGTGGGTGATGTACGGCGCACCGGACTTTCGACGTTGGTCCTTGTGCGCCTCCGCCGCCAACTCGAAGGCTTGACTGATTCGAAGCGTGGATGATTTCGGGTGGTGCCGCCGGAACTCGTCCAGAACGGACTTCACGAGGATCGGGTCTCGTGGGTCGAGCGCTTTCACCAACTCCTCGGCGGCCAGCGCATCGATACGAGCGACGCGCACTCGTGGTGCGCCAGATCGAGGGCTTGGCGCTGCAACGCTGGGGACAGTGGATGGAGCAAGGGCCGCGCTGTTGGCACCGACCAGAGCAGCGCCATCGCCAACGCCTTGACTCTCCACCACGACATCGACGCCGGGCGCGATCGAAGCGTCGACGACGGAATCCAAATTCGGGGTATTAGGTGTGTTCACGACGTCTCCCTTCGTTCTCATCGACAGATGTTGGGTGCACATGAAGCGAGCTCCCTCCAGGGTAGCGGGCTCGGCGACGAACCGAACTGATCGCGACCCGATTCGCCAAGGTCAGATCAGTACACCAAGACCGAGGTCGTCGCCGAGCTCCCTCCAGGGTAGCGGGCTCGGCGACGAACCGAACTGATCGCGCCCCAGGAGGGAGCTCGCTTCATGTGCACCC
>JANOWU010000205.1:0-2241 GCA_031418035.1 Acidimicrobiia bacterium
GTGTTCAGTGCCGAAGTGGTGCCAACCGAAGGCGCAGCCACCGGATTTGCGGACATGCGTGCGGCGTACGACGCCCTCGACGATTCGACGAGACACCTCGTTGATGATCTGTGCGCGTACCATTCGCAGCACTACAGTCAAGGGCGCGTCGGTCTGCTCCCTTCGAAGAACGCGGCCGGAGGTTACGATCAATACGGCTATCACGATCTGGAGCCGCCTCTTCGGCCTCTGGTGAAGGTCCATCCCGACACCGGCCGCCGAAATCTGCTCATTGGTAGGCACGCATACAACATCGTCGGGATGAGCCCCGAGGAGTCCGAGAAACTGCTCGACGAGTTGGCAGAATTTGCCTGTCAACCGCCACGGACGTACCACCACCAATGGACGGTGGGCGACGTGGTGCTCTGGGACAACCGTCGGCTGATGCATCGCGCAACGCCGTTCGACATGACGCAACGCCGACGCATGTGGCACACCCGTATTGCGGGAAATCCAGATACGGAATTGGCCTCCAACCATCGGTGAGCCGTCGCCGGAATTGCACGCCACGCCGCTCGGGCACACGGGGCGCCGGTACCTCGCTCGTTCCTGACTCGGTTCTGCGTTCCGCGGAGGCGGACTCCGGGGGGTCTGCCACTCCAACTCGGGGGGTCGTGCACTCCAACTCGGGGTTTTTGGAGAACTTTTGAGGCGTGATTCGCCAAGTTGGCCCGCGTGAGGCCCCAAGTTGGCCCGCGCGGCACCCCATGTTGGAGTTGGAGTTGGAGTTGGAGTGTGAACGGTCGGGCTTTATCCCCGCTTTAACGCGAAACGTATATATCGCGAATGCGTTTGTGCCGATGTATGTGAATCAACGTCGATGGGTTCAGCAGAACTGAAACGGGATTCACATGAAAAGGAGCATCTGGCAACGAGTAATTGCCCTGGTGGTTTCTGTCCTTATCGCTTTTCCCGCCGCGTTCATCACGCTCGCGCAAACTGCGAGTGCAGCGTCGAGACCTTTTACGTTGCGGTACTCGGCGGATCTCACCGGCGACATCGTGTTCGCTGCCAACACGATTCTGACCTGCCCGACCTCTACCACGTGTTCGAATGTGCAAACGGGTTCGACGGCAGGCATCAACAACAACTACTCGATGGTCTACGTCGACGCTGATGCAGACTCATCCACGTTCAACTCCTCGGCGTCATCGCTCAATCTGCCGACCGGTTCGACCGTAACGTTTGCCGGTCTGTACTGGGGCGCGGTGAGCTCCGCCTCCGCGGCATCGTCGGTGAAGTTCAAGGTTCCGGGCGCGACCACCTACACAACAGTGACCGCATCGAGCTTCGACACGATTGGCTCGGTGTACAGCGCGTTCGCCAATGTCACGACGTCGGTAGCGGCTGCGGGGAACGGCACGTTCTGGGCGGCCGACATCCGCGCCACCCAGGGCTCTGGATCCCACGGCGGCTGGGCGCTCGTCGTGCAGTACAGCTACCCGGGATCGAAAACCAGGAACTGCTCGATCTTCGACGGGCTCGACTCGGTCGGAAGTGGATCCCCGAAGTCGGTGAACGTGTCGGGTTTTCGGACTCCGCCTGCGGGCACCGTCGCGACGAAACTCGGCGTCATCGCCTACGAAGGCGATCGGGGAACGACGGGCGACGCGCTTTCGCTGAACGGGACGGTGATGTCGGATGCGGTGAACCCGGCGAACGACTTCTTCAACTCGTCCCTTACGAACGGCGGGTCGCACGTCACGGGAAACGCGCCGGGCTATCTCAACAACCTGGGTTTCGATGCGGATATCTTGAACGTCGCGAATCCGGGGAACGTGGTGCTGGCGAACAACGCAACGTCCGCCAAGATCGACCTCACGTCAACGGGCGACGTCTATTACCCGGCCGTTGTTACGTTTTGCACGGAGCTGTATGCACCACAGATCGTGTCGTCGAAGAGTGGTGTTGATACGTCGCCGACGACGCCGCTGCTGGCCGGTGATCAAATTCGATACACCATCGACGTACGAAACGTCGGACAGGACCCGGCAATCCAAACGGTCCTCACCGACAACATTCCTTCGTGGACGACATTCGTTCCCGGGTCCTTGAGCATCGTGTCGGGACCGAACGCCGGCCCCGTGACCGACGCTTTGGGCGACGATCGTGGCGAGTTCACCGGGTCAGCGGTGCGAGTGCGCATCGGCAACGGTGCGACGTCGTCAGTCGGTGGCACGATTCCGGACAGCCAATCGGCGG
>JANOWU010000206.1:0-3779 GCA_031418035.1 Acidimicrobiia bacterium
GCCGCGACACGATCACACTTCGGACCTACGGGGCGACGTCGACTACGGCAAGCGACCAGCACAACATGGCGCTTTCTCGTCATCGCGCGTTCAACACCTTGAACGCAATGCGTTTTGCCTTGCAACAAGCTGGTATCACCAACCCCATCCACAGTGGCTTCTTCCCCATCGGCGAAGAAGAAGCCCGAGCCGACGACGGCCAGAACAACGTTGAGTCCGGATTCCGCCGCCAGGTGATCGTTCGAGTGTTTGCGCCCTTGGCCGCTCCCGTTCCGTGTTCACCCCAGAAGCCGTGCCCGCCCCACGTTCCGTGTCGCAACTGCAACCCACCGGGACAGTCGACCAGCTCGAAAATTTGTGTGTCGGTGGTGCACATCAGCCCGCGTTCGACGCTCAGTCTTCCACCCGACGTGGTGCCACTGGGTCCACTGGTACCGGGGCTGCGTCTGCCGTTCGCGCTCGTCCTTCGTGCCAAGGCGAGGATCGCAGTCGATGATCAGACATCACGCAAACAAGGCTCCTATGAATTCGTGGGATGGGGTCTTGAAGTAGCGCTGCCCACCGGTCGGACGGTCATCGACATCCGGGCCGATCTCGAGGTGTCACTCAAGATCCTCGCCTCTGCGGCAGCGTCGCTCTCTGCGAAACTCAAGCTTGGACCTCTGGGCCTCGTGCTTCGAATCGATGTCGACGCGTTCGCGCAGCTGATCGTGAAGCTCGTAGCACAGCTTCGAGCGCGCATAACGATCGACCTTGGTCGTCCGAACGTGCCGGAGCTCCTGCGGTGCACACCCATCGATGCGCGATCGACACCTCGAGGGTTTGACTTCGACGCCCTCACTGGGTCGGCGCTGCTCGTCGTGCCGGGGCGCGGGTTTGGTCCGTCGCTCGTGTCATTCGCCGGGTCTCGCGTGCCATCTACTGGCATGCCCGGCGGGCTGATCACCGTCCCTGCCGACAAATCGAGCGTCAAGACACTGCTGGCACTCGGGGGCACGCTGCGATTGTCACGCACTGCCGCGAGACCGTCGGCCCGGGAGGACGAGTCGTCGTCGGCGAGTCGCGCGTACGAACAGCCTCAACATCTCGGACAATATGCAGAGGCGCACCAGTCCGAACTGTACGAGCAGTTCGACCAGCCTCAGCACTACGACCAGTCTCAGCAGTTCGATCACGGATTCGAGCAAGAGGACCATTGGTCGTCGGCGGCGTCGGAGGCCGGCGAGCTCGAGAGTTTCCCAACGTATGAACAGTTCGCTGCGGAACTCGCAGCATTTCACTGAACCCAAGCTTTCGATACCGACGCTTCACCCAACAGGTGAAACAACGCGTGAGGACATGTCCGGAAAGGTCAGTATGAGTACGTTCACCCCGATAGCCCCTGCGGACGACGCCAGGCTTGCCACGCTTGCGCGGAGTCTTGCTGCGCTCGTTCGCAGTGGCACCGCAAGTATCGAGTTCGCGGTCGCCGTAGCCAACGGCGAACGCGACGTCAATCGACTGACCAACATGGTGTTCTTCGCCCGTCACCCAGAACGAAACGGTGCGCTGATTCGACGCGACGAGACAACGCTCGCCCGGGAATGGCTGTCGATTCGCGACACCATCGTCCTGCCGACGCTGCGTGGTCCAGCTACGACTCCTCAGCCGACGTCGCCCTCCCGCCAAGAACCGATACCCGAACCGGCGCAGCTGGAGGAGTTCATGTCCAAACTGAGCGCCGACTGGTCGCAAGCGCGCAAACGCGCCGGCCTCTCTGCCGTTTCACCCGAAGCCATGAAGAGCTGGCTTCAGCAGGATTATCGAGACACCGTCGAGGGCGCTCGACTGCGTTGGGCGAAGCCGGGCCGGGCAGCCCCCGATATCACGAGGGCGTGGATGATCGGCCGTGGTGAACACCTTCGCTTTCAGACCGCTGCCGCGAAGCTCCCCGGCATGGCTCGATTCGCGCCGCCAGCCAACCGGGGAG
This sequence comes from Acidimicrobiia bacterium, assembly GCA_031418035.1. Lineage (GTDB taxonomy): Bacteria > Actinomycetota > Acidimicrobiia > Acidimicrobiales > JANYDT01 > JANOYY01. Next base: position 1,970 of record JANOWU010000206.1, read on the forward strand.
AACAACTCGTAAGTGCACGAATAATTGACGGGAGCAACGTTGCCCCGACAGCCAGTTCAACGGTGCGCTTCGTCGAAGCCCTGAAAAGCCGAAACAGCGACATTCGGGTGTCGACATATCGTGGCCATGGGGGCGGAAGCTGGAAGGATCGGGGCTACTCCCTCGATCTGTTCTTTTCCACCATGGATACCCGCGGCTTCTACCCGAGCGATCAGGCGCTCCGCTTCTTCCGAGATCTCGCCGCAACCGCAGCCTCGACGAACCACGAGTGGCGTGCCCTCTACAACGACTTCGCAATTGCCGATGAGGTCAACAGGTCCGAAGGCAAGCGTCGGGTGGTATTCGTCGGGTCTGCAAGAAGGGATGGCCCTCGGGTTCTCGGTCTGAACTGGCACGGACCGAGTCCACTTATCCTTCACATCCACCTCGATATCGCACCTCGGTAAAGCCCGTTAGCTGGCGCGAAGTGAAGGGCCTATGAGATATCGGAGCTGTTCCGAAGGTTCAAGGCGAATGCTCTCCCACAGCAGATCACGATAGGACTCGAATTGACGGCGCGCTTCACTGACATTGCCTTCGAGCAGGTAGGCGCCGATGAGAACATGTTGCGCGGTTTCACGGAGCGGATCAGCAGCAACCGCGGCCAAACCGGCGTCGACAGCTTTCGCAGTATCGCCGATCAACGCCAGACGCCGACTCATGGCTTCGAGCGCATGGACACGCAGCTGATGAAGGCGTTCGCGTTCGAAGAGAAGCCACTCCTCATCCCACCCAGGCAGAAGGTCTGATGACAGACAACGCGGATCACAGTCCAGGGACTGCAATCGCGCTTCGCCGTCGAGCAGGCGACGGGAGCGTTCCTCGAATGAACGAAGGTCGACCTCCACGGAGTCCGACAGTAAGAGGTGGCTCCCGCAACTCTCAATACAGTCACCGAGAATCAGACGCGAACGCCACAAAGCGGTCCGCAAACTTGCGCTCGCTCGTGCCTCGGATGAGTCACCCCACAAAGTTCCCGCAACGGCGTGTCGAGTTTGGGCTCGACCGGTGATGGCGAGATAGGCCAGAGTCCGAGCAACGTTGGTGGGAACGACTTTACGAGAGCCGTCGACTTCGACCTCGAAACCACCGAGAACTCGAATAAGGAGACTCCCAAAACGTGAAAGATTCGATTGATTCGACACAGTGCCTCCGTTTGAAACTCGTGATGATGAGGAGTGGGCAGAGTTCGCGCTGATACAAGATCTCTACAGGTCTCTACAGATGGAACCACTCGGTGCAAAAGCGTGGCTGGGGGAGCACTTCGAGGCGCATGAGTCCTCCCTGTGGGACGTCGACCGTGACGTGTCCCAAGTCGTCGGAATCGCCGGAGGCGATCTCGGTGCCATCGCCTGACACGAATCGCACGTGACACTCGATCGGTGGATCAATCCATCCGCGTACGGAGTGGCTCCGAGCGTTCGTCTCGACCGCGAGGTCGATCGTGGACGACTCCGTCGTGAAGCGCAGGTGTCGAAGTGGCGACTGCGACCGGACCGCCACCATAGTCGTCGGCGTTTGGACCTCGAGCAGAGCGATCTCCATATCGATCGTTCGCCAGGGGAACACGCCGATCCCGAATGCGACGGCGGAGTCGATCTCGTCATCGATGCCGAGACCTGATCGCAGCAGCGACAGCAACGAAGCATCTTCTGGATTCAACGTGTCGTGGTTGTGATCGGAGATTTCCATAGAGCGTCCTTATCCCTGAGGGGAGAGTTTTTGTCGAAGCGTTTCAAGACAGCGACCGCGGGTGGGGCCGATGCTTCCG
>JANOWU010000207.1:0-3227 GCA_031418035.1 Acidimicrobiia bacterium
CCGGTGATTGGGCTCGCCCTTGCCAGCTTCGCGCTCTTCGGATTCGTCTTCGTTGCGACGCAGTACTTCCAGCTGGTCGGTGGCCTCGGCACGTTTGCTGCAGGAGCACGGTACCTGCCCTTCGCCGCAGTTCTGATCGTGTGTGCGGCATCGTCTCCGAAGGCCGTCAACAAGTTCGGCGTCCACAAAGTGATCTGTGCAGGGATGTGTCTTTTGGCCTCAGGGCTCGGCGTCACGACCCTCCTCGAAGTCGATACGCCGTTCTGGCCAGTAACGATTACGGCCGTTGCGCTCCTCGGTGCCGGTATGGGCTTCGTGACTGCTCCGGCAACCGAGCTCTTGATGGTAGGGTTCCGGCCGACCGTGCCGGTGTTGGCTCGGGTGTCAACGATGCGGCTCGCCAAATCGGCGGTGCACTCGGTGTCGCAGTCATGGGCAGCGTGTTCTCGTCGTCATACACCCACGCCATCGGTTCGTTTCTCCGCAGCGCCGATTCACTCAGTCCCGATACGAAACAAGCGGTCCTTGCCTCCCCTGGTATGGCGGTTCGTGCAGCTCATGCGCTGGCCGAGTCGAAGGCATTGCGATGAGCGCGCCGATCCGCATACTTGGTGCGGGCACGGCGATGCCCGACAACATTCTCGATGCCTCCGAATCGAAGGCCCTCCTCGAGCTGATGTTCAAACCACCGAAACGAGTTCTTGAAGTCATGAACGCCAACAGGTTCAACAGCGACGGGTAATCCGTGAGGCTTCGTGGTATCTCTCGGGTGCTTCGTTCACCGAACGAAATGCCGTCGCCGTTTCGACAGCCACGGCAATGACCGAAACGGCGTCGAAGTCCGCACTCGTCGAGGCACGGGTAGCTCCGTCGGACGTTGCTGCCATTGTCTTCGTGACGTCGACGATCGTTTCCATGCCCGGGATCGAAAACACACTGATCGATGCACTCGACCTCCCAAGCTCCGTGCTTCGAGTTCCCATCTGGGGACGCGGGTGCACCGGTGGGGCGCTCGGGGTCAACGTCGCGAACGTTTAAGTGAGAGCTTTGCCGGTCAACCGGTGCTCGCCGTCGTTGTCGACTGCTGTACCGCCAACGTCCAAGCTTGCGATCGGTCGTTGACGAACATCCTGATCTCGGCGCTGTACCCGGAATACAGCATCGAGCAAGTCCTTCTCCGGTTCACGACTGTCTAACCTCAACAGCCGTCGGTCGCGCGTCGAAGAAACCGAAGGACCAGCACCTAGGAGACAAACGAAGTCCCTCGACTACTCCGCCCAGGCCTTCACCTGCTCGAAGATCTTCAACGGTTCCTCCCCGACGACGTTGATGTTGAGGTAACTGACACCTATCGACTTGTAGACAGCAATACGTTCACGTACAAAACCTGGATCGCCAGCAAGAGTGGCCAGATCAACGTATTCATCGGGGACGCGCGCGATGGCCTCCTCGCGCTTGCCAGCGAGGAAGAGATCCTGGATGTCTTTCGCCTCCTGCACCCATCCGTATCGTTGGAATAGCTCGTTGTAGAAGTTGTTGTCACGCGCACCCATACCGCCGACGTAAAACCCGACGTTGCCGCGCGTGCCCTCACGGGCCTCGCGAACTTCGGGACCGTTGCCGAGCGCCACCGTTCCTCCGGCCATGATCTTGAGCGGAGGGAGATCTGCGGAGCGCTTGGCCATTCCGGCCTTCAACGACTCACCCCATACCTGTTCGAACCGATCGGGAACGAAATGGATTGGCTGCCACCCATGCGCGACTTCTGCGGCGAGCTCCACATTCTTCGGGCCTATTGCTGCGATCCAGATTGGAATGTCTTTACGAATGGGCGTCGCCGCCAGTTTCAGTGCCTTCCCGAGGCCAGTCCCCTGACCGGCGGGAAGGGGAAGTTGAATCGTGGTGCCGTGGTAGTTGAGCGGCTCGCGAGACCACACCTTGCGACACACCTCGATCGTCTCACGAGTCCGTTGTAGCGGACGGTCGAATGGCACGCCATGCCACCCCTCAACGACCTGCGGACCCGATGTCCCAAGACCGAGGTGGAAGCGTCCGCCAGAGAGCGCGTCGATTGTGGCTGCTGTCTGTGCGATCAGCGCGGGGGTCCGGGAGTAGACAGGGATGATTCCTGTCATCAACTCGAGGGTGGTCGTGACACCGGCGAGATAGGCCAGCGACGACACGAGATCGAACCCGTAGATTTCGCCCGACCACACGAGGTCGACCCCCGCAGATTCGAGGTCCTTGGCCTTTCGTGCAAATCGAACAGGATCGCCGTCGAAGCCCAGAGTGGTTGAAATCTTCATGGTCGGACCATAGTGAACTCGACGGCGGGCGACAACCGCAGCGGACGTGCATTGACCACAAAGGTTCGCCTCAGACCTTGAATCCGGTGCTGGGAGTTCAAGTCTGTCAAGGATCCGAAACCAGCATCTGTTGGAAAACAAGGGGGTGCCAGTCCATTACGGGCAAATCGCCCCGACCACGATCGTCGTCGTAACGATACGCACTTCCGCTTCCTGCGTGTCGTTGTTCGTTGACCAAAAAGACCGCAGGCCGGTAGCGCCTCGCCGAACGAAGCGATACCGGGCCGAGCTACCGGGCAGAGCTACCGGGCAAATAGGATTTGCGGTGGCGGTGGACTGTTCGCGGTGCGACCGTTGGGCCACTCGAAGATCAGACTCGCATGGTCACGGTCCCACAGGATCTTGAGCCGGTGTTTGTGTACGTAGCGGTGATGAAACTTACAAAGCGCGCAGAGGTTCGCGAGCTCATGCGTGCCACCATTGACGCGTTCTTTGATGTGATGCACATCAGTCCAGCGCGCGGGACGATCACATCCTGGAAACCGACACGACTGATCCCGTGCCATGATCGCTCGACGATTCCGTGCTGGCACTTCTGATGTCGGTGTACCGACATCGAATGGTGTGCCATCGGCACTCAGCCACACGCTCGTGGTGACGCAATCACACAACAACATGTCGCGCGTGAACGATGACAACCTGACCATTTGTGAAGTATGTGCGATCCCCGACCTTGCATCGACTGTGACCGTGACGTGAGGACGTTCGCCGCCAACATTTACGCGACCTTCGTTCGCCAACGACTCATGAGCAATATCAATGAGTGCATCGTGTCGACGTTGCGCTGGGGTCCGATTGTCACCCTCGCACGGTTTCGGCATGGCCGCTTCGAGGGCCTTCGACAGCGCCTCGCCGCCGAGT
>JANOWU010000208.1:0-9569 GCA_031418035.1 Acidimicrobiia bacterium
CCTCGACGTCGCCACCGTTGACGCGGTCGTGTTGGAGGAACGCCGAACCTACTGGCTCGACAAGGGCGAGAACCTGCCGCTCCAACTCCCGCGTCTGCACTGACCCGTACTGACCCTGCACTGCGTGGATCGACGCCTTCACGCAACCACACCTTCGCAGGAACAACCCGTGCCACCATCGAGTTGAATGACGCGACCGTCTCCGGTCGACAACCGATGCAAAGGAACCACACCATGGCCGAGTCCCGTACGTTGCATGTCCCCGGCATGAGCTGTCAACACTGTATTGACGCGGTGACACACGAGGTGGGTGCCCTTCCGGGCGTGGCGCGAGTCGTCGTCGATCTCGACACGAAACAGGTCAGGGTCGACGGCGACGGCCTCGACGACGTCAAGCTCCGTGAGGCAATCGACGAGGCTGGATTCGAGGTCGCCTCGATCGTCGGCGGGTGACTCGGCGCCTGAAGGTGGTGGCCGCTCGTGTTTTTGCAGTAGAAACAGTTCATGCCCGAAGTCGATGAGATCCCGCCGCGCCTGAGCGAGCATCTGCGAACCTGGCTCGGCGAATGGCCACCACGCCCTACGGGAGTCACCGTCGTTGGCCACCTTCCACGCACGATGCCGGGTTGGGACGGCCTGCTGCACGAGGTGATCGGGGTCGCGTCGACGAACGCAGCACTCTTGTCGGTTCCGCCAGAGGTAGCTCACGAAATCGCAGGACTCGTCCGAGGGAAGAGCCTCGAGGAAGACCTCCATCTGCTCCGCCAGGGAGTTGCGAAGGCTTTCGACCGCGACGGTCGCATCGGACGCGGTCGATTTCGTTGGACGACGACGCCCACCCCGACGACCGATGTCGGCGAGTGGGTTCCGACTGACGACCCGCGGGTTCCTGACTGGCTCAAGCCGTTCAACGATGAAGTGTTGATTTCCTGGGCCGACGACGGCACGTACGGCGCCGGTGTCGGATTGAAGAAGCATGACGACGCCGGCCACGAGATCTCGGTCGGCACGGAGGAGTCCATGCGTGGTCGCGGGATCGGGCGACGCCTCGTCGCAACCGCGGCTCGTCAGATCCTCGACTTCGGCGCCGTTCCGACGTATCTGCACGCCTTCGACAACTACGCGAGTGACAAGGTTGCTACCGCTTCAGGCTTCGACGACGTTGGGTGGACCGTCCTCGGCTTTTGGCCACTCGAACCTGATTCGGCGTAGCACGCGAAGATATGCGCGCTTAATGACTAGGAACCCTAGGAGCTAGCGAGTGAGCCACGGCTCCAGCAACTGGACCAGTGCACGTACCTGGCCGTTGCAGCCCGCCAACTCGGTGGGCCCGAGGAGCAACGAATAGCCATCGTTGCGCTCCTGCACTACACACGCAAGACGCCCGCCGACGAAGTCGCGAAGACGGTCGTCCATTTCGTCTCGGTGGATGGGCCGCAGATCGTGGCCCCGACGATGCACATCGGCGAGCCACGCCTTCCACTCCTGTTTTTGCCGAATAGGCCCATGGGAGATATCGCACAGCGCGCAGTTCACCTTGCCGAGGGCGTGCCCGACGAAATAGGAAAGCTCTCCTCGAATGGTCTGATCAGCGTCGTAGATCAAATAGAACGTGGACGCGGAGCTTTCCGTCGAAGCGCTGCTGTCGTCGGTCACGGCGACGACATGCCTGCGAGTGCCTCTGATCGACGGGTGGGGAGCCCACGTCGAACGAAGACGTCGCCCATGAAGTCCACCATGTTGTCGAAGTAGAACCGATCTTTCGCGTATTGATCGACGACATCAAGGTGCTCGTCGAATCGTTTGAGGGGATTCCTGCCGCCCTCGACATGGGGGTAGTCGCTGGAGAACATGCAGATCTCCGGAGCGGAGTTCGCGATGATCCATCCGGTGTCTTCGTGGGGATACGGCGTGACCCGTACCTGTTCGCGCACGATCTCGCTCGGCTTGGCCCGAAGCTTCTGCAAACGGTCCTCGTTCTTTCGAAAGGCGCCGAACGCTGCGTCGAGGTTTCGCATCCACCCCGGCAGCCAGCTTGCGCCCTGCTCGATGACTCCCCACTTCAGACGCGGATAGCGGTCGAGAACACCGTCGAAAAGAAGTGTACTTAGTGTCTGCATCGGCCAGTACGGAATCGCCATGTAGTCGATGCTGCGGAAGTTCTCGGCACCGCCATGAAAATCCGGGACGGGGGGCATCCCGTTCACGAAATAGCTCGGACTCAGCAGCTGACCTGCGCCGCCGACGTGAAAAACGACGGGCACTCCCGCGTCTTGTGCGATCGCCCACACCGGATCGAGCCCGATGTGACTCGGCGAGTGGTTGGATGGACACGCGCTCGGGATCAACAGAGCTGCGGCGCCCATGTCGATGCATTCCTGCGCCATCGCGGCGGAGTGCTCGAATGAAGATAACGGTACATACATTGTTGCCAACAAACGTGCGTCGACGCTGCAAAAGGCCTGCATGGCGCGATTGTGTGCCCGTGCCGAACCGTAGAGGACGTCGAGCCCTGACGGGGAGACGTCGGTCTCCATCGCGGCGAACGGCCCCGACGAGAACGTGTTGAAGATCAGCTGACTGCAAAATCCCAGCAGGTCAAGGGCTGCGGGGCGATCCTCGGAAGCGAACGAGCCCGTTGCGAGGTAGTTCTTCCGCAACATGATCTGATTGCGGTCGTCGGCACGAAACGCCGGATCTCGGTGCATCTCCCGGTACCTGTCGAACGAACTCGCTTCACCCGGCTTCAGAATCTCGAGGTGAAGTTTAGGGAGGACGTCGCGGATCTCCGGGTCGGCGAAGGACGACAGGAAATCCGGAAGCTCCATGATGTGCGCGTCGGCGTCGTGGATAGGACGATCATCGGCATAGGACATGGGCCTAACGTATCCGGCCCCGCCGCGCAATGCCCAACAGGAGTCTCAGCTGGACCCGACGGACAGCTAGACCGGAAGGCTGCCCGTGGCCGCTTTCGTCGTTCCGTGGTCTCGGTAGGCGGCGATGGTTCGCTCGGCGATTCGCATCTGGTGGATCTCGTCGGCACCGTCGGCGAATCGTGCCCACCGGGCCTGCTGGAACATGTGGGCGAGCGGCGTGTCGTTGGAATACCCCAGCGCGCCGTGCACCTGAATAGCTCGATCGATGATCCTGTTCAGCGAGTTCGCCACGAAGTGCTTCGCCATGGAGACCTCGGACTTGAAGTCCTCTTTACGGTCGATCTTGTAGGCGGCGTGAAGAACCATGAGCTTGCACTGGTAGAGCTCCATTGCCGAGTCGGCGATCATCCATTGGACGCCCTGCTTTTCGGCGAGGATCGATCCGTGGCTGAAGCGCTCGAGCGACCGGGCGACCATGAGGTCGAGCGCCGTTTCGGCTTGGCTGATCCAGCGCATGCAATGGGCGAGACGGGCCGGGCCGAGTCGGTACTGACCAAGCATATGGCCCTGGCCGCGTCCGCCGAGCATCTGGTCGTTGTGGACCCGGAGATCTTCGATCACGATTTCGTTGTGGCCCGTTGATCCGTGCATCGTGGAAATCTGGCGCTTGTTGATCCATCCCTCGCTCGGGATGTCGACGATGAACGCCGTGTTCGCGGCCTGCGGGAGATCGGGGTCATCTTCGGTGCGGGCGATGAGAATGGCGAACTTGGCGCGTTCGGCACCGGAGATGAACCACTTGTGGCCGTTGATCACCCATTCGTCACCATCTTGCACGGCAAGGGTTTTGATCAGCGTGGGGTCGGATCCGGCGACCTCGGGCTCGGTCATAGCGAAGCACGACTGCGCCTTCCCCTCACACAGTGGGCGAAGGTAGTTTTCCTTCTGCATTGCGGTGCCCCAGTGAAGCAACGTGTGCATATTACCTTCATCGGGTGCCTGACAGTTCAGTACCCACGGGCCATAGCTGGACTTCGCCGCCTCGGCTTGGACCATTGCCAGTTGCACATGCCCGAGGCCCATGCCGCCCCACTCTTCGGGCATGTGTGGCAACCAGAGACCCTCCTTGAACGCCTTTTTTCGCATCCCGAGCAGCACATCGACGTACCCCTTGCGGTCATTCACGTCGAGTCGGCCGTCATGAATTTGGGCTTCGCCCGGTTTCACGACGTCGTTGACGAACGTCCGGACGCGTCGTCGGATTTCTTCGAGTTCGGGTGAGAGGCTGAAATCAATGGCCATACCCGCATTCTGCCCGGGAAGAAGCCTGCAGAGCGAACCGACTCGCTCCGATCGGCCTATACGCGCAGATCTTCGTCCGTCACGGTCACCACGATGGGTGCCGAGTAGGGAGTCGGCGCCGGCTTGTCGTTCAGTACCAGCGCAGCAATGACATAACTGAAGAAGAAGACTCCTGAAACCTGGATGCCGAGGAAAAGCGAGACCAGGACGAATCCGATCCGTACGAGGCTGACGTCCCAACCGAATCGTTCGGCCAGTCCGCCGCACACGCCCTTGATCTTGCGGTCAGTGGTGCTGCGATAGAGGTTTGGTGTTTTGGTGGTTGCGGTCGTGAATGTTGTGCTCATGACGTTCACTCTGGGGAAACGTCGACCGAACCGCTATCGGGTCCGACCCCTTCGCGTCCCTCGCCCGACCCCGGGAATCCCCTTGCCCGTTGATGCGGGTGAGCTCACCGACGTTGCGAGGTTGGGCGCCGTCGAGCGATGGTTCGTGCCCGCAGCGATTGAATCGTGGTGGCGACCGTTCCACGAGCCGCCACACCGATCAGCACGATCACGGCCTGCAGGATTTGCGAGAACTCCGAGGGGACGTCGGTTCGGATCTGCATACCGATCGCGCCCGTCTGCAGTGCCGAGAACAGCAACCCATAGAGAACGCACGCAAGCAGCCCGTTCGCCGCGACCACCGCAATCATCACACCGTCCCAGCCGTAGCTCCCCGACAGACCCTTCACGAACTTGTGCGGTCCGGCCAGCAGCAATATGGACCCGGCCAGACCACTGAGTCCTCCGCTGAGGAACATCACCGCGAAGAAGTTCCGGTCCACCGGCACGCCGCCCAATCTGGCAAAGAGCGGGGCCTTCCCCGCCATTCGCCACTCGTAGCCTGGCCGGCTTCGATAGAACATAAGCGCACAGAGCAGTACGACCACGAAACCGATGAGCACGCTGGAGTTGAGCTTCCCGGCGACGATCGGGAGGAAACCGCGACTCGAAATCACTTTCGTGGAAACCGATCCGGCCGCAGGATCTTGGAGAGGGCGTGAGATCGCCCAATCACAGAACAACCGAGCGATCTCATTGAGCATCAGGGTCACGATGAACTCATCCATGCCGAAGCGGTGCCGGGCCCCCGCAGCCACGAGAGACCACAACCCGCCGGCAAATGCACCCACGGCGAGCAGGATCGGGACCTGTAACCCCGAAGGCAGGTTCAGATGGAGTCCGACGAAGACGGTGCCGAGCATCCCCATCAGGACTTGACCGGGTTGACCGAGGTTTACCGGGCCCGAGGCGAACGCAATTGCCGCAGAGCTGGCGGTGAGGAGCAGAGGGACAGCGTTGTTCAGCGTGAGAGCGACTTTGCCGAACGAACCGACGCTGTAGTGAGCCAACGACGAGTAGGCATCGATCGCGGGATAGCCGAGCAGGTGGGCCACAAAAGCGGCAAACGCAAACGCGAACAGAACGCCGCAGACGGCGACGGCGACGTCACCTCGGCGACTCACGGGTTCGATCCTTGAAGCATGGCGGTCCCCAAGCGATCAAGGGTCGCCTCAGACGCGCCAACCCTGTCAACGATTCGTCCGCGGAATAAGACCACGATCGTGTCGCTCAGGCGAAGCAACTCCTCAAGATCAGAGCTGACCAGCAGCACCGCACCGCCGCGGGCCCGAACATCGAGAATCGACTGGTGCACGTACTCGATGGAGCCGACATCAAGACCCCTCGTCGGCTGGTCGAGAATCGTAAGCGGACGTAGCATCGACAGCTCCCGCCCGAGAATGACCTTCTGCTGATTTCCACCCGACAGCGACCCAAGGTTCTGACTCACGTCGTTCAGCTCAACGTCGAACCGGTCACGAACCTCTTCGGCAAACTCGCGAGATCGCTTCCATTTCACCAACCAACCACCAAGACGAGCGAATCCCTCGCCGAGGCGGTGGTGTGTCATGAGCGTGTTCTCGGTGACCGACGAGTTGATCGAAGCACCGGCGGTCTTTCGTTCGGCCGGCACATACGCAATGGCGCGACGTCGTTCGAGGATGTTCTGGTGGGCTATTTCGACACCAGCAACTCGGATGGATCCCCCTGTCGTTGCGCGAACCCCCATGATCGCCTCGACCAACTCGCGCTGCCCGTTCCCGTCGACACCGGCCACGCCGACAATCTCGCCGGACCGGACATCCATGTCGATCGGGCCGAGGGACTGAAGTTCGCGCTCGACGACGCAGACGTCGCTCACGCGAAGAATGACGTCACCGAACTCGCCGTCCGTCCGACGTGTCGTGAACACGACGTCTCGATCGATCATCCGCCGGGTCAGCGCGGCGATCGAGGTCGTCGCTGTCGCACATGTCTCGACCAACCGGCCGTCACGCAGAACCGATACGGTGTCGCTGAGTTCCATCACCTCGTCGAGGTGATGGGAGATGAAGCAAATCGTCCGCCCCGTGCGGGCCAGGCGCCGGAGTTCATCGAAGAACTTCGGCACCTCCTGGGGTGTCAGCACCGCAGTTGGTTCATCGAGGATGAGAACGGAGACGTCGCGATGCAGGAGTTTGCAGATCTCGGTTTTCTGCCGGGCCGCGAGCGAGAGACTACCGACCGGTGCGTCGGGATCGAGGTCGAGGCCGAAGCGATCGATGCTCGCTTGCACCGCCGAACGACCCCGCGTCTTGTCCAGCATGAATCCGTAGGTCACCGGCTCGGCACCGAGGACCACGTTCTCCCAAACCGTCAACTCGTTCACCAGCAGGATCTCCTGGTGGACGATACCGATGCCCAGATCCATGGCGTCGCGCGCCGACGACAACGGGACGACACGGTCGTTGAGCATGACCGAGCCACGGTCCGGGCGAACCTCTCCGCTGAGAACCTTCATCAGCGTGCTCTTCCCGGCGCCGTTCTCGCCGACGAACGCGTGAATCGTTCCCGGTTCGATTTCGACGCTTACCGCGTCGATCGCGGTCACAGGACCGGGATAGACCTTGGTGACGTCACGGAGCGATATGCGCGGCGCTGAAACGTGGTCGGGAGCGTTACTCATGGTGACGTCAGGCAGGATATCCGCGGATCCGAAACGTGGTCAGGAGCGATACTCATGGCGCGGTCGTGAGATCGCCGGTCGGCGCCGAGGCGTCGTTACGGTTTGTAACGTTCGACCGCAAACGAGCCGTCGACGATCTTCGCTCGCAAGTCACTCACTTTGGCCGCGATGCTTTCGGGCAGCACAGGCGTCGAGGCGGAAAGGTCGATGTCGACCCCTCCCGCCGCGATCCCGTAGGACAGGACCTGACCTCGTTGGAAAGACCCGTCGGCGATCGATGCAGTGATCTTCTCGATGGTCGAACCGACGTTCTTGACGTCTGAAGCGATCACGTGACCGGGTTGGAGATCGTTCTGATTCGCGTCGACGCCGATCGCAAAGAGTCCTTTGTCTTTCGCCGCTTGAAGCACGCCGAGGCCGGCGGCCGCCGCAACCTGGAACACGACATCGGAACCGGCGTCGTACAGCTGTTCAGCGGCCTGCTTTCCCTTGGCCTGGTCGTCCCATGCCCCGCCCAGCGACTTTCGCTCCACCACGATCGAGGAGTCAACGGATTTCGCACCATTTTCATATGCGAACATAAAACTTGACGTGACGGGATCCGTATCGCCGCTCACCACGCCCACCTTCTTCTCGGGGTTCGTTCCGGGGATCGAAGCTTCGATCGTGGTCAGACCAGCGACGACACCGGCGAGGTAGGCCGACTCCTCTTCGATGAAGTCGATGCTCGTGATGTTTGCGTCTTTGTCGCCGATATCGAAGTCGAGGTTGATGACAGGAATGTCGGGATGCTTCTTCGCCGCCGCCTTCAGGGCGTCTTCGAATCCGTACGCAATGGCAAACACCACGTCGCCCTCTTCGAAGGCTGCCTCAACCAAGGCCTCGTACTTTGCGGCGTCGAAGTTCGCCTCCAGGGTCCGGGTTTTGACCCCGAATGACGTTTCGAGGTTTTTCATCCCCTGCTGACCCGAGTCGTAGAAGCCCTTGTCCCCGAGCGCCCCGTTGATCAGGTAGACAACGGTCTTTCCGGCCAGCGATGGCGGCACACCAGCACCCCCCGCTCCCGGTGTCGTCTCGCTCGACTGGGGCTCGGATTCGACAGGTTGGGACTCGACGGGTTGGGACTCCACGGCACCCGCATCGGACGAGGCTACGGCGGTCGTTTCGGACGGGGCCGCCGCATCGGTGCTCGACGAATCCTTACTGCACGCCGTAAGGGAACCAACGGCCACCAACACTGCAACGACACTGACGAATCGCTTCATGTTTCTCTGCTCCAACTGTCAGCCGGTCGGCGGACAAAACTCGCCACCGAAGTTACTCGACCGGTAGCGTACGGGCATGACCGACCGGCTTGATCCACTGTCAGCATTTCGTCTCGACGGTCGAGTCGTCATACTCACCGGCGCGAGTTCGGGTCTCGGCGCTCGGTTTGCGCGGGTACTCGATGGTCTCGGGGCCTCCGTCGTTCTTGCGGCACGCCGTGTCGATCGCATAGCCGCATTGGCTTCGACGCTGACGTCGGCCATCGCGTTGGCATGCGACGTTGGAACCGAGGGCGCAAACGACCAACTCGTGTCGGACACGATGTCTCACTTCGGACGCCTCGACGGCATCGTCGCGAATGCCGGCATCGCAACCACGCTTCCGGCCGCCCGCGAAACAACCGCCGATTTTCGACACGTCGTCGCCATCGACCTCATCGCTCCGTTCGAGCTAGCTCGCGCTGCGCTCCCGCACCTTCGCACGACCAACGGGTCCATTGTGATGGTTGCGTCCGTCGCAGGTCATGGAAGCAGCCCGATGCTTCCCCAGGCCGGTTACGTTGCAGCGAAGTCCGGTCTCGTCGGGCTCACCCGCGAACTGGCGATGCAATGGGCCCGCTACAACGTTCGGGTCAATGCACTTTGCCCGGGGATGTTTCCGAGCGAGATGACGTCGGAACTCACCGAGCATCCCGATCGCGTCGCGGCATTCAGCCAACAGATCCCACTTGGACGCGTCGGGCGAGAGGAAGAACTCGACGGCGCGCTGGCGTATCTCCTTTCCGACGCCAGTTCGTACATGACCGGTCAGAGCATCATCGTGGATGGGGGCATCAGCACCTACTAGGTCGGCGGATTCGCTCCCCCCGCTGCTCACCCCCGCTAACAGGGTGCTGAAAAATGGGGGTCTTGAGGATGACTGCTGGGTGAGGTGGTTGTCGGTTGGCCGCTGGCCCTGGTGTGGGGCCGCGGCGGGTTCGGCTGTGTGGCTCAGGCGGTGGTGGTGTCGAGGTCTGTGATGCGGATGATGTTGTACACGGCGCTGGTGATGAGGAACCAGGCCCTGTTCCGTTTT
>JANOWU010000209.1:0-16428 GCA_031418035.1 Acidimicrobiia bacterium
GCAATCACCGGCATTGCGGCCGGGAACATGGAGCGTCGATGTCCGGTTGACCGGCCGCCATCGATGCCGTTGCCGAGCTCGGCAATGTCTGCACCCGAGACGAACGCTTTCGTGCCGGCACCCGACAAGATGAAGACCCGGACATCGGGATCGTCGTTGAATCGTTCGGCGTAGTCCGCAAGCCCGGACAGCACTGCGGCCGACAACGCGTTGTGTCGTTGCGGGCGGTTGATGATCAGATGGACGACGTGGTCGTTGACACGGTCAATCACGAGTTCCGATGCGTTTTCCGATGTGTTTTCCGATGTGTTTTCCGATGCGAGTTCCGGTGCGTTTTCAGACACGCCCGCACCTTACGCGCTGCGGTTACGATGACCCCAATGCCAACGCCACCGGTGCAATCCTCTGAGACCGCGGGCGCAGGTGGTCCGCTCAATGGCATCCGTGTCGTCGACCTCACCACGGCGAGAAGCGGTCCTACCTGTGTACGTCAGCTCGTCGACCTCGGCGCCGACGCCACTCGTGTGCGTAAGCCCGGCCAGGTCGACCTGCCCGGTTCCGACGGATGGAATCTGCATCGCGGGGTGGCGTCGTTGGAATTGGATCTCCATACGGAGTCTGACCACGCCGAACTACTGCGCATGATTGCTGCGGCCGATGTGCTCGTCGAAAACTTCCGGCCGGCGGTGAAACATCGGCTGGGACTTTCGCCGGAGTCGCTGTTGGCCCGCCACCCGCGGCTCGTATACGGCAGCATCTCCGGATTCGGTCAGGACGGGCCGTACGCGGACCGACCCGGAGTCGACCAGATCGCACAGGGCATGGGCGGGCTGATGTCGGTCACCGGGCCACCAGGAACCGGTCCGTGGCGAGCGGGTATCGCCGTTTCGGACACTGTCGCGGGCACGTTTTTGGCCCAGGGGATCATTGCTGCGCTCTTCGCCCGTGAACGTAGCGGCGCCGGCCAATGGGTCCACACGTCGCTGTTGGAGACCATGGTCAACATCATGGACTTCCAAGCCGTGCGCTATCTCAACGAGGGTGAGGTCCCAGGGCAAGCGGGGAACGATCACCCGACGCTTTTCCCTATGGGGACGTATCAAACTGCCGATGGATACATAAACATCGCAGCAAGCTTTCGATTCCGTGACTTCGCGACTGCGGTGGGTAGACCGGAATGGAACCAAGATCCGCGGTTCTCCACGCCAGCTCAGAGGATTTCGAACCGTGAAGAACTCGTCGCTGCGCTCACCGAGGTGTTAGGTGCACGTACTACCTCTGATTGGGTTGCGATACTGAACGACGCCGGAATACCCGCCGGTCCGGTCCTGTCGGTCGACGAGGTGTTCGATGATCGACAGGTCCAGCACCTTGGCATGACCGCAAAGGTCGGCCATCCCGAAGGCAAGGGAGAGATCTCGGTTTTGCGCCACCCGGTGACTTTCGGCAGCACGCCGACTCGCGTCGCCGGACCACCGCGGCTGCCGTAGCTGTGCTTGCCTTCGTTGTTGGGCATTTCGTAGCGCGGGGAGCGAGAACGTGACCAACAACGGTCTCGGCTGGGCCGTCTGATAATCTCCGAGGTAGAGCGCTCTAACTCACGAGTCCATCGAGGAATCGTTTCGGTTCAGCGCCGGGTGGAAAGGCCCTTTTCGACATGTCGCAACCTCTGATCGCCGGAGCACCGATCTCGTGGGGGGTGTGCGAGGTTCCTGGCTGGGGTCCAATGCTGCCCGTAGACCGTGTACTCCGCGAACTCCGCAGCCTCGGTCTCAATGCGATCGAACTCGGGTCCCCCGGCTTCTTCCCCGACGATCCGCAGGAGGTCCGCGACCTGCTCGATTCTGCAGGCGTGCAGCTCATCGCCGGGTTCATTCCCGTGGTACTTCACGACGCCGCCGTGCGCGACGAAACGCTTCGTCAGGCGGAGGCGGCCGCGGAACGTCTGCGTGTCGGTGGTGCCCAACACTTCGTGACGGCGGTGGTGGTCGACGCGCAGTGGTCGCCTCGTCGTCCGCTCAGCGACGCCGAATGGTCACACACGTTCGAGATGTTCACCGAGATCGACGCGATTTGTGCACGACACGGACTCACGCAGGTGTTGCACCCCCATGTCGGAACCCTCGTCGAAACGGCCGACGATGTGCGGACCGTGTTGGCGGGGAGCGACGTTCACTGGTGCCTCGACACCGGTCACCTTGCGATCGGTGGATTCGATCCCGTTGAGCTCGCCCGCGACTATTCCGATCGTGTCGGCATGGTCCATCTGAAGGACGTGAACCTCGCCGTTGCCGAACGCCTCAACGCGAAGGAACTCACGCTCATGGAGGCGACGTTCGCGGGGATCTTTCGAAATCTTGGCGACGGTGACGTCGACATCGCTGGCGTGATCGACGCGATGACTACGGCAGGGTACGACGGATGGTGGGTCCTCGAACAAGACACCGCCATCGTTGGGGAGCCGCCCCCCGAAGGAAGCGGACCGGTCGAGGACATCGCCAAAAGCCTGAGCTTCGTGAAGAAGTGCTTCGAGTCCGACCGCAGTGAAAGGACCGTGCGATGAGTGCAGCGGCATCGAACACGGCTGCTGCCCGAAAACGAATCGGCATCGGCGTCATCGGATTCGGGTGGATGGGGCAGGCTCACAGCCGAGGCACTCGGCGCTCGGGGTCGTACTTTCCGGATCGTCACTACGACGTCGATCTCGTGATGATCAGCGACACGATCGAGCACCGCCGCATCGAGGCGGTGTCCTCGTTCGGTTTTCGTGAGGCTGCTGCGGACTGGAGAGCGGTCGTTTCGCACCCCGATGTCGACGTGGTGTTCGTGACTGCGCCGAACATGTTGCACCTCGAGATGGTGCAGGCCGCAGCGGCGGCAGGCAAACATGTCTTCTGTGAAAAGCCGGTGGGTGGCACGCCGGCACAAACCGTGCAAGCAGAACGCGCGGCGCGGCTCGCTGGTGTGATCTCCGGCGTCGGATACAACTACAGGTGGGCGCCGCTCGTTCAACACGCTCGGTCCATGATCCTCGACGGAACCATAGGTACAGTTACGAACTACCGTGGTCAGTTCTTGTCGATGTACGGGTCCGACCCGATGGGACTTCTGTCGTGGCGCTTCCTCGTCGACGAGGCCGGGCACGGTGTGTCGACCGACATCTTGAGCCACTCGATGGACCTGGCGCATTATCTCGTCGGGCCGATTCGTTCCGTCGTGGCGACAGGGGAGACGTTCATCAAGCAGCGTCCATTGCCTACGGTGGGAGGCACGCACTATGACCGGGGCAAGCCCGGCGACCCCACCGGAGAGGTGACGAACGAGGACTACATCGCGACTCTGTGCGTCTTCGAAAACGGTGCGCGCGGGAACTTCGAAGCGTGCCGTTCCATGGTGGGTCCGGAGAGCCGAAATGCTTTCGAGGTGTACGGCACCAAGGGTTCGATCTCGTGGAACTTCGAGCGCATGAACGAGCTTCAGGTCTACGTGGCAGGGGAGCACAAGCACACCGGCTTCACGACCGTATTCGGTGGTGACCGCTTTGCCCCGCACGGCAACTTTGTGCCGGGAAGCGCAAACGCAATCGGATTCGAAGATCTGATCTGTATCGAAGACCACGAGTTCCTGGAGTCCGTTGCCGCCGACCGCCCCCACACGCCGGGGTTCGCTGAAGCTCTCGACTACGTGAGTGTGCAGCACGCGGTGCTCGAATCGTGGCGGTCCGGCCGCTGGCACGACGTCGTCAACCTCCGAGAGGATTGACCTTGGATCGCAACGGTCTGTCCGACACGGGGCACGACGACGCCGAAGTGGAGATCCTCACGATCGGGCGAGTTTCCGTCGACCTCTACGCAGAGCAGACGAACGTCGACGCAACAGGTGTGGTGTCGTTTCGTAAGTCGATCGGAGGAACCACGACCAACGTGGCCGTCGCGGCGGCTCGGCTCGGTCGAAGAGTGGCCGTCTGCACGAAGGTCGGCGACGATGAATTTGGTTCTTATGTGCGCTTTGCATTGAGTAACACGTTCAACGTCGACACGCGCTTCGTTTCGAGCGATCCGACCCTGAAGACGCCGCTGGCGTTCGTAATGCTCGACCCGCCGGAGGAACCGCGAGTGGTGTTCTACCGCGAGCCGCGCGCTCCCGACATGAACATCACGATCGACGATCTTGATACCGACCTCGTCGCCAACGTGCCAATCGTGTGGATGGCGGCCTGCAACCTTGCCTACGAACCGTGTCGCACCGCAATGCACGATGTTTTGGCGGTGCGCGCTGCGTCGACGTCGAGCGACAGAGGGATTCGCCACACCATCCTCGACCTCGACTGGCGTCCGATGTTCTGGTCTTCCGCCGCCGAGGCATCCGCCGAGATCGTGCCTCTTCTCGATCGGTTCAGCATGGTGATCGGAAACCGAGCGGAGTGCGAGATAGCCGTCGGCACCGCCGACCCCGATTTGGCGATCGAACGGCTGCTGTCGCTGGGCCTCGAGGCGGCCGTCGTGAAACTGGGTGCCGATGGAGTCCTGGTTGGCGATCGTCATGGAACCCGCGAGCGGGTCGCTCCGATCCACGTCGACGTGGTCAGCGGTGTTGGCGCAGGCGATGCCTTCGGTGCGGCGCTCTGCCATGGTTTGCTCGCCGGCTGGGATCTGCCGAGTACGGCTCGGTTCGCAAACGCCGCAGGCGCGATCGTTGCGTCACGTCTGATGTGCGCCGATGACATGCCGACGCTCGCTGAAGTCAACGCGTTGCTCACGGCAGCCGATCAAGGCACGCTGACAAACTTTGCGCAAAGGACGAACTGAACATGCGAGTCTGGATGACCGGCGGCACGGGTTTCGTGGGCAGCAACATCGTACGAACGGCCATACGGTCCGGGCATGATGTGACCACGACCGTTCACTCATTTCAACCGGTAGGTGCACATAGCTATTCGGTTTCCCAGGTCGATATGGCCGATGAAGGCCAGGTCCTGGCGAGCATCGACGCTGCTCAGCCCGACGTGTTGATCCACTGTGCAGTCCTCAACGACCTCGCAGTGCTCTACGCCGATCGACGCCGCGGATGGGACACCTACGTCTCGTCGACTCGAGTGATCGCGACTGCGGCGAAGCATCGAGCGATCCCGATGGTCCTGGTCTCCACCGACTGGGTGTTCGACGGCACGCAGGCCGGAGCAGACGAAGACACGCCGCCGAACCCCGTCAACATCTATGGCTTTTTGAAGGTGGCGAGCGAACTCGTTGCCTTGGAGCATGGGGCCGCCGTTGCACGCGTCTCGGGAGTGAACGGCATGCACTACGCGAGGCCGAATACCCCGCGTCTTCAAGACCCGGGCTTTGGCTACTTCGTCGCATCAATGGTCGACTCGCTTCGGGCAGGGACCCCCTTTACCGTGTGGACCGACCCCGAAATCAACATGATCGCAACGCCGTCGTTGGCCAGCGATTGCGCCGACCGTATTCTCCAGATCGGTGCCGAACAGGCGACCGGCGTGTTTCACTGCTGCGGTGCCGATCCGATCGGAAGACTCGAGCTTGCCCTGGCGGCGTGCCGCGTGTTCGGACTCGACGAGTCGTTGCTGCGCACCGGCCCGCCCGTCTGGGGCGACGGGCCGAGATATCGCGTGCCTCACGACTCCAGCATCACGGCGCCACGCACGGAGCGCATCCTGCGTCGTCCGGCCCTTACGCTCGACCAGTTGCTCGGCCGCTTTCGCAACGAGTACGACGAGTTCACCGCAGACAAGTCCAAGCCCGACGCACCAAACGGAGGCTCACGATGAGCGAGCGACCACACCACATCCGTCCGACCGACTCCTCGGTGCGAATTGACGTCACGCCCGAGTCGGCGGGCTGGCGCGATACGGCCTTCGCGGTCATCGAACTTTCGGAGGGAGCGGTTCACGAGGTCTTCCTGGCGGATCGGGAACTGGCAATCGTGCCGCTCGAAGGGTCGGGCTCGGTGTCCGCGGGCGCCCTCCATGCCGAACTGCAGCGCGAAAGTGTGTTCACCGAGATGCCACGTGTGGTCTACGCACCGCCGGGCACGGAGGTGCGCGTGTCAGCAACCGGCAGTCCCTTCACCTTTGCCGTCGGTTCGGCCCCCGCCGTTGGTCGCTATCCGGTGCGTGTGTTCGAACCGAGCGAGATGAAGAGTGAGTTGCGCGGCGGCGGAACTTCCTATCGACAGGTCAACCACATTCTCGCTATGCCGCTCCCTGCTGAGCATCTCATCCTCTACGAGGTCTACGTCCCGCGCGGCACGTGGGCTGGCTGGGCTCCGCACTGCCACGACGGCCGTGACGGTTCGCCATACCTGGAGGAGGTCTACTACTTCAGGATGCAGCCGGCGAACGGCTTCCTGCTGCACCGCAACTGGCGAGACGATGAAGGCTTCGACGAGCAGTTCGTGGCCCACGACGGCGACGCAGTGTTGGTGACCAAGGGCTTTCACTCCACGGTCGCATGCCCCACGTCGCATCTGTACTTCCTGAACTATCTCGCTGGTGACCTGGAAGGCGACAACCGTTCCACGCCACCGTGCTTTCACAGCGAGTACACCTGGATTCAGGACGACTGGACTGCTGGCGCATGGGAGTTGCCAGTTGTGCGGCCATGACTGACGAAACCGTATGCCCACCTACGAACGTGACAGCTCCTCATCGGAGGGTCGGACTCGACGCCATCTCCGACGCAGATGGTTCCGTTCGAGTTCTTGCGATAGATCACCGCGACTCGATGCGAAGGTTACACGCGACCACCGACCCGGAGAACGCGAACCTCGTAGACGGTGCGTCAATAACTGCTCTGAAAGCAGATATCGTACGTGCGCTTATAGACATTTCGAGTGGAGTCATGCTGGAGCCCGAGTTCTCGATTCCCCAACTCCTCGACGCCGGACTCATACCCCGAAACGTTGGCGTCATTGCAGCGCTCGAAGCTCAGGGGTACCTCGACGATCTCTCGACGGCCGTGACGTCGGTTCTTCCGGGGTGGTCGCCACGACTCGCGCTCGAAGCGGGCGCATCCATGGTCAAGTTACTGCTGCCGTATCGCCCCGGATCGGACCTGGCTCACACGCAGGAGGCCGTGGCTGGCGACGTGCTTGCGAGCAGCGCAGCGGCCGGAATTCCGCTGGTGCTCGAACCGCTTCTCTGGGGCGTGAGCGATCCCGACGAACATGCACGACTCGTCGTCGAAACGGCCGAGCGATTCGCTCCCCTCCGCCCAGGACTGTTGAAGTTGCCGTTTCCGGGCGACGGCCGGACGGATGCATCGGCGTCTGCGAATGCGTGCCGCGCCATCACCGAGGTGTGTGCGAACAACTCGCTGCGTTGGGCGCTCTTATCGGGCGGCGGTACCTTCGAGCGTTTCGAGGACCAGTTGTCGGTTGCGCTCGCCGAAGGCTGCTCGGGTTTCATGGTGGGCCGAGCGTTGTGGGGCGATGCCGTGCTCACCGCAGTCCCGGACCGGCTCGACGCGTTGCACCGAATCGTGGTGCCGCGTCTGCGCCACCTCAATTTGCTCACCACCTCCCGGGCCACTCTATGAACCGACGGCCATTCGGTCCACAACTACCGTTCGAAAGTCCGGAAATCGGCGAGTTCGAGGCAGGGTTGTGTACTTTTCGAAAACCCTTCTAGACCACGCCGAGGCGCCGTGCCGCGCGTTGAGCCGACGCCGCACCGGCAAGGAGTCGTAGGAGCAACAGGCCATCGAGAACGGCGATCGCGGTCTCGGCTTCGATCCGACGTTGCTTTGTCGGACCCTGCAGGAACGTTGTCGTCCACTCGATCCACGTCTCGACAAGCATCGGTACAAGCGCTTGGTACGGATCTCGTCCGGTAGCGGCGAGACCGTTCGCTTCGAAGAACAGCGCAAAAATACGATCCGCGCTCGGGGTGGCGAGGACCGGCCACGCAGCTCGCAGGAGGTCGAGGTGATCGGCTGCCGGTGTGGTGAATGCCTCTGCCAATGTGGTCTGTAGCTGCAGACCCATGGAGATGATGACTTCGCTGACGAGATCATTCTTGTTGGGGAAGTAGTAGACGATCGTTCGATCGTTGATTCCGAGTCGTTTGGCGAGTCGCCCGAACGTGAGTTGGCTGAGTCCGTCTTCGAATGCTGCGGCCAGCGCCCCGTTGAGAATCTCCTCTTTGGTGTGTCGATGGCCCATGAATTCTCTTGACTTGTAGTGATCACTACGAATACGTTTGCAGTAACCACTACAAGTCTAGGAGAAACGTCATGTCTGAAACAACGACCGACAGCGCGGGTCCTGGCCACAGCGACGATTCGCGACCCCGCGGCATGATGTCGGCGTCGTCTTCATGGCCGGATGCCAGCTCGTGGCCAGAACCGAAGCAAGCCCAAACCCATCTGGGCACGCTCGAGTATCACGACATCGGCGACGGCCCGGTGATCGTGTTTCTCCACCTGATCTTCGCCGACTCGTCCCACTGGGACGACATGGTCCCGCTCTTCGCGGACCGTTTTCGATGCATTCTTCCCACTCTTCCGATGGGTGCGCACCGTATCCCGGCGAATACCGACGCCGATTTGAGCGTCGCCGGGTTGGCCAAGGCAGTTGCCGAACTGATTGAAGGTCTCGGTGCGAGCGACGTCACCCTTGTCGGCAACGACAGCGGTGGCGCCATCGCTCAGGTCGTCGCGGCGAACCACCCCGACGTGCTCAATCGCGTGGTGCTGACGAACTGCGACATGTACGACACCTTCCCGCCGAAGATGTTCAGCTACTTCAAACTGCTTCCCTACATCCCCGGTGGCATTGCGATCACCGCTCGGAGCCTCAAGATCCGAGCGTTCTGGGGTCTTCCGTTCGTGTTCGGCTCCATTACGAACAAGGTCGATGGCGTCAAGGTTGACCGTTGGGCGAATGCCTTGCTCGCGAACAAACTCTGCCGACGTGACGCCGCCAAGGTCATCAAGGGCATGGGGCCCGACGTAACGAACAAGGCGGCCGCTGCGCTGAAAGCCACCAAACTTCCGTTCCTCGTCGCGTGGGGGGCGAACGACAAGGCGTTCAAGGCATCGTTGGCCCAACGGTTCTGCAAAGAGGTGCCCACCGCCACGTTGGTGCTGATCGACGACTGCAAGACGCTTGTGTGTTGGGACCAACCGGCGCGACTAGCCGAGTTGATCTCGGACTTCGTTCCCAGCTGAGCGCACGGTGGCGTCGCGGCTCCGGCGCTGCCCGCACGGCGACACGTGAGTGGCGAGTCCCGTGATGAACTGGGCTCATGGCTGAATCGATTCTCCTCGACGGAACCAACCTCACCTCGCAGTCGCTCCACTCGATCGCTGCCGGCGCAACGGTGGGCGTCGTTCCTTCGGCGGAGTCGACGATGGCCCGGGGTCGCGCCGTGGTGGAGCGCTATTTCGCCGAGTCGATCCCCGCGTACGGTCTCACCACCGGACTTGGTATGCGCGCTGATCGAATGCTGTCGAAAGAGGAAGCATCACGGTTTTCGTACCGTCTCGTGCGCGGTCGCGCACAAGGCGTTGGCCGGGCCCTCGAAGCCGAGCTGGTTCGTGCAACGATCGCCGTACGCCTGAACACGATGCTCAGTGGCGAGGCGGGAGCGAGCCCAGCGCTGGCGCAGGCGCTGATCGACGTGTTGAATCACAACATCACGCCCTTCGCTCCCGGCATCGGCTCGATCGGCGCCGGTGATCTCGTGGTCATGAGTGGAATAGCGCTGTCGCTGATCGGTGAAGGCGACGTGCTGATCGACGGCGAACGTCGCCCGGCGGCAGAAGTGTTTCGCGAACGCGAGGTGGCACCAATCGCGTTGGCACCCAAGGACGGCCTCGTGCTGTGCAACAGCACCGCGTTCTCGGTGGCATCGGCTGCGCTAGCGCTGATGAGTGCCAAGGCGGTGGTGCGAGGACTGCAACATGCGGCAGCGCTGTCGCTCGAGGCCTTCGTGGGCAACGCGTCGCCGTTCGACGCTGCCGTGTTGCGGGCTCGACCACAACCCGGTCAGGTTCGTGCCGGCGATGAGATCCGCGGACTGCTCGTAGGTGGCAACCTACTGAACGACGGCGCCGCGCGCCGACTGCAAGACCCGCTCTCGTTGCGCTGTATCGCACAAACCCACGGAGTACTGCTCTGCGCGCTTACTTCCTTGGAGGATGAGCTCGCGGTGCACCTCAACTCGTCGCCGGACAACCCGGTGGTTCTCGTCGACGAGGGTCGTTGTGTCAGTACCGGAAACTTTCACACACCCGGTCTTACGCACGCCCTCGACGCAACTTCTCGAGCTCTTGCGTGGTGCGCGAACGATGCCGTATCACGCATGCAACGGTTGATGCATGCGCCATTCAGCGGTCTGTCACCGCTTCTCGCTTCTGACACAGCCGATACAGCGGGTTTTGGTCCTCTCCTCAAACCGATCGAGGCACTTCGCGCCGAGATCATCCACCTGTCGTCGCCGGTCCCGATTGTTGCGTCCCACAACGCCGACGGAATCGAGGACACGGCAACCTTCACGCCGCTGGCCGCCCGAAACCTCGCGACGCTCCTTGACCGCATGGCCCTCTTGGTTTCCTTTGAGCTCATCGCCGCGTGTCAGGCGATCGACCTGCGCCGGATCGAGGCACACGGATCGCTCATCGGTGACCCGGTGCTCGGTCCAGATCTGTTGGAGACCTACCGCAAGGTGCGCTCACACTGCCGTTTCATCCACGACGATCGCCCACTGGGTCGCGAAGTCGAACACATCGCGGCGATGCTCACGGGCGAGGCTCAGGCATAGAGGAGGGCACCGACTAGGTCAGGCATAGAGGAGGGACTGTCCGATGCCAAGCTGTGCCGCCTTGTCGAGCATCGCTGCCCCGAGCGCGATGTCGGAGAGTGACAGTCCGCGGTGCCAGAACAGAATTCGTTCGTCGGACCCTGTGCGACCGGGACGGTCACCGGTGACGATCTGGCACAGCTCGCCATGAACGTCGGACTCGGAGAGTAGCCCGGCATTGATATGTGGACGTAAGGCTCCGAAGTTTCCGGCGCGGAACTGGCCGAGATCATCCACGACTATCTTG
This sequence comes from Acidimicrobiia bacterium, assembly GCA_031418035.1. Taxonomy (GTDB): domain Bacteria; phylum Actinomycetota; class Acidimicrobiia; order Acidimicrobiales; family JANYDT01; genus JANOYY01. Next base: position 11,070 of record JANOWU010000209.1, read on the forward strand.
TCCATGACTCCCGTGAGGGACATCTCGAGCGCGCTGATCGTTCCGTAGGGCACGACGAGTGCCCCGGGCTTTACCCATTCAGTCCGGAAAAGTTCCTCCCGTGTTTCCAGGCGCGAGGCTTCAACCATGATGTCGGCGCCCTCGAGGCAGTCCTGCCAATTTGCGGTGACCGTCACGTCCTTTCCGAGATCGGTACGAAGCTGTTCTGCAAACGACTCCCGGCTTTCGGGTCGACGCGAATGCACCCGAATCTCGTCGAAATCGAAGAGGTGATCGAGCAATCGTATGTTCCAATACGATGTACCCCGCGCTCCGATATGGCCGAGAACTTTCGAGTCGGGTCGGGCGAGATACTTCGCGCCGAGGGCGGTAAGTGCTCCCGTGCGCATATCGGTAATCGCCGTTGCGTCGATAATCGCTCGGGGCATACCGGTGTTCGGGTCAAAAAGGTTGAGCATGGCCATCTCCGACGGCAACCCGAGCTTGTAGTTGTCCACGTAGTCGCCGACGATCTTCACCCCGGCCAGCCCGAGTGGAGCGACGTAGCCACGAAGTACGTTGAAATGCCCACGGATGTTCGGGTCCGGGGTGAGGTGAACTCGTGGTTCGATGACCGCCTGGCCGGTGCCCTGGGCGATGAGTCCGCCTTCCACAGCGGACAGGATCTCGTCGTCGGTCATGGCGAGGCGATCGACGTCGGGGCCATTCAGGTACGTGAGCGAGATCGAGGGCACGCCGGAATCTTTGCGGAATTGTTCGTTGGGAATGTAATCACGCAGGCGAGGTTGGTAAGTTCCTTCGCCATGTTCGAATTGCACGTTTCCCGAGTTGGATCCGGCCCGGTAATCGTTGCTTCACACGGGGTCGGCAGCAGTGGTGCCGTTTGGGATGCGATGGCATCAGTCCTGTCTCGAAACTATGAGGTGGTCGCGTGGGATCAACCTGGTCACGGCACGTCGAAGCCCCTCGTCGATCCAACCGCCTACAACGCTGCGACGCCGTATGAGGCACTGGTACAGGTGATCGACGACGCACGGACCGCGAACGAGCGGGTCATTCTCCTCGGACATTCGCTGGGCGGTTACATCTCAGCTCGGTATGCCATCGACCATCCTGATCACGTCGCCGCACTGATCTTGATTTCGACCGGTCCCGGCTTTCGCTCGGACGACGCTCGTGACAAGTGGAACCGCGACATCGTCAGGCAATCCGAGCGCAGGAGCCGGCCCGAGATGTTGGTAGGTCTTCACGCCGACGCCTACGTGATCGATCATCTCAGCGACATTTCCTGCCCGACGCTGGCCATGGTCGGATCCGACGACGCCGCCTTCGTCGGGGCAACGGAGTACGTCGCGAAGAAGATTCCCGAAGCGGAGAGCTTCACGCTCGTTGGTGCGGGGCACAACGCTCCGACGACCCATGGCGAGGAACTCGCTGCGGTTGCGTCACGGTTCCTCACCGCCCGCCTGTCCTGAACGGGCAGCTATCCCTCGTCGGGGAGAGATCGTCGGATCGGCACCCACCCGGTCTCGAGAACCGCCTGAGCGAGCGGGCGAGCGGCAGCCCGCAGGTCTCGACAGGTGTCTTCCCCGATCGCCTCGTAAGGGGCAGAGCTCAGCGAGTCCGTTCGCGATTCGATATGTGCACGTTGTGCTGCTCCGGCGTCGGTGAACGACATCGAGTCCGACGCAATGAGTCCGCGGGAGCGAAGTCGCTCGACTCCGGCGTGCCATTCCTCGTCGGTCCACCCGCGCATCGATTGCAACACCGCGGCCGGGACAAGTCCGGTTGCCGCGTGGGTGATCAAGGCCTCGATACCGTCTAGACCTTCGGCGACCAACAACGCGATGTGACCGTCGCCGCGGTATTCGCGAAGCAGCGTCTGCGCGTGCCACAGCACCAGATGGTCGTCGTCGGGCCAGGCGAGATTGGCATGTGCAGCGAAGAGGGGACGGCCCTCGAGCGACTCGCATGCTCGCAGGGCTGCTCGTTTGGCGATGGCGGCTGCCGCCTTGATGCTCTCTGAACCGAGAAGGGCCCCGGCGGCCTCGCGTAGGGAGGCGTCGACCACTCGGTACCGCGCGTCCAGAATCCGTCCGGGCGTTGCGACGTCCCAGGCGGAGGGAATCGCTGCTCGAACGAGCACCGGAGAGAAGTTGTAGAAGGTCGCGATCGTCGTTTCGGGCGACGCGGGCCCCATTGCGGCCACACGCGGTGCGAAATAGTGCTGTCGACCACTCAGGCCGAGTGCGCTGTACTCGGCCGGACCATGTGGCGTGAAGTAGACCATGCCATGAATGGGTTCGAGGGTCATCCAGGTACGGCGGGAGAACGGAAGGGAATCGGTGGCCATGCGTCGAGCATCTCACCAATCGCCACGAACAGGAAAACACAACGCAACGCGTACAAGAGCGACAAGACTGTGTTCATGAGCCTCAAGGAAACCCTCCGCGCCGATCTGACTGCAGGAATGAAGTCACGCGCGCCCGAAGTCCCCACGTTGCGAATGGTGTTGGCCGCAGTCATGAACGCTGAGGTCGCAGGGACCGAAGCCAAAGAGCTCTCCGATGACGAAGTACTCACCGTGCTGCGAAAAGAAGCGAAGAAGCGAGCTGAGGCTGCTGAAGCGTTCACCACGGCCGGGCGAAGCGAGCGAGCCGACGCGGAACGAGCGGAACTCGCAGTGATCGAGCGTTACCTGCCGGCGGCTCTCGACGACGCATCGCTCCAGCGCATCGTCGCCGAGGAAGTCACGGCCACGGGAGCGACGTCGCCAAAGGATATGGGTGTGGTGGTGAAAGCAGTCCGAGCGCGAGTGGAAGGGCAAGCCGACGGTGGTCGGATCGCCGCGATGGTCAAGGCCTCGCTCAGCTAACTGCTGAGCGAAGAGGAACCGCGAAAAGGCTAACTGCTGCGCGAAAGCTACTGCGGCTGAGCTTGCTGAGCGGCTCGCTGTGCGTCGGCGTCGAGAATGCGCAACGCGTCTTCGACGCCGGCGCGCTCGGCCCCGATGGTCGTCGAGTCGCCATGCCCCGTGTGGACGACGGTGTGGTCCGGCAGCGCAAGAAGTGATGCCGCGATCGACCGCACGATCGTCGGATAGTCACTGAAGCTGCGGCCGGTTGCGCCCGGTCCGCCGCAAAACAGCGTGTCACCAGAAAACACCACGCCGCTCTTGGCATCGCGAAAGCAGCAGCAGCCCGGCGAATGGCCCGGGGTGTGCAAGATGTCGAGCCGTCGACCGGCCACGCGAATGGGAGTTCCCACGGCGAGGGCGCCGTCGGGTGATCGATCCGGGTACACGACATCCCAGAGCATGCGATCGGCAGGATGAATAGTGATCGGCGCATCGGTAAGGTCGGAGAGCTCGACGGCAGCGTTGATGTGGTCGTTGTGTCCGTGCGTACACACGATCTGGCGAACAAGTCGACCGTTTACGGCGGCGTTGATCTTGGACGCGTTGTGCGCGGCGTCGAAGACCACCACCTCCTTGTCGTTCCCAATGATCCAGACGTTGTTCGTCACGTCAAAATCGTCGCCGTCGAGTGAGAACAAGCCCTCGGTGGTGACGAGTTCAATACCAATTCCATATGTGGACATATCTGTTTCGATTCGTGAAGGGTTTACGTTCCGCGGCGATGCACCGCGCGAGAACGCAGTTGACGTTACGAACTGTTCTACATCACCACGACACTTCGGAGAACCTCGCCGCGTTCCATCTTGTGGAAGGCCTCCTCGACGTCGTTGATGGAAATCTTCTCGGACACGAACCGATCGAGGTCAAGGCGACCCTGTAGATACAGGTCGATCAGCATCGGGAAGTCGCGTGAGGGAAGGCAGTCGCCGTACCAACTCGACTTCAACGAGCCGCCGCGACCGAACACCTCGATGAACGGGAGTTCGAGTGTGTGGGTCGGGTTCGGCACGCCCACGAGGACGACCGTGCCGGCCAGATCTCGAGCTTCGAAGCACTGCTTGTACACGCCCGTGTTTCCGACTGCGTCGATACACACGTCGGCACCGTGGCCCTCCGTTGCGGCGCGAACTGCCTCGACGGCGTCGACCGAAGAGGCATCCACGAGGTGAGTCGCGCCAAATTCTTTGGCGACCGTCAGTTTCTTGGGATCGATGTCGACTGCAACGATCGTCCGTGCTCCGGCCAGCTTGGCGCCCGCAATCGCTGCGCATCCGACGCCACCGCACCCGAAGACCGCAACGGTGTCACCGCGCCCGACGTTGCCGGTGTTCATGGCGGCGCCCAGGCCCGCCATGACCCCGCAGCCAAGCAAACCGGCGGCGGCCGGCGATGCTGATGGATCCACCTTGGTGCACTGGCCCGCGGCCACGAGCGTCTTCTCGACGAACGCGCCGATCCCGAGCGCGGGGGAGAGCACCGTGCCATCGAGGAGCGTCATTTTCTGCTTCGCGTTGTGGGTGGCGAAGCAGTACCACGGCCGGCCACGCAAACACGAGCGGCACTGTCCACACACGGCCCGCCAGTTCAAGATCACGTAGTCACCGGGTGCGACTTCGGTGACGCCAGGCCCAACTGCTTCGACATGGCCGGCCGCCTCGTGTCCCAACAAGAACGGAAACTCATCGTTGATCCCGCCCTCACGGTAATGAAGATCGGTATGGCAAACGCCGCAGGCAGCGATCTTCACGACCGCCTCGCCCGGACCCGGATCAGGAATGACGATCGTTTCGAGGGTGACCGGTTGTCCCTTGGCTCGTGCGACGATGCCTTTGACCTGCTGTGACATTGACTTCTCCGGGATTCTTGGGGTGATTGGTTCGATGTTTGCGTCGGCATCGCCGAACGATTCCGAGCGTGCCTGCACCTTACCGAACTCACTATGGGGGTGGGCCAAACGGATCGTTGTTTTCCGGAACACTGAACATTCGCAACGAAAGTGCCGAAGAAGAGATGTCGCGATTCGAAAAGGTGTGGCAGTGACAAAACATTTTCTGACCCTTCAACTCTTCATCGCTGCTCGGAGAGAACGATTCCACGAAGAGGGAGCCACTGCCGTCGAGTATTCCTTGATGGTCGGGATGTTGGCCTTCGCGATCATCATCGGCGTGTCCTTCTTCGGAAGCCGAGTGGCTCGCGAATACAACGTCATCTCCAACACGATGCCAACCGGTATCGGCTGAGCCAATAACGACCTCCACTCCTTGGACACGTTCGGCTGATCAGTTGCTGGTTCGCTGTCGGCCCCACTCGGTGGGTACCATCGCCCGATGGAATTTGTCCTCTATAGCGTTACCGATGGTGTCGCCAAGGTCACACTGAATCGGCCGGCCCAATTCAACGCACTCAATCTTGGAATGGCCCGAGAGCTCTACGACGTCGCGA
>JANOWU010000210.1:0-1679 GCA_031418035.1 Acidimicrobiia bacterium
AGTCGTCGACGATCTTGTCGTAGTCGGCGGTCAGGTTCTCACCTTTCATGCCGGGCGCCATCGGCTCGACGGCGGCGGAGAGAGCCGCAATCGTCAGGCCGAAGTCGTCCCGTGCGCGTTTGATGTCGCGTACGTTCTCACTCGTCATCGGAATCTGGCTGATCTCCACGCACGGGTATCCGATATCGGCGCACCGTTCAAGCGTCGTGTACACACCGAGTTCGGGGATGCGATTCTTGAGCGTGCTCATCTGCACGCCGCACATTGGCTTGATCATGACAACTCCTGCTTCTCGACCTCTCAGCGGGTCGGATACAAACCTTCGGCAGCGATGCGCTTGTTGAGCTCTGCGAGGTAGAGGTCTTCGTCGACCGGGTTGTCGACTTCGCATCCGAGCCAACTCGACAACAGGGCTGCGTTGGCGAGATTCACACCGTTGATTCCATCAGACCCGGGTGCCAGCAGAGGTGAGCCGGAGAGGACGTGCAGTGCGAAGTCTTCCAGAACGGTGACGTGCTGTATGCCCCACCCGTCGGAGTTTTCGAAAACATCTTCGGTGTACAGGCCACCGGTTGCATTGCCCATCGTGAGGCGAGCGACTTCCATCATGTTCATCGTCTCGTTCATCTCTGCTTCGGATTTGAGCAGGCGATAGACGTGCGCAGTGCGGCTTGCGTCGACAACGATCTTGCCGTTGTCGAGGTCGATCTCCAGGCGGTCAGTGCCGTTCGCGTCGTGCGTCGACGTGACGAACACGCCCGTTGATCCGTTGGGATACTCGGCCACGATCGTCACGTCGTTGTCGACCGCGATGTCGCGATGCGCGCCAAAGCGAATCTTGGCGTAGACCCTCGATGGCACCCCGCACAACCACTGCCACAGGTCGAGTTGGTGAGGCGCCTGATTCACGAGTACCCCGCCGCCCTCGCCACCCCACGTTGCCCGCCAGTCGCTTTGTTGGTAATAGGTGTCGGGCCGCCACCAGGTGTTGATGATCCAATTCGATCGGCGGATGCTTCCGAGTTCACCCGAGTCGATGATCTCCTTGATCCGCTGATACAAAAGGTTCGTACGCTGATTAAACATGATGCCGAAGGCGACGTCGGGATGAGCCGCCGCGCACTCGTTCATCTCTCGAACAGCCTTGGCATACACACCCGCTGGCTTCTCGACCAGCACGTTCATGCCGCGTTCCAAGCAGTAGATCGCAATCTCGGGGTGGAGATAGTGGGGCACGGTCGTCACAACGGCATCAACGGTTCCGGAGTCGACCATCTCCTTCCAATCAGCGAAGAACGGGACTTCGGGAAACTTCTCCGCGCACCGGGCGCGACGTGCCGGATCGATGTCGCAGAGCGCACCCAGGGTTGCGTTCACAAGACCGACCCCAGCTGTGGTTCCGGGGATCGGAGCCGTGCCCGTCAGGAAACCTGCGTAAGCGCTACCCTGCGCACCCACGCCAATCAGACCGAACCGCACTCGGCGCGAGCCGCTCATCGTGGCTGTGTCTCCTCGATCGTGCGGAGAATGTCCAACAACGCGTGGTACTGCGCCGCGTAGGCGCTGGGTCCGTCGAGTCGCGCCGGCTGTTGCGCCGACGACGACTCCCGTTCGAGCGACGCGAAGGTCGAGAAGTCGGCGAGGTGGGGTTCGAGGGTGAGGAACCCGTGATACCCGGC
>JANOWU010000211.1:0-9822 GCA_031418035.1 Acidimicrobiia bacterium
TCGCAGTTGTGTGTGGGCTCGCATCAGGTCGTCGACACGGAAATGTGTACTTGCAGCATGCCGTCGACGGTCACAAGTTTCAGTGAGCGGTACTGGCCAGCCGCTGCCCCAATACCTTCGATTGCTGGCCCGTCGACCTCGGCGCCGGGGTAATTCGGCAACGAGGTGTACTCACTCGCCTCATCCAACGGAACCCGGAAGCTCGCCTGCATATTCCAGTCTTGGAAGCCCTCGTACGTCGCGATGAACTCCGTCGCCAATGCCACAATCGGAACGTCCGACGTTGCGGTCACCTGCTCTCGCGTCGGTGTGCACGTCGTAGCGCCGAGCAATCCGCGCTCCGTCTTGCAAGTGCCCGGCTTTAACGCGGACGACGCTCCGCCATCACCCGTACGCATGGAGACAAAGAGAGCAATCGCGACTGCTCCAACGAATGCCGCAAGACTGCAGGCAACCAACAGGTTTCGAGGTCTCTGGCGAATCCGCCAATGCTACCTACTTCTTGCGGAAGAACCGAGCTTGATCTCATCCGAGCGAGCGTCGCGGGGACCGAGGCCGCCGTGGCTTCATGGAAGCACGTCTCGTTCCCGGCTGCTCCGAGTACGCGGAGTTCCCATAGACGAATTGGTGTCTCCTGCCATGCCACGCTTTACCAGGCCTGTTCATGCGCCAGTCTCCTGTCGAAAGAAGTAGTCGAGACCGTTCCAACTTCGGGTGAAGGGAAATCCCGCCGACAAAAGGCGGTTCCGATCAGCAGTGGACGCAGGGCGAATGATGAGGCCCACGTGCGCCCCCGAGTCCTCGGTTCGTCGCGCCGCCTCCAGCAGTTCATCGACCGTCGCGGTAAAGCTCAACGAGTATGCCCGACGGTCAAGTGCCCAAGTGAGGTCTACGAGGTACCCTTGCGTGACGACAACTTCGTCGGGAGTTGTCCGGCGTTGGACCTCACCGATGGCTTCAGGACTAAACAACATCGACGAGCGATCACGTGGCGCGTACTCCGAGACGTATCTTGCGACGCACAACGTGCCAACCGCAACCGCACCAATCACGAGCATTGAGGCCTGTTTGGCATTTCGTTGACCAAGCCAGCCGAGCATGGCAGTCACGCTGATAACCAGATACGGAGCGATTTCGACCGCGTAGTAGTCGTGGACGACGTGTACGTGGAAGAAGACCAGCGGAGTCGCTGCAAACGCTGCGAAGCCAGCGATGGCGATAATGCCATTGGTGAGAGACAGAGCGCCCGGGTGCAGTCCCTCGGTTCGAGGTGGGGTAGGCAGTGGATGGGTTCGACGTCGAGTCGATTGCCATCCGATCACGATCAACAAAAGGGCCAGTGCGAGTGCTGACCCGATGGTGTTGTTGACCATGCGCGCCGCCGCCGCAGCCGTTCGGTTCGGGTCAGACAACCGCTCGTGCAGCGTGCCGAACATTTGTGCTCGCACACTGCCTGACCCGAGCGAAGATTCCGTGGAGCCATGGGAAAGATATGTCGTCCAACCCACAAACGCGATCAACGCCGGGAACGGGCATGCCAGCGAGCGCCAAAGCGCTTTTCGCGTCATCGGCGCGCCGTCGCCTGGACGGAGCGACGAGGCAGCGATGATGACGAAAAAGAAGCCGAGGGCGGGTAGGAAGGTCGTCATCTTGGTTGGGGCTGCGAGAGCCCCAACAATGACTGTCATCACTGCGTTGAACGGTCGTCCAGTGACCACGAACCTCAGTGCTTGGTCGAGCCAGGCAAGCACCAGAAACAGCGAACATGTCTCGATAAGCACCGTGTGACTCCAGAAGGTCATTACGGGCGAGAGCGCCATGAGAAACGTCGCAACGTACGAAAGACTCATCGATCCCGATATCGTCCGCACAACACCCCCAACAACAAGAAGGCAGGCGAAGCCGAACAGGCTTGAGACGATTCTGCCGCTGGTCTCGATGCTCATCGCGCTGAAACGGCTGAGGAGCGCGACGATCCACTGGTATACGGGGAACTCCAGCGGGTTTGCCCACGGCGGGCCGAACACCGGCGTTTCGTACCGGAGGAGGGGGCCACCACGGAGAAACTGCCGGACCGTCCACGCTGTCTGGGCCTGGCGGTCGCTGTGAAACCCAAAGATGGAACCGGGGGAAGCTATCTGAAGGACTGCAAATACTCCGAGACCAGTATGTGAAAGCAGCCTGGAGGATGAAAAGCGCTTCCTCGGAAGGCGTATAGGCAAAGCAACTTCCGATGCGCTCATCGAGCATGCTTCGGCAAAAATGACCCCCGGCTTGACGGGGTCCTCGTTGGCCCCAACTTCTCAACAGGTGCCAATGACCTTTTCGATGAGCCTTGTCTCCCTGCTCGGCACAATGTCTGACGAGGTAGTCAACAAGGATTGTTGATTAGCAATCGAAGTTAGGTTACAGTCGCTGTCATGCGGTCGTCGGAGGAACTCACGGCGCTCTTTCGAGAGCGAGGACTCAAGATTACGCCCCAGCGCGAGCTCGTCTTCCGCCTCCTCGACGGCAACGTGTCGCATCCCACCGCAGAAGCAGTCTATTCGGCAGCGCTCGAATTCATGCCGATGATCTCGTTGAAGACGGTGTACCAGGTACTCAACGATTTGCGAGGTCTTGGCGAGATTCAGTCGATCGAGGTCGGTACCGGCGCGTTGCGATTCGACCCCAACACCACCGACCACCACCACCTCGTCTGTGAAGGGTGCGGCGATGTGCGCGATGTCGAACTCGATACTTCCGAGTTGCTCCTCAACCGTTCGCAGCGTCACGGGTTTTCGCTCAACAGCGTGGAAGTGACGTTTCGAGGGCTCTGCCAGGCGTGCCGAACCCCGGATCTGTCTCGCTGACCGCAGCAACGTCGTCATTGTCGTCCCCGTCGTCCTCGTCGTCCAGTCACGACCGCATGCCGTAGTCAACGCACATCTCCCGCTTACCTACCTTCCACTCATACCTTCCACCTCATACCAAGGAGAATCACCATGTCACTCAAGGGCACGAAAACCGAAGCCAACCTGCAACATGCATTTGCCGGTGAGAGCCAGGCCAACCGTCGTTACCTCTACTTCGCGCAGAAGGCCGATGTCGAGGGCTACCCCGACGTTGCCGGCTTGTTCAAGAACGTCGCCGACGGTGAAACCGGCCACGCACACGGCCACCTCGAATATCTCGCCACGATGGGTTCGGGCGATCCGGCCACCGGTCTCGCCATTGGCGCAACCGAAGACAACCTGAAGTCGGCCATCGAAGGCGAGACCTACGAGTACACCGAGATGTACCCCGGCTTCGCGAAGGCCGCTCGTGAAGAAGGCTTCACCCAGATCTCGGAGTGGTTCGAAACTCTCGCTCGAGCCGAGAAGAGTCACGCAGGCCGTTTCCAGGTTGGCCTCGACACCCTGGGCTAGAAACGCACGTCGACGTGATTGACCGGGCCGTCCCGGTCAATCACCCCGCGGCCCCGCTGTTTGAAATGTCCAACGCGACAACACACATCCTCTCTGCAATCTGTGCGCGTCCGCAGAGGACGCTTCCCCCAACCTTGCCGCCGGAGCAACGATGACGATCACCTACGACCCCACGCACCCGAAGTACTTCGATGAAGCCGACCTCCGTGAGGAAATGAATCGGGTGTATGACCTGTGCCACGGATGCCGATTGTGTTTTCGCTACTGCACGAGCTTTCCCACCCTGTTCGCGATCGTCGACTCCAAGCCGAATCAGGAAGCTCACCTGATGACTCCTGCGGAGCAGGACAAGGTCGTCGACGAGTGCTTCCAGTGCAAGATGTGCGACATCAAATGTCCGTACACACCAACGCAACAACATGAATGGATGCTCGACTTCCCGCGTCTGATGCTGCGGGCGTCGGCAATTCGCAAGACGCAAAATGGTCGCAAGCTGCCGGATCACGTGTTTGGTCGCACCGACGCCATCGGAAAACTCAACACCCTTCCCGGCGTCTCTACCGTGGCCAACAAAATGATCGCGTCAACCGAATCGCCCCTGCGAAAAGTGATGGCGAAGACGCTCGGAATCTCCAGCAAGCGTCTCCTTCCGCCCTATGCGAAGACCCGCTTCTCCACCTGGTTCAAGCGGCGTCACGCGTCGGTGTCGGGCAAGTCTCAGGGCAAGGTTGCGTTGTTTCCGACGTGCCTGGTCGAGTACCAGAGCCCGCAGATCGGCAAGGACCTCGTCGGCGTGTACGAGCGCAACGGAGTGCAGTGCTCACTCCCCGAAGGTATGGGCTGCTGCGGCGCACCCTGGCTTCACTCGGGCGATTTCGAGAACTTCCGGGAACAGGCGCGGAAGAACATAGGCCCGCTTAGTAAAGCGGTCAAGGAGGGGTACGACATCGTCGTGCCGCAGCCAACATGTGGCTACGTGCTGAAACGTGACTACCCTGCGTATTTCAAAGGCGAGCCCGAACTGGCCGACGCGGAACTAATCGGCGCGCATACCTTTGACTCGAGTGAGTACCTCTGGAAGGTGCACAAGGGCGAAGGTACGGAACTCGACACGACGTTCACGGGCCACGTTCCCGAAACGACGTCGTATCACGTTGCCTGCCATCTTCAGGCGCAACAGATCGGGCTCAAGAGCCGCGATCTGATGAAGTTGACCGGAACCAAGATCACGCTCGTGAACCAGTGTTCGGGCATCGACGGCACCTGGGGATACCGAGAGGCGAACTACGAGATCGCCAAGCAGGTGGCCAAACCCCTGGGCGAAGCGATCAAGCAGGCACGTGCAGAGGTCGTCACCGGTGACTGCCACCTCGCCAACGGGGCGATCACGGAGGAAACCGGCGAGGTTCCGATGCATCCCCTCAGCTTCCTCGCCCGCGCCTACGGCATCCCCGCCGAATAGCAGGGTTCTGAAAAACCTCCCTTCCGACCTCAGCGCTTTCGTTGACCAGCCATATGTGGTTGACAAACGGTCGAAACGTAGGATTTTCATCACCCTGTTAGATCGCAGAAGGAACTAAATGCCTGCACCACTGACCCTCGCCGACATCTCCGACGTTCGAGCCTACGAGCGCGAACGCGAGACGTTTCGAGAGCACATCATCGACCTGAAGGCCCGCCGACGCGTTCACGTCGCAACGGTGCTGTCGTTCGTATTCGAGAACCGCGACACCATGCGCTTCCAGATTCAGGAGATGGCTCGGGTCGAGAAACTCACGACGGATGTTCAGATCCAGGCCGAACTCGACGTCTACAACAAGCTGATTCCTCAAGACGGCCGTCTCTGCGCAACACTCTTCATCGAGTGCACGTCCGATGAACAACTACGCGAATGGTTACCCAAGCTCGTGGGAATCGAACGGGCGGTCGAGCTCCGCATCGGCACGGGTCCGGGCGAGGTCGTTGTTCCGTGCGAACCAGAAGCCGATCATGCTGCGCAGTTGACTCGTGCCGAGATCACCTCGGCGGTGCATTACCTCTTCTTCGACGTCGGTGCGCTCTTCGATACGCAAAGCGCCGCTGCAGCCGCTGTTCAGTCCGGCCCGACCAGCCTCGTCGTGACGCATCCCGCGTACCTTGAAGTGGCGTCGCTGGGGAACGCGACGCGTGGGGAACTGGCCAGCGACCTGCTCGACTGAGACACTTTTCACAGGGCGGCACTCCTCGTCGACGTCGCACGACGACATTGCGTCGAGAAGAGGCCGAAAAACCCGGCGAGTTTTTTGTGTTCAGCGGGAAGAGCCCTGCATTTCCTGGGGTTGCAGCAGATGCAAGAGAACCGCTGACGTCGGCCCCTGGCCCCATCGGTGATTCGCTTTCACGCATTCGTCGACGAAAAGCACCGTACCTTTCGAAATATTAGGTCGAATTAACCATTTGGGACTGGACACGGGAGGTTTCACCGACCAATACTTTTCGGCCCCCCTCAAGCGGTAGGTCTCCCGTAGTTGCTGACACCAGCTACACGAGAAACCACCGTCACCACACAAAGGAAGTCCAAAACATGAATTCTCCAACCTGGTATAACCAAGCGCGTTGCAAGGGCATCGACCCGGAGATCTTCTACCCGATCTCCGAAGATGAAGGCGACGAAGCGAAGAGCATCTGCGGCGATTGCCCGGTGCGCCTGCAGTGCCTTGAGTTCGCACTGGCGAACCGCGAGCGCGACGGTATCTGGGGCGGCGCAACAGAGAAGGAACGCCGTCGCATCATCCGTCAGCGCCGAAAAGTCGCCTAAAAGCTACCCACTCTGATCGGCTTCGACCGATAACCTGCCGGGGTGTCCTCAGGTTCTTCAGAAGTGCGTCCACACGGTCCCGACAACTCCAACCTTGCATCGCACGGCGGCTGGCCCGCCGTGCTGTCGCGTATAACGGCTGGAGGTGAGCTCGATCCGGGCCTCCTTCGGGCGGCGTTCTCCGAGATTCTTCGTGGCGACGCCACGCCTGCTCAGATCGCCGCGTTTGCTATCGGGATGCGGACCAAGGGTGAATCGGTTGCGGAACTCTCGACCGTGTTGTCGACAATGGGGGAGTTCGGCGTCTCGGTGCCACTCGACGACGACACGAGAAGTAAGGCGATTTGCACCTGCGGGACCGGGGGAGATCGCAGCCACAGCATCAACGTGTCCACCACGGCCGCGTTCGTGGTCGCCGGGGCAGGTGGCGTGATCTGCAAGCACGGTGGGCGTGCCGCGAGCTCGGCCGCCGGTTCAGCCGATGTTCTCGAGGCGTTGGGCGTGGCCCTCGAACTAACGCCCGAGGGGGTGGCTCGCTGCGTGCGCGAAGCCGGCGTCGGATTCTGCCTCGCTCCTCGTTTCCACCCAGCGCTTCGTCATGCGGCGCCGACGCGTCGCGAACTCGGTGTGGCGACGATGTTCAACTTTCTCGGACCGCTCGCAAACCCCGGTCACATCATGAGGCAGCTGGTCGGCGTCTCCGATCCGTCCATGGCCCCGAAGATGTTGGGCGTACTCCAAGCCCGCGGCGCAAACCACGCGATCGTGGTGTTCGGACACGACGGTCTGGATGAACTCACGACCACGACTACCTCGACGATGCTCGTTTTGCACGGTGGATCAATACGTGAACATATCGTTGACCCGGCGTCGTTCGGGATCCCCTACGCAACAATCGATCAGCTGCGTGGCGGCTTGGCGGCCGACAACGCCCGCTTCTTGCGAGCCGTGCTCGACGGGACACCCGGACCCCACCGTGACATCGTGTTGCTCAATGCGGCCGCCGGTTGTGTCGTGGCAGGTTTGGCCGATGATCTCGAACGCGGCCTCGTCCTCTCCGCCGATGCCATCGACTCGGGCCGTGCTGTCGGTGCGCTCGACGCGCTCATTCGGGTATCGCAAGAGGAAGCAGGATCGGCCGCGAGCTGAGTAGCCGGGGCGGCCTGGCGCCGCTCGTCGAAGCGGACCATGGGCGCGGAGGGAAACGCCAGGCCGTGGTCAGCATGGTTTATGCGGGCCTTCGTGCCGGTCGTTTCGAGCCATCGGACCACCACGGCCAGCTCGTCGATCAAGTGGGTCGGGACCGGCTCGGCCAGATCGACGTGGGCGATCGTGTCGGGCTTCCCTTCGCCGAATCGGACCCGTCCGTCGACAAAACGTATCTCGTGCACCTCCCGACAGCCATCGCGTCCGAAGCGGTCACCCGCCCTGTCCGGCGTCGGTAGCGAGATCGTCATCCAGCCCGTCGAGCGCAATCGCTGCGCCTTGCGTTGGCGGTCCACGCCCCTGGCCAGGATACCGGCGCGGTCGCGCACGAGCGCCGCTTCTTCGAATCGCTCGTCCTCGGCCAGCGTGCGCATGTTGACGGCGAGCGTTTCGAAGAGCTGCTCAGGTTGGTGATCCAGTGCGTTGACCCAGTTCGGGCCGAAGTTCGTCGCGGCCTCGCGCAGCGCCAACGATGCCAGCCGGGCCGCATGGGTCGACGAGAAAGGCCCGAGGTAGCGTGCGCTCGACACACCGCCGGGCGTGGCCGTGACGGCAATCTTGGCCTGAGCCCCGGATCCGATGACCCGGACGTATCGATACGCCGACCACATCTTCGCCTGACGGTTGAAGCGAGGCATCTCGCGTTGGATGAGACGGGTCTCGAGCACTGCCGCTTCCATCGCGGTGGCGCAGCGGACATGGTCGATTCGGTGGAGCACGCGAAGCATCGGTTGGATCTTTCGACGATCCTCCGACGAAAAGTACGAACGCACACGGGCACGCAGATTCGTCGCCTTCCCGACGTAGAGGACAGTCCCGGAGATATCACGGAAGATATAGACGCCGGGGGACCGGGGCAGGCCGTTGGTCAGGTGCAGCTTGTGGGCCTGCGGGTGACGATTGATCGCCGGGAGCTCCAGCAGATCGTCGAGTCCGAGGACGCCGAATCCCGAGGCGCGTTCAAGCAGGAGGTGAAGGAGGTCCGCCGTCGCCCGAACGTCGTCGAGGGCGCGGTGCGTGGGTTGGTTCGTGAGTCCGAAGTGCTGGGCGAGCGTGCCGAGCTTGCAGTTGGATACTTCTTCGCGCACGAGCCGCCGGGCGAGACCAACGGTGTCCACGACACGATTCGTGAACGCGGGCCAATCGTGCAGGCGAAGCGCTCGATTCAGAAATCCGAGATCGAATCGGACGTTGTGCCCGACGATGACGGCGTCGCGAACGAACTCGACGAGTGATCCCAGGACTCGTTCGACGCGGGGTGCAGGCAGCACCATGGAAGTGGTGATGCCGGTGAGAAAGGTGATCTGCGGCGGTATCGCCACTCCCGGGTTGATCAGGGTCTGAAACTCGCCGATGCACCGTCCGCCCTGGAATTTCGCAGCGGCGATCTCGGTGATTGCGCAGGTGTTGGGCGACGCCCCCGTTGTCTCGATATCGATCACGCAAAACGTGACGTCGGACAGTGGTGCTCCGAGGTGATCGAGGGTCAGCTGGCCGACTCGCTTGCTGAGCGGGATTTCCTGCTTGGTTCTGGCCATCGCTCGCATTCCATCGATGCTATGCGAACGTTCGTTCGTCCGCACGCATGTTCGATGACTTGGTCACGGGTGGCCGCTCGTACATGCTTCTCGTCCTGTAGCGGATTTCTTTTGCGGGGATCTGTCGACAGATGCTCATAAATCGTCGTGAAGCGTCTTTCTGGTCGTTCAGCCAGGTTTGTCGCAGGCGGCGATCTCGGCGCTCAGTGCCTCTTGCCGACGCGGTCCGAGGCACACGGGGTTGATTCGATGCACTCGTCGACGAGTCGGCAGCTGACCGTCATCTCGTCTTCGGAGATTCTCAATCCTCGGACTGCTTTGGGACGAAGTGGCCGAGACCGAAGTGGCTTAGCGCCCCGATACTGATCGGCCCGGACACCGGCTCTGAGAAGGTCACCTGCAGGTGAAAGGCCCGCCGCGCATCGGCCAAGCGTTCTCGAAACCGATGCCGACGAAACGCAAGGGGATGCGGATGCGCCTCAGCCCTGAGCACTACAGACGCGGGCTCGGGATGACCGGCATCGACGAGGTCGCGAGACACATGGGCAACAAGAGAGCGCAGGAACCGGTTGTCGTTTCGGAGATGTCGAGCGGGCGCCCACGGCGTGAGGGTCTCCCAAGACTGCGACGTTGTGAACGCGTCGAGGGCTGAAGTTGTGCCCAGTCCCGCGAAGGAGAGGTATGGCGTGGCCGTGCGGATCTGTGGAAAACGCAGATCGTCTCTGATTGAACCAAGCTCGTCGACTTGGGCCTCTGTGAGACCTCCGGGTACCCACAACGCCACTCCGTCGAGAAACCCCGGTGTGCCAGCAATTGGGAGATAGAACGCGTGCTTATGATCGTCCTGGATCGGGGACTCATCTTGATCCTTTCC
>JANOWU010000212.1:0-7082 GCA_031418035.1 Acidimicrobiia bacterium
ATTCGACTCTCACGCCTCGAACGCGGACTCACCCACAACACTGCCCTAGCCACCCGCTACCAAACCTGGCTGAGCACCCAAAAAGCCGCTTGACAACGATAGGAGCATCAGTTTTCGGGCCGACCGAAAGAATCGTCTGGAAAAATCCGGGTAGTTCGGACTAGGTCGACGACACTACGAAAACCGCAAAAGCAGATACATATGTACACGTAGCATAGTGATCCGCCGAAGTCGTAGCGACGGGTGGTTACACTGTGCCATGGACGAGAACGAGTGCCCCTGGGAGCCCCCCGCGGCGGGAACGGAAGTCGACCATCTCCTCGGCGCTCTCCACCGACTTCGCACCACCTTCCGATGGAAGGCCGATGGTCTGTCTGCGGATCAACTCCAGGTCCGCATCGGTGCTTCGACGCTCACGCTCGGAGGCCTTCTCAAGCACCTTGCGTTTGTCGAGGACTACACCTTCGCCATGAAGCTCAAAGGTGAATCGCCGGGAGCGCCGTGGGAAGCGGCGCCCTGGGATGACGACGAAGACTGGCCGTTCACCTCGGCGAAGAACGACACACCACATGCGCTCTACTCGCTCTGGGCCGATGCAGTCGAGCGCTCAGGGACACGCCTAGCCGTGGCGCTGGCCAATGGCGGCCTCGACCAACTCGTGCATGTCGCGTGGCCCGACGGGCGTCACGCAAGTCTGCGCAGGCTCGTGTGTGACCTCATCGAGGAGTACGGCCGACACACCGGCCATGCTGACCTCCTCCGGGAGGCAATCGACGGCCTCACCGGCGAGGACCCTCCCCCTGGATGGCATCCCACCAGCTGAGACTCGGTATACGAAATACAGATCCCCAACCACGCAGATACCGTACGCCTACGTACTAATGCTTCTCGGCGGCACGTGCATCGACCGCTATGAAGGAGCGACGCCGTTGTGACAAGATGACGTTGATGACAGAACTGGATTCGGGAACCGGCTACGGACGAGACCACAATCCGACACATGACCGCGACTATGCCGACGTCGGCCCGGGGACACGCGCGGGCGAGCTGCTGCGCCGCTACTGGCACCCCTTCGCCCGAAGCGAAGAGGCCACGGATCTTCCGAAAGAAGTGCGATTGCTCGGCGAAGCTCTCGTGCTGTTTCGCGACCTCGCAGGCCGAGTGGGCCTGGTCACACCCCGCTGCTGTCATCGCGGCACCACGCTCCTCTACGGCAAGGTCGAAGAGGCTGGAATCCGCTGCTGCTATCACGGATGGCTGTTCGACGTCCAGGGCGAGTGTCGAGACCAACCCTGTGAGCCCGACCGCGGTCGCAACAAGGCGAACTACCGCCAGCCGTGGTTCCCCGTCGTCGAATACAACGGGTTGATCTTTGCCTATCTGGGACCGCCCGCGAAGAAGCCGGTGTTCCCGCGCTACGACATCTTCGAAGGTCTCGCCGATTCCGAAGAAATCGTCATCATCGACCACTTCGCGTTCGGCGGACCCGTCGTGGCGCCGTGCAACTGGTTCCAAACGCACGAAAATGCTATGGACCCGTACCATATTTTCATTCTGCACAACGCGATCAGCGGGCCGCAGTTCCACCCCGACCTACAGAGTTGGCCGGAGATCGATTGGCAACTCACCGAGCGAGGGATCAAGGCCACCGCGGACCGAGACCTCTCCGATGGACGCCACCTCCATCGCGTCACCGAAGTTCGCTTTCCCACGATCCGCGTCATCCCCACGCCCACGTTGGCGTATACCGGGAAGACCAACAACATGTCCTGGGCGGTACCGATCGACGAAACCCACACCAAGGTCTACGCGATGGTTCGCAAGCCCAAGGACCAAGCGGTGCAAGGACTCCCGGTGTATGCCGGCGCGAAGACGTGGTTCGATCTCAGCGACGAAGAACACCAGCGTTTCCCCGGCGATTACGAAGCACAGGTCGGGCAGGGCGCTATCACGCGCCACTCCGAGGAACACCTCGCGTCGAGCGATCGCGGCGTGTCGATGGTGCGTCGAATGTGGAAACAGCAACTCGAGGTTCTCGACTCCGGTGGCGATCCACTGGGCGTCACGTTCGATCCGACCGAGGCCGTCGTCAGCCTCGATGCCGGGAACTATCTCACCGACCCGACCCGTTAGGGAAGCAGGAAAGATGCCCGAACGCGTGGCTGCCGGGGGCTACGGGTCATGGGCGCTTTCCGTGGACGCTGCCCTCGCCGGTGTCGCCACCACGGACGTGCCCTGCGGAACGTGCACGGGATGTTGCACCTCCTCACAGTTCATCGGCATCGGGCCGAACGAAACGGCGACACTTCGTCGCATTCCGAAGGAACTGCTATTTCCTGCGCCGATGGCTCCCCCGGGGCACGTCGTGATGGGCTACAACGAGCACGGACACTGCCCCATGCTCGTCGACATGACGTGTTCCATCTATACGGATCGACCGCAAACATGTCGGACCTACGACTGTCGAATCTTTGTCGGCGTCGGCATCACCCTCGACACGCAACACGATCCCGAGAAGACCGCAATCGCGGCGAGTGCAAATCGTTGGGAGTTCAGCTATCCGGCGGAGACCGATCGGCTGCAGCACCAGGCCGCTCGCGACGCGGAGCATTTCCTGCGCACGGTGCCAGAACTCCATGACCTCGTGCCACGTACGACGACGCAACGCGCGGTCCTCGCGTTCAAGATGAGAGACCTGTTCCTCGACGGGACCACGTGTACGACGTCGGGTGAACGGGCGGCCGAAATTCGGCGTCGTCTCGCCAACTCATCGGGTTCCTAGGCGTCGCGAACACCGACCGACGACCAGACACACTCCCCTTCGGCGTCGATCACAGGAGTACGACGCAGACCGACGGCTATGGCCACACGACCTGACATCTCGTGATCGGGATGTATGTGGGCGGCGAGGTCGAAAACCCCCTGCCCGCGTAACCATGTACACATACTACTTGCCGCCTCGCTTGCGTAGCCCTGGTTCTGCCAAGCAACCCCGATGAGCCACGCAATATCGGCGCGACCCTGCGTGACTGTCGCCTGTACGGTGCCGATCGCAACATTCGTCGAACCGAGGCGGACGATCCAGTTGTGCCACTGCTCCCCGGGATCCAGTGAGCCGGCGACCTGGCGTTGATAGCGCCGAGTGAGCTGCTCGACGGTTGGGGGCTCACCGCCCGTGAACCTGTACAGCGCAACGTCGGCGAGGACTCCAACCATTTCGTCGGCATCGTTCACCTCGAGAGGCGTCAGCACGAGGCGAGCCGTTCGAAGGGACGAGTTCATGCATCAATGCTGACACAATGGATCATCCGTGGGTCGTTCAACCATCCGTTTTGACCCACGCGAATTCGCAAGACCCCAGAGGACGACAGATATGCACGAGTGGGATGCTTCGACCGAACTGCTGGCGCACTCCGTCATCGGATACGCGATCGAGCGTCTCAAAGTTGCGAAGGATCCGCATTGGGGAGCTCGGCCGGCGGCCGAACTCGATGAACACCTCCGAGGCGCTGTGTCGGAGCTGGGTATCGGCGGCCACGAAGCATTGCGGATCTTTCGAGACGTGCTCATGCCAGCGACTCGACCACTCGATGACCCACTGGCGTTGGCGTATGTGCCAACAGCACCGTCGCCGGCTGCGACGTTGTTCGATCTCGTCGTCAGTGCATCCTCGATCTTCGCCGGACACTGGGAATCCGGTGCCGGCGCGATTGCCGCGGAGAACCAAGCGTTGGGCTGGCTTGCCGACCTCGCAGGCTTTCCCGAAGACGCAGGCGGATGCTTCGTGTCCGGTGGATCGTCGGCGAATCTCTCCGCCCTCGTGGCCGCTCGTTTTGCCGCGGAGAAGGGCAGGACACGTCCATCGCGCTGGCAAATCATCGCCACCGCCGAGTCGCACGCATCGATCCGGGCTGCGGCACGGGTGATGGACGTCGACGTCGTGACCGTGCCGGCCGACGAGCGCGGCCGTATGCATGGCCCAGACGTCGAGCGAGCGATTGATGAAAATGATGGTGTGTTCGCCGTCGTTGCGAACGGTGGGAGCACCAACGCTGGAGCGGTTGACGATCTGCGGTCGATCGCTGAAGTTTGTTGTCCCAACAACGTATGGCTACATATTGATGGCGCGTACGGCCTTGCCGCGCTCTGTGCACCATCGGCGCTCGCGGAGTTCGATGGGATCGAACTCGCCGACAGCTTCAGCATCGACCCTCACAAGTGGCTCTTCGCACCGTATGACTGTTCAGCCCTCGTGTACCGCGATCCGAAGATCGCGGCGGAGGCGCACGCGCAACACGGAGAATACCTCGATGCGATCGACCGGGGTGAGTGGAACCCGGCAGACTACGCCTACCATCTGTCACGTCGGGCCCGAGGATTACCACTGTGGTTTTCGCTCGCCACCTACGGGGTCGCAGGCTATCGAGACGCTGTCGAGACGACGCTTGCTACCGCCCGGGAGTTCGCGAAGGAAGTACACATACGACCAGAGTTCGAGTTGTTGCTCGATCCGCAACTGTCCGTTGTCCTCTTCACACGCGTCGGATGGACCGACGCCGAGTATCACGCATGGTCAACGAGCAGAGCACGCGACGGCGTCGCCCTCATCGTGCCGACAACATGGCGCTCGGCCACATGCTTTCGCATCTGTGTCGTGAACCCACGCACTTCGATCGATGCACTGCGGGGCGTCCTCGACGACATGGCACAGTCCTGACTGGCGCCATCCTCGGGTTTGGCTATCCTCACACTTCAAACATCACGACAACGCCTTCGAAACGGAGCACCAATGAGCGCCAACGCACAAGCCGCCTACGAACAACTGCAGAGCCTGATCGGCAAGGAGCCGGTCGCCGGCGAGTGGTTCGAACTGACTCAGGAACGCATCAACGCCTTCGCTGACGCGACCCTCGATCATCAGTTCATTCACCTCGATCCCGTTCGCGCCGCGCAGACACCGTTCGGCGGAACGATTGCCCACGGCTTCCTCACCCTCAGCATGCTGGTGCACCTCTCGACGAGCATCCCGTCAGACTTCACCAAGCTCGACGGCATCCTCATGGGCGTCAACTACGGCCTCAATAAGGTGCGATTCATTAACCCCGTCCCATCCGGCTCACGGGTGCGCGCGACCGCATCGACCGTGGCCGTAGAGCTCAAGGGCAACGCCGTCGATCAGACCCGAGCGATGACCGTGGAGATCGAAGGGGTCGACAAGCCGGCGCTCATCGCAGAGTGGATCGGCCGCACCGTTTTTGCCTGAACCGGTGTTCTGGTGGTGTGCTGCGTTGCGCTGATGCAACGCAGCACACGAGTTCCTTGCACACTGGCTCACTGGCTCCTTGCTCCCTGGCTCCCTTGCTCACTGGCTCCCTTGCTCACTGGCTCACTGGCCCGGTGACCAGTGGTCGCGGATACGGGCGAGCGTCCCAGAAGAAACTTCCCGGCGGTAAGGTGATCACTGAGTGTCTGTTGGACCTGTGGTCCAGAAGGTGAGAACTGTTATGAGTACCTACGCAGTGGTGAACCCTGCCACCGGTGAAACCGTGAAGGTGTACCCGACGATTGCCGACGACGCGTTGGTCGCGGCTATCGAGAAGGCTGGCGAAACGCACCGAACCTGGTCCCGGAGCACCTCGGTTGCTGAACGCGCCGCGCTGATCTCCCGGGTCGCCGCACTCCACGTCGAGCGCCAAGACGCCCTCGCCGCGATCATCGCCCGAGAGATGGGCAAACCAATCGGCGACGCGCTCGGGGAGATCAACTTCAGCGCCGCGATTTACGACTACTACGCCGACAATGCGGAACAGTTCCTCGCCGACGAACCGATCACCCTGATGGGCGGCGAGGGGTCGGCCATCGTGCGCAAGACCTCGCTCGGCGTACTGCTCGGGATCATGCCGTGGAACTTCCCGTACTACCAGGTCGCCCGGTTTGCCGGCCCCAATCTCATCATCGGGAACCCCGTCCTCCTCAAGCACGCACCGCAGTGTCCGGAGTCTGCGGCGGCGATCGAACAGATCTACCTCGACGCCGGCTTCCCGGTCGGCGCCTACACGAACATCTACGCAACGAATGACCAGGTGGCCGACATCATCGCCAACCCGATCCTGCAGGGTGTGTCGCTGACGGGATCCGAGCGCGCCGGCGCTGCCGTCGCCGAGATCGCAGGACGTCACCTCAAGAAGGTGGTGCTCGAGTTGGGAGGGTCCGACCCCTTCATCTTGTTGTCGACCGACGATCTCGACGCAACCGTGAGTTCCGCAGTACTCGCCCGGGTCGACAACTGTGGCCAGGCCTGCAATGCCGCCAAGAGATTCATCGTGATTGACAAGCTCTACGACAAGTTCGTCGAAAAGTTCACCGCTGCAGTGTTGGCAACAAAGGTCGGCAACCCGACCGATCCCGACACCACGATCGGCCCGCTTTCGTCGCTCGCCGCAGCCGACCGGCTCAGTGCACAAGTCGACGCGGCCGTTGCCGGTGGCGCACGGTTCGTGTCGGCGGGTCAGCGATCGGGCGCGTTCTTCCCTCCCGGTGTGCTCACCAACATGGCGCCCACCAACCCGTCCTACAACGAGGAACTGTTCGGACCCGTCGCCACGATCCACAGGGTCACCAGCGAGGCCGAGGCGATCGAACTGGCCAACGACACACCCTTCGGGCTCGGCTCCTACGTGTTCACCACCGACCCGGACCAGGCGGCACGCGTGGCCGACGCCATCCAAGCGGGAATGGTCTATGTGAACATCGTCGGCGCCGATAGTCCCGAGCTGCCCTTCGGTGGCGTGAAGCGGTCCGGTTCGGGTCGCGAACTCGGCCGCTGGGGCGCCGACGAATTCGTCAACAAGAAGCTGATCCGCATCGGCGCCTGACGCTTCGATCCCGCGGGCCCGCAGCGGCCGGGCGCGGGTTGGCGGCGCGCCAGGTCCGCGGCGCGCCCGGGGGCGGTCGGCGGGCGCGTAGACCGCTACTTCACTCGACGGGGGGTTGGTGGGTGTACCGGAAGTTTTTTGTGGGGGGTAAATGACCGCGACCCAGCAACAACCCCGCGAAAAAGGAGCGGGGGGTGGGAGGAAAGG
>JANOWU010000213.1:0-5631 GCA_031418035.1 Acidimicrobiia bacterium
GGAAGGTCGATGACCAGAGCTTCAAGGTCCGCGGCTGCCGACGCGGTCGCCTTCTCCCAGCGATAGTCGTCGCCGCTTGTTCGAAACGACGAAAATCGAAATGGCGGGCGAACCTCAACCTGCTCCGCGACGGAGAACGCCGTGACGGACCATTCCCCGGTCCAGACCTGTCCGACCTCCACCGTTGGTTTCCACGAAATGGACAGGGAAGTGGCATCGTGTGGCGAGACATGAAGCGTCGCTGATTCGTCGACCATGACCAGTGCGAACGCCGCAGGGCCGCGCCACGACGTCGCCCGCCGACCCTGAGCCTCTACGGTCCAGGCCAGAGAGCCGGCCGGCACATGACCGCCTTTGAGAGCGAGGACACTCGCACCGTCACACGCCAGTTCGATGTTGACTTCGACCGTGCGCGTCGAATGAAACGAACGGAGTTCCAAGTCCTCCCTCACGCTCGACGAGCTGACGCTGCGACGTCGCACCAGAAGGGCTTGACCATTGCGATACTCATCGAGGGACGCGAGTGACGCGATTCGCTCGGAAGATGCACCGGTGCGGTTTGCGGCCAGAAGCGGTGGCTCCAGCCCATCGACCGTGACCCTAAGTTTGCTTATGAGTCGTTCGTCGCGATGGAAAATTCCGAGGAGCGCCCCGGGAAAGACCAACCCACTCGTGGTCGACAGCGCAACGGTGGCGCCGCGGACCAACGTGCTGGTATCGGCGGGGGCCAGGACTTCAAGTGTCGACGCACCAGTCCTCAAGAGTTCAGGGGCCGAGCCTGACGAGCGGTCAACGGAGGAGGTCATAGGAGTTCGCTTCGATATCTGAGAAGCCGGAACAAACCATCAGCCTTTCACGGCTCCCGAGGCAAGTCCCTGGCGAAAGTGTTTCTGGAACACAAAGAACATAATTGCCATGGGAATCGTCGTGAGCAGAGCACCGGCCAGCATTGTGGCCCAGGGCGGCGAACTACCGAATTGACCGTCAAGCGATGACAATCCAACGGGAAGCGTCCGCAGTTGCGGCGCAGCGGGAGTCGCAATGAGAACTTTCATGAACTCGTTCCACACGCCATTCGTCCGCAATATGACCAGGGTCAACAGCCCAGGCGCAGCCATCGGCAAAATGATGGTGCGAAACGTCTGGAAGCGACTGGCTCCGTCGATAGCCGCGGACTCCTCCATTTCCTTCGGAATCTGTTCCATGAACTGCTTCATGACCAAGATGTCCGCGGTGTCGATGAGCAACGGGATGATGATTCCCCAGTACCGGTTCAAGATGCCGAGCTGCTTCATCACGATGAACTGCGGAATGATCAACACGATCCCGGGGATGCCCATAAGGAGGACCATGATCGAAAAGATCAAACGTTGCCCGGGGAACTTCATCCGGGAGAGCGCATACCCCGCAGTCGACGCGATGACGAGCCGGCCAAGAACGACGACCGTCGTCACGTAGACGGAGTTGAGCATCCATCGAGGAAAGTTCACGCCATCTTTTCGCAGACCGCGCACACCCTCGAGACTCGGACTCCCCAGAGATCTGGTGAAGGAGAACTTGACCGGGTACTTGGAGATGTCACTGTCGGTCTTGAACATGCTCACCGCCGAGAGAAAGAACGGCGTGAGATAGGCCAGGGCGGCCACAACCAAGATCGCGTATAGGAACACCTTCAGTACTCGGCGTCGTACCCGTTCGCGTTTGCGTTGTCGATCCCACTCGCTGGCCACCCTGTCGGTGGCTCGTGCGGGCATAGTCGTGGTCATCAGTCGACCGCCTTATCGCTGATGAGGCGGCGTTGTACCAGGGTGAATAAGGCGATGAGTGCGCAGAGGAGCACGGCCAACGCTGCGCCCAGACCGGCCTGGCCGTTGCGAAAGGACTGGAAGTAGACCCAGAAGGCAGGTGTGATTGTGGACTTGTCCGGCCCACCGAAACTCATCGCGAAGATTTGGTCGAACACTTGCCACGTACCCACGAGGCCAAGCAACAAGACCAAGAAAACCTGTGGACGCAACATCGGGATCGTGACATAGCGAAGACGCTTCCAACCCGAAGCTCCGTCCAACGTTGCTGCCTCTTCGAGGGCCTCGGGAACGTTTTGCAGGCCACCGAGGAAGATGAGCATCAACGTTCCGCTCGTCGTCCAGATGACGCTGCCCATAATGGCCGACATCGCAACGCTCGGGCCGGCCACCCAGTCCCAGAGGGGAAGGCCGAAGAAGTTGTGTTTCAGGAAACCCGGGGGGTGGTCGACGCCGACGACACCGAGGATGTTATGAAAGGTGCCACGAGAGTTCCCGAACCAGTTGACCTTCGGACCCGGGAAGATTCGGTTGGCGAGACCGTCGACTTGGAAAATGAACTTGAAGATGAGCGATACCGCGATCGAGCTGGTGATCGATGGGAAGAAGAATGCGAGCCGAAAGAAGCTTCGCCCATTAATTAACTTGTGGTGCACGACGAGCGCGTGGCCGCGCGCCAGCATCGTTTGGATCGGAACTACAAAAAGCACATAGTAAAAGTTGTTCCGAAGCGACAGCGCGAAGTCCGAGCGGCGCAGCGAATCTTCGACAACAAGAGTCTTGTAGTTGTCCAGTCCGATCCACTGGGCTCGCTGGGGCGGCGTTATGCCACTCCAGTCGGTAAAGCTCACCCACAGCGCAGCAAAAATCGGAATGACGGTGAAGATGAGCAAGCCGATGACGAACGGGGCTACGAACATCCACCCAGTAGCGGTGTCGTGGGCAAAAAGCTGCGGGCCCCGAGCACGATTGCGTCGCCCTCTCCGGGTGTCGGGTACCCCGGGCGCTGATATCGGTGAAGCCATGACGTCCTTCCAGACAGATCTACGGAGCGCTACGTATCGCTGAAGAGTTCGGGTCGACGGCTTTCACCGTCGACCCACCCTCTTCTCTCACAAAAGGGAACTGTTACTTCAAGACGCTGTTGCCGGCCTTGTCGACGTTTGCGGCGTAGTCCTCGAAAGACTTCTCCCCGCTGAAGACGGCCTTCAGTCCTTTGTTGAACTCACCCTGCACGTCGCCGAAGCCTGGGACGAACTGGAACTTGCGGGCGTACGGTGCACCATTGACGAACGCCTTCAGTTCCGGACGCGGGGCGAGCCATTTGTCGGCAACCGATGCATGGGCGGGCATCACGTTGAACGCGTTCGTCCACTTGAGCGAACCGTCTGGACTCGTAAGTGAATCAACGAGTTTCCAGGCTGCGGCCTGGTTTTTCGAGTTCTTGTTCACGCCGTAGCAAACGGTGAAGGCAAAGGTGCCCTTCCCCTTCGGACCGGCGGGCAACTCGGCGTAACCAGCCTTGATCCCTGGGAAATCCTTCTTGAGGTAGCTGACGATCCAGTTGCCTTCGATGACCATCGCCGCCTTCCCTTTGCCCATCGCCTCGCCGCCCCAGCCTGCTCCGATTTCATCGGGCGCCTGCAGCGCCTTCGCCTTGTAGAGGTCACCCAGGAGCGCGAACGCTGCTTTGTTCTCCGGTGAGTTCACCGTCATCTTGGTGACCTTGTCGTCGGTCATCGCACCACCGGCCTGGAACATGAAGACACCGACCCGAGGGTATTCAAAGCCCATCGAGAGGCCAACGACACCGTCGCCAGTGAGCTTGATTGCGGCGGCCTTGAGCTCATCCCAGTTGGTGGGTGGCGTAACCCCCTTCGCGGCAAGCATGTCCTTGTTGTACACAAGCGCAAGAGTCGAGAAGTCCTTAGGTGGACATACGAGTTTCCCATCCGGTGACGTGAAGACGCTACGCAACGACGGATAGATGTCATCCTGGTTGGTTAGCGCCCCGTTGGGGACCGGAGCCAATGCGCCCGCTTTGAGGAGGTCGGGCAACTTGAAGGAGTCAACGTAGAAGACGTCGGGGCCAGCGCCCGACGCCAGCGCAGCCTGGAGGGCGGCGTCGTATTCCTTCTGCGGTTGGAACTCCGCCTTCGCTCCGGTCTTCGTGTTGAACTCTGTGATAAGCCCACTTAAGGCTGCGTCTTCTTCGGGGGAACTTGTCCACCCGTACACGGACAGTTTGGTCCCCTTGAGAGTTGCCGCCTTCACTGCTTTCTTCGCGGTCTTCTTCGTTGCGGCCCCAGCCGCAACTGGTGCCAGCGCCACTGCGGCTGCGGCGGTGATGGCGAGTGCTCGAATGGATCGATTTCTGGATGAGTGGTTCACGGGATCTCCTTGGTCGTGCGGTCATGTAACCGTTGCGGTGTACTGAACTGCGTGCTCGTGTCTCTGGTGTTCGGTGTTTCGTGGGTCGGGAAGAATTCAGCTCGTGCGGCGTACGACGAGTTCGGGCTCGAGAAGGATCCCCTCGTAAGGGGCAGAGGGATCAGCCAGTTGGCTGGCGAGTAATCGCGCGATCTCGCGCGCAACACGGGTGATCGGCTGACGAACGGTGCTGAGACCACCCGCGGCGTAAGCGGCCACCGGCGAGTCGTCGAAACCGATGACGGCGGCGTCGCGACCGGGTGCGAGGCTACGAGCCTCAAGTTCCCCGAGAACCGTGAGCGCCTGAAGATCCGACATCGACACGAAGGCGGTGGGAGCCTCCGGTGAGTCGAGGAGACCGCCAACGGCGATCCGATCGCTTTCGGAGTCGTTCTTGAGTCGAAGCACGTGCAAATCGGCCTCGGGAACTCCGGCGTGTCGAAGCGTTTCGCGCACTCCCAGTTCACGTTCGTCGTTGACGGGGGAATCGTCGGTCGTTCCGAGCCAGGCAAAGCGTCGATGGCCTCGGGCGAGGAGGTGGGTGATGGCCAGCGTCGTGCCTGCGCGGCCGTCGACATCGACCCAGGAATGCTCCTCAATGCCCCAGGTTCTCCCGAAGCTGACAAACGGCATCCCGCGTTCTTTGAGCAGGGCCGCCCGGGGGTCGTTACGTCCTGTTCCGGCAAAGACGATGCCGTCGGCGGCGGACTGGGCGGATAGCTCCCAATAGGTGGCCAGCTCTTCCTCGTCTTCCTTCGAGGCAAAGAGGAGCACGTGGCATCCGATCGACTCGACCGCCTCGGTCAGCTCATGCAGGAACGTGTCCATGACCGAGTTCAGATGCCCGCCGAGCGGCGGAATCCGATACGCGATCGCCCGTGAGGTCCGGGTACGGAGGTTTCGGGCGTTGCGATTTGCTCGATAACCCAGGACGTTGATGGCGTCGCGAACCCGCTCCAGCGTCTCGTGGCGCACACGATCCGGCGCGTTCAACGTATTGGAGACGGTCTGGCGGCTGACCTGGGCGTGGCGCGCCACGTCTTCGATCGTGGGCGCAGCGTGAGCGAACCGCTCCTGGCGCGCGGCGATCGAGAAGGTTGTGCGGTCTGCCAGTTCGTCCATTGCCCTCCAATTTGAACGATCAAATGACCGTTCAAATCACCATATAGATCAGCAACACTGGTGTCAACCGTCACATCACCGGGACGGAGCGCGAAAAGACCCGAGCGCAGGGCACGGGTCTTCGAACCTCCGCGAGGAGCGAGCAACACTCAGGGAGCGGTGAGCGTCCCAACGTTGTTGAGCTCTTCGAAGGCCTGCTTCAGCCGTGCCGAGAAGCTCGTCTCACCGGCGCGCAGCCACTGCCGCGGGTCGTACTGCTTCTTGTTCGGCTTGT
>JANOWU010000214.1:0-19411 GCA_031418035.1 Acidimicrobiia bacterium
GCACTTCGACATCGACCCCCGGGCACGGCACATCGAAGTGAGATTTACTCCGAGCGGAGGCTCTCCGGCGCAGCACTACACACCACCAAGTGAAGACTGGACCCGACCGGGTCGGTACTGCTACCCGATGAGAAACCACACGTCATTTCCTCGTTGGAGCGAGCTGACCGTCGCGCACCACGAGGGCGTGCCGGGGCATCATCTTCAAGTAACGGCATCGATGGCGGCGAGCAGCCGACTCTCACGTTTCCAACGTCTCTACTTCAACTCCGGACACGGCGAGGGATGGGCCGTATACGCAGAACGTCTTTGCCATGACCTGGGTCTCCTCAAGACGCCCGAGTACGTACTGGGCTGGCTCAGAGAGCAGCTTCTTCGCGCGGTTCGGGTCGTGGTGGATATCGGCATGCACTGTGGCGAGGAGCTCAACATCGGAGTTCCGTTCGACGCCCCTGCTGCAGCCGGAGCGCCATGGGGCGGTGACTCTGCGTTCGCGTACGCTCGGCACTACCTCGGGCAAGGCTTCGACATGCGCTGCGAGATCGACCGGTACCTGGGTTGGCCGGGGCAAGCAATCAGCTACACAATCGGCGAGCGAGAGTGGCTCGGCGCCCGCGAAGATGCACAGAGGTCGCTCGGCGCGAGCTTCGACCTCAAGGCTTTCCACACGGCGGCCCTCGGCCTGGGAGCGATGGGGCTTGCCCAACTTCGACCCGAAATCCTGCGTGCACTTATATCCCAAACAAGCTAGCCCTGCCGCCGTCGGCGTCGACGTTGGCGCGAAACGCCTCCATGTCGTCGCTCTCGGCATCGGAGGTGAAGTCACGAACGCAAGCGTCGTAGCGGCCGCTGATCTGGCCAACTTCGACGCACAACTTGCCGGTCTGGCAGAAAACGCCGTGGTCGCTATCGACGGCCCGGCCGGTCCAAGTGTCGCTGCGTACGTCGACGAAACTAACCTCTCCGAAAAATTCCGGCTCGCCCGTGGATGCGAAATCGAGTTGGGGCGTCAGCGCAAGATCTGGGTCAGCTTCGCCACGGGTCCCCATCCCCTGACCGGTTGGATGGCCGTCGCTCAGGCGATCCATGACCGAGTGCAGGCCGCAGGGTTTCGCGCACTCGAGACCTATCCGCACGCGGTCTACGCAACGCTCCTCGGATCTCGCCCTCCGAAGAAGACCTCCCGTGCTGGTCTGCAGGAGCGGGTTCGACTCCTTCGGGCCGCCGGCGTCGACGATCCCAGCCTTGACTCGTGGTCACACGACGGACTCGACGCTGCAGCGGCTGCGCTTGTCGCGCTCCACGCGTACCGAGGAATGGCCGACGCCGTCACCTCGCCTCGAGATGGCACGGCGATCTGGTTGCCAGGCAGGAACACGCTGGCCACAACGTAGCCGGGTCCGTGATTACCCAGACTGGGCGTCGACCCACTCGCTGACTCGGTCGACGATTTGCAGGACAATCGATTGCGATGTCGCAAGGTTCACCCGAGAAAAGGCTTCGAGACCGTCGCCGAATGTCTGCCCCTCGTTGAAGGCTACGCGCCCCTCCCGCAACAACCGCTCCCCTACCGAAACAGCACCGGACCCGTATGCAGGAAGAACGCCTGGAACTTCGGAGAAGTCCAACCAGCTCAGATAGGTCGCGTCGGGTGAGACCACCCGAACCGACGGAACCCGTAGAGCCATGGCCTCCGCAAACGCCTGAACGTTCCCACGAATATATGTGCACACAGCATCCAACCATGGCTGCCCGCTTCGATACGCAACCGTAGATGCGAGCAATCCCACTGAGGGGACTGCTCCGAGCAACTTGCCGGGCAGAGCGAGTTCGAAGCGTTCGAGAAGCGATTCGTTGCCGAAGCAGATCTGGGCGACCTTCAAGCCCGCCAGGTTGAATGCCTTGTTCGCCGACGTGACGGTCACCGTGCGTTCGGCCACGTCGTGGCGAAGGCTCGAGAACGCGATCATCGGCTTGCCTGAGAGCACAAGGTCGGAATGGATCTCGTCGGCTATCACGAGCATGTCGAACTCGACCGCAAGAGCAGCCAGACACTCGAGCTCTGACCGTTCCCACAGTCGACCGACGGGATTGTGGGGACTGCACAACATGAATATCCGAGGTCTTTCGGCAATAATCTGTGCACGTAGTTCTTCGGGATCGAACCGCCAAACGCCAGCCGCATCGGGTTTCATTCGATGGTCGATGATTCGACGCCCGTTCAGCGAAACTGAGGCCGAGAATGGTGGATATAGCGGAGTGAGAAGCAGCACGGCGTCGGAGGGCGAAGTGAACGCAACCACTGCCGCGTAGAAAGCCTGAACGATATCTGTACATAGTTTGATGCGACTCGGCTGAAAGTCGACGCCGTACTGTCGATTCGTTCGTTCGCAGAATGCCTCGAGAAACACATCGGTGATCCGATGGTCGAGATAGCCATGCACACCGCATGCATTGAACTCGTCGAGTGCGGCGCGAATAGGCGGAGCAAGCGCAAAGTCCATGTCTGCGATCCACGCCGGGAGAACGTCGGGGTCGTGTTTGAGCCATTTCAACGAATGCCCCGCACGAAGTCGAGCGGGATCCACGTGGTCGAACCCGTAGTCCGCAAATGCCCCGGACGTCGGGTTCATCGGCCGCTGCTCCCGTGTCCGGCACTGCCACGCGCGTCGTGGGCGTCTCCCAGGGTTTGGGGAAGGGCGTCGCACACAACCCAGTTGATCACCGGAACTGGCAGGACCAGCAGCTGCGCAATTCGTTCGCCCCGTCGCACCTGGTAGTCAAGGTGGGGATCGGTGTTCACCAGCGCAACGAGGACTTCGCCTCGGTACCCGGCGTCGATGAGCCCCGGCCCGTTCAGCACGGTGAGACCGTGTTTCGTTGCCAGTCCACTGCGCGGAAGCACGAATCCACCGAAACCTTCAGGAATCGCGATCGCAATGCCCGTCGGCACCAGCTCGCGACCCCCGGCGGCTCGGACCGTGCAGTCGATGCGTGACACAAGATCGGTACCTGCGTCACCACGACGCGCCCGGGCTGGCAGTTCGAGGTCATCGTCGAGTCGCATGATGGCAACGTCGACGGTCAAATCTCGTGGGCTCATGCTCTCGGGCGAACTCATGAAAGACCACGGCGACGCATCGTTGCATCGTAGCGATTCGGGTGCTCAGGCCCGACGTTTCACCCTCGGATAGAGCCGGGCGACTCATTTTCGGGGCTGAGACCCTCAGGTAGTGTCAGATGATGCTTGCGTGGATGGACCTAGAAATGACCGGGCTCGATCCGTCGAGGCACGTGATCGTCGAGATTGCGACGATCATCACCGATGACAACCTCGTCATCGTTGAGGAGGGCCCCGACCTGGTCCTCACCGCAACGCCGCAGGACCTGACCCACATGGACGACGTCGTCATCAACATGCACACGCGCAGTGGTCTCCTGGATGCGATCGCACTCTCCGAGGTCACCTTGCAGGAGGCCACCGTTCAGACCATGGCATTCCTGAAGAAACACATCGCTGAACCGCGCACCGTGCCGCTGTGTGGAAATTCGATCGGCACCGATCGACGTTTCCTGGCCCAGTGGATGCCCGAAGTCGAAAACTATCTCCACTATCGCTCGATCGACGTCTCGACGATCAAAGAACTTGGGCGTCGCTGGTACCCCGAGGCGATCAAGGCAGCTCCCTCGAAGTCGGGGGGCCACCGGGCCCTCGACGACATTCGCGAGTCGATCACCGAACTTCGCTACTACCGCGAGGCGCTGTTTCGCCAGACCATCGTCGCCTCGGCGTAGTACCACACGGCGCGCCGCGCCCACTCGGTCCGGTACCACGTTCCACGTCGGTGAGCGATCGTGGCACACTCGATGGCTCCTATGTCCGGTTCCGCTCCAATGCCCCCGACGACTCCTAGCGGCCGCGTCCGCCTACGAGTGTGGCAAAAGGCGGCCCTCGAAAAGTTCGAGGCCCACGAACGACCCGACTTTCTTGCGGTGGCGACGCCAGGCGCGGGCAAAACGACCTTTGCCTTGGTTGCCGCCCTTCGATCGATGTCGACAAACGCGAAACAGCAACTCGTGGTCGTCGCACCCACCGCGCACCTCAAGACGCAGTGGGCAAATGCCGCGGCCCGATTCGGTTTGCACATCGACCCGGACTGGTCGCAGAGCGCGGGAAAACTGCCAGCCGACATGCACGGAATCGTCACGACGTATCAACAAGTTGCGACCAGTGCCGCAGCGTTGAAGAAGGCGAGCACCGGAGCGTTCGTGATTCTCGACGAGATTCATCACGCCGGCGATGAGCGGGCATGGGGCGACTCCGTGCGCAAGGGATTCGACGGCGCGGCGAAGCGGCTTTCCCTGTCGGGCACACCGTTTCGTTCCGACACCAGACCTATTCCGTTTTTGCGATACACCCTCGAAGAGGCCGTCGCCGACTACGAATACGGATACGCCGAAGCGCTTCGCGACGGTGGAGTCGTCCGGCCAGCGTACTTCCCGAGGATCAATGGATTCATGGAGTGGGTCGCCCCTGACGGCACCATGAACGCTGCGTCGTTCGACGATCCTCTGGAACGGACCCGAGCGGCACAACGTCTCCGAACCGCGCTGTCTCCCGACGGAGACTGGATGCCCGACGTCCTTCGTCAGGCCCA
Organism: Acidimicrobiia bacterium; assembly: GCA_031418035.1. Taxonomy (GTDB): domain Bacteria; phylum Actinomycetota; class Acidimicrobiia; order Acidimicrobiales; family JANYDT01; genus JANOYY01. The sequence goes on from JANOWU010000214.1 coordinate 4,659, forward strand.
CGAACAACTCGAAATTCTTCGTCAGCGCAACCCGCGCGCCGGCGGACTCGTGATCGCCACAGACCAGGAGCACGCACGCTCGATCGCCAACGTGATGCGGGTCCGGCTCCGGGTCGCACCGGTCGTGGTGCTCTCCGACGACCCAGAGGCGTCCTCGAAGATTGCGAAATTCGCGCTCTCCGACGAACCGTGGATCGTGGCGGTTCGCATGGTGTCCGAGGGCGTCGACATCGCGCGACTGCAAATCGGGGTCTTTGCGACGACCACAACCACGGAGCTGTTCTTCCGGCAAGCCGTCGGCCGGTTGGTTCGGTGGTCAGCGACACCCCGGGGCCGTCAAAAGGCCTTCATGTTCATTCCCGACGACCCACGGCTGCGAACCTATGCGCACCAGATCGCGGACTCGCGGCGTCACTCGCTTCGTAAGCCGTCCGACGACGCGGGCGACGCGCTCGACGGGCCTCTCGTCGACGACGGATCGGAATTCGACAAGCCGTCCGATCACCTTGAGCCTGAACAGCTGTCGTTGTTCGCGGCACTTTCCGCCGTCGTCGCAGATGGGCCCCACCCGATCGCCGGGTTGAGCGGCGTGTTCGATGACCAATTCGACGACGATGAACGCGAACCCGCCTCGCACGACACCGGCGTTGCGATGGATGACCTCGTCCTCGATGTGACGACACTGGTCCCTCCCCTGCCCCGTCAACCGGCCAACGTCGGCCTAGGTCTGCCCGGCTTTGCGGCAATGAACCGCTATGAGCAAAAGGAGGTCCTTCGAGTGCGCAATGCCGAGCTGGCCCGCGACATCGCACGCGCCGCGGCGCTGGAGCACCGCACCGTCAACTCCCAGCTCAACAAGGCTGTCGGCATTGTCCGGATCGGTGAAGCCACCGTCGAACAGCTGGATCGACGAGCTCGCGAAGCTCAACGCTGGTACGCACGGCTCTAACCGGGTTTCTGCCACGAGCAGCCTCAATCTCGTCACCGGTGTTGCCGAAGACCAGGGGTGAGCCCGGGACCGCCCGGGCAGCGGCAAAAAAGGCGATACAGCACGTGACACGCAATGAGGACCACATCGGGACGTACCGTCTTGAGCGATTGTTAGGGCGGGGCACGATGGCCTCCGTCTACCTCGCCACCTCGTTGGAGCTTCCCGTACGCAACGTCGCGATCAAGCGCGTCCACGTGTTGGCCGATCATGCCGATCACGAGCGTCTCCGGCGAGAAGCCGTCACCATGAGCGAGCTGAGTCACCCCAACGCCATGCCGATCCTGGAAGTGATTGCCGATGGCGACGGCATTGCACTCGTCCTGCCCTACGCCGCCAATGGGAGTCTTGCCCAACGCCTGGCGGCGAAGGGGTCGTTGCCGCCCATCGAGGCAGTGGCCGTTCTCGGACCGATTGCCGACGCCCTCGGAGCAGCGCATGAGCGTGGAATCCTCCACCGCGATGTGAAGTCGTCGAACATCTTGTTCACGGGGAACGACGTCCCCCTCCTCGCCGACTTCGGCATATCTACGAACCCGGCGCACACGAACTTGACCCGCACTGACGTTGCTATCGGCACCGCCGGATACCTCGACCCCGATCTGGCCGACGGCGTCGAACCGAGCGTGCAGTCAGATCTCTACGCCCTCGGGGTTGTGGCCTACGAGGCAATCGCCGGGCGTCCCCCGTTCTCCGGCGCGACACCGTTGGCCGTGCTTCGAGCCGCCGACCGCGGCTCGGCACAGCCACTCGACTGCGGGAACCCGGCGCTCGACGTCGCAATCCACAAAGCCTTCACCCGGGATCGAGCGCAACGGTGGGGCAGCGTCCGAGAGTTCAGCGACGCGCTTGTCGAGGCCGTGCCCGACAGCTATCGACCGGCGCCCGCCCTCACGCGAAGCGCCGCCTTCACGAACCTTCCCGGCATCGCGCTGACCAAGCCGAGCGCGCCGAGCGCATCGACACCTCCCGTCGACGGCACGGCAACGTTTCGTAGGCGCACGAAGCAATCGACGCTCAACGCTGCCGCGCCGTCGAAGCCGCAGAGCAATCGATGGAAGATCGGTGGCGGAATCGCCGCAGCCGCGGCCGTGGCGGCAACACTCATCACGATCTCTACGACACGCGACTCCGGCCTTGCACAGCTTCCGGTTCCGGAGCTGCCGAAGTGCTCAGTAGAGACCAACGCGCAGTGCGTGGAGAAGACAGCCCGAACCGCAACTGGGGTCAACGTGACGTTTGCCAATGGTATGAGTACGGAGTATCGAGTCGGCAACAGCACCGACGCAATCCGCGTCGCCAACTTCTTTTGCGGTGAACGGGCGACCCTTGCGCTGTACCAGCCTCGGTCCGGTCGAGTCTTCTACCTTTCGAATTGGCCGGACCCGAACAGCAACGAGGAGCCGGGGATACTCGTCGACGAGACCGGGATCCTTCAAGCTCAAGTGGCCGTTGGCGATCGAAACGGCGACGGCTGCGCAGATCTGGCGCTCGACAAGGACGGGGTCCGCACGTGGGTTCTCCCGAAAGTGCAGACCAAGCGCCTTGGGCCAGCCAAGCTGAGTGTGAAGTTCGCAGGTCAGTCATGATCAAACAACGTGTCGGTTCGTTGTTGGCGGCGTCGATTGTTGTGCTGGCCGGTTGCTCCGGCGGTACCGCTCGCGAGTTCACGGCGGCGGACAGTCGCGCCGTCGGGAGTGACGTCCCCGAGCTCACTGTCGAAGCCGACCTGATCGCTGCTGCGTCGACGACCACGGCACCAGCAACCACGGCACCGACACCCGCGACAACCGCGCCGGCGACGCTCGCACCGACCTCAACGGGATCACCCACGCCGTCCCCTGCCGCGCCGGTTGCTCCTGTCGCTCCTGCCGCTCCTTCCGCGCCGCCACCACGTCCGAAACCCGCACCGGCGCCAGTCGTTGTCACGGTCACCGTTCCCGTTCCCGTTCCTGTTCCGGTCCCCGTCCCCGTGCCCGCACCGCAAGTGCCCAAGCCCCGGCCAACTCCAACGCCAACGCCAACTCCAACGCCAACTCCAACGCCAACTCCAGTCGAGCCAACCGCGGCCCCGGCTCCTGGCGTCGCCGACGTCGCCGTCGCCGTCGAATCGACCACCACATCGGCGACAAGACCTCTCAAGACCACTCGGCCGAGGAAGACAACCACCACGAAAACGCCGCCTCCGCGTCCGCGCGTCGACACGCCATGCACGCGGGCCCAACGACGAACGACGAAAGTCCGAAACGACGGTTCGTCGGTTTCCTGTCTGCAGAACGCAAAGAAGTCATGGGTATGGACGCTCGACTCGTCAACCGCTCCCGTCGCGACTGCTGCACCATCGATGACGGCAACGTCGGGCTTCAACGGAACAACCATCCGAGTCGGCGTACTGACGACGACCACCAACCCCACGTGGGGACAGATTGGCAAGGCGCTGTTCGCCGGCATGGAGGCTCGGGTCGCTGCCATCAACAAGAAGGGTGGAATCGCGGGCCGGTACAAAATCGAGTTGGTGCTCTCGGACACGAACTATGACCCAGCGCAAACTCTGGCGAAGCTGAACGAGACACAAAACAGCGTGGTTGGGTACATGTCCATTCTCGGCACCCCCAACGTGGAGGCGGTCGATCCGACCTTGCGCAACTTGCAGCTCCTTGCCGGGGCCGCGTCGCAGGAAGCTCGGTGGGCAAAAGCGCCGAACCTTCTTCCGATCGCGAACAGCTACCAGGTTCAGGCCATAAACGGAATCAGCTACTTCCTCGAAACGACGGGCAACCCCAAGGCAACCGTATGTGGACTTTCGGTCGCGACAAGTTACGGCGACGCCGGCAGCGAAGGAATTCGATTCGCGCACTCCAAGCTTGGGTTCACACAGGGGCCGATCACCAACGTCGGACCGGTCGACACCAATGTTGCGCCGGCCCTTACGGCAATGAAAGCCGCCGGCTGTGCCGCCGTGTTCCTCACGACGACGCCGCAGCAAACGGCAGCTGCTGTGATCACCGGTCGAGCGATCGGATTCTCTCCCCGTTGGATCATCATGGGCGCGAGCTTCAGTGACCGGATCATCTCACCCCAAACCGGTCCGCTCTTCGAACAAGGTGCCTGGGTCGTCGCCGACGGCACTGCGTGGGGCGACCCAACCGTTCCAGGCATGGGGCAGCTCGCCAACGAACTCATCGCCTCCAACAACCGGTATTGGACCGAGAATCCCGACGTCGGTCTCACCTACGGATGGCTGCAGGCCAAAGTGTTCGAAGCAGTTCTCGAGCGGGCTGTGGCACGCGGCGACCTGTCCCATGCCGGGCTCGTGGCGGCGTCACGCGAGATCGGCGTGGTCGATCCCGCCGGATTGGCGTCGCCCGTCGACTATTCGTCGGCGGTGCGCTTGGCCGACGCCCGCACCACCATCTTCAACGTCGATGGGTCCTACCGAAACGCCATCCGCGTGCTCATGCCGACGTACAGCTCTGCCGCCGCAAAGGCGTACCGTCCGGCCTAACCAACTCCAACTCCGGGCCTGATCCACTCCAACTCCAACTCCAACTCGAGGGGTCGTCCACAGGCATGGCCAAGTTGGAGTGCAGAGACAGCCCAGTTGGAGTTGGAGTTGGAGTGAACGGACAGCCGAGTTGGAGTGCGGGAACCACCGGCATCAAGCCACCTAGCTTGTGCGCATCTTCCGATAGTCGGCGAGAGATGCAGTAGTAAGTTTACGTATGAAATCGAGGACGAAGTCCTCGGAGAATCCGGTCGTAACGACGCTGACCTGAGCTCCCCGCTCGACCCAGGTAAGAAAGCGAGTTGTTTGACCCCGGTCCGTCGCCGCCCTCTGACGCACGCGGAGCGACTTTCCGTATCGCTCCACCGTCACGAGCGAGGGTGGTTGGGGTACTGCGGTCTTCCCGAACGCCACCGCAAAGTCGATTTCTACGCCGGTGAGCTTCGGGCCTGTCGCGAGCGTGATTGTTCGAACCGGTGGCGATTTCGAGCTTGGTCGATTTGTTCGACGGCAATCGTCGTACACGATCGTTCCGTACGCATATTGATTCACACCAAGACTCCCATCGGGATGAAAGTCGCCCGGCTCGACGGACGTAAAGTGGGTGCCGTTCTCGTCGAAAGATATGCGTACTGATCGAGCAACCGCCAGCAGTTCCGCTTGCGAAGCAATGCCATAGGCTTCGAGTTGATATCGTCCGATTCGCCACTTCAGGGTCCGATAGCCGTTGACGGCGGTGAGCAATCCTCGTGTGGCGTTGATGTCGGCCGACTCAGCCACCACCGGCTCGGCGAACCCAGACTCGTCGTTCACCGACACCGCGACGTACGACTCGCCGCGGCGCATCACGATCGGAGAGGGCCGACCCCCGAAGGATCGCTCGTCGTCTACGGGCAACGTCGTGAAGTAGCGACAGAGACCTTCGATCGGGCCAGCCGGTTTCAAAAGATAGGGCGCAGCGGCGCGCGTCGGCTGCGTCACCGAAGGTAGAACGAATGCACGTGCGCCGACCACAGCAATCACTCCCGCAAATGCTCCGATCACGATGTGGCGAACACCCACCGTCGAGCCAAGCCGCCGACTGCGCCGCCACACCACCTAAGGAACGATCGTAGATACAGGACTTGGCGAGGCAAGGGTTGGCTGAACCGGAACCGCAACGACCGTGTTCGGCACCGCAGCAATTGCTGAGTTGAGGCCATCGGAAGACGTCTGTTCACGTACGACTTTGCCCGACGCATCCTTGAAGGAAATCTTGGTTGGGACCGGGTCGTCCTTACCCCGGGCGAGTACGAAGACCCGAAGCCCGGGTACTCGGTCGTCTTGAAACGAAGGAATGGCGACCATCTTGCCACCCGGGAGCGTGGCGATCGCCGTTTCGACCGAGGCGGAAACCACTGCGCTCGCAATCACGTTCGACCCGTCGCCTCCTGCCTGTGCGAACCTCGGTTCCCGCTCTGCACCAACACAGTTGCCTCCACTTCCGCCCGACGAATATTCGAGGCTGATGCAGATCTTGTCTTCTTGCGTCGATGACATGACCCGCCCCTCCCCTGTTCCCAGCTTGAACGTGCCGATGGATCTCGACTCTGTCAGCGCTGGCTCGCCCAGCATGACTGGCCGTGGGACTTGCGGACGTTTCGCGGTTTTGGCGAGTGCCTCGTACTCATCAGCGCTTGCTTCGGTGAGCCCGTCGATGCTCCTGAGTACCGAGTCGAATCCCAGATTTCCGAATCCGACCATCACCGCGACGTCGTTCTCAACCCACGTGATGGACCGCATTACGTTTGCGTCGCTGTCGTCATAGGAAACCTCCAGCCGTCGAGCTTTCACCTCCGACCCATTTCGAGTGATCGTGAGCGGCGTCTCTTTTACCTTCGGGCCCGCGAACCCGCCAAAGCTCAACTCCATGCTCGATTTTGGACCGGTAGCCAAATAGATCGATTTGCCCCGACCCGCGTTCGCGTCGCATGCGCCGTATGCAAGAGTGCCAAAGCCCCGAAGACCCGATGCGTCCGCCTGCTCCGTTGTGAAACCGGGGGCATTGATCGAAGACACTCGTGCCCCATTCTCGTCGAACGTGAGAATCACCGACCGTGCGATCGCAATCAACTCGTCGCGGTTCACCCCGCGGGCATTCATCATGACGGACGTGCGCCCCTGTTTCCACGACAGCGTCGTGCCGAGTCCCGAGTTTGCGTAGAAACCTCGGCGTCCGTTGACATCGACCGTGTCTGCGACAATCGCCTCGGGCCCTCCGCCGCCGAATTGACTGACAACCACCGAGAGCACGTCGGCGTCGCCGCGTTTGTAGAGTTTTGGAACGTAGGCCTCGGCGTCCGGAGCGGGCTGGTCCCGATACGACGCAGCAAACTGAAGACAGGTGTCATCGGGCACCGACGCGAACTTGAGCAGGTACGGTTTCGTCGGCTTTGCCGTCTTCACCTTCTGCGCGGCTGGTGCGTACAGGCCTCCGTCGCGGACCACAAAGAACGCGCCAGTCGCCAGTGCGCCAACGACGGCGCCGACGCTGAGCCTGGCCAGCGATCCACGTCGGCTCGGCCCTCGGCGAGCTGAAGCCTCCTCTTCTTCAAACTGCTCCATGTCCATCGGATCTATGTGCTCCATCTCGAAGTCCACCTTTCGCTGTTGGAGTGCTGCATGGTCAAACTTTCGGGCTTCACGGTTTGGGCGTCGAGTCGGCGAGCGACGTCGCGAGGGGCTGCCTGGAGGTCGGAGGGAAGTTGCCCGATAACGAAGGCCGCGAAGCTTTGCGACGCTTCCTCGCCCGGAACCCCGGCGCGATCGTTTCCGCCTTCGGAACGCACAGAGTCAGTCAAGCACCCATGCGACGCACGCGGTACGTACGCCACATCAGTGAAAGGCGCCATAGGGACGGATTTCATTCACCGAGCGACCCCATTGCTCCAGTCGGTGTCACTTTTCGACGAAAATGTCGGGGTGAGGCCCTCCCGACCCACGCGAAAGCGTCGAGACATTGTTGCGCCGCCGCTTCCCCCGGCCCGTGAGCTGGCGATACCCGGTCGAGGAACAGTCACCGTACGCGTTCACGAGGGGCCTGCTGATAAGCGCAAGGCCCGACGTTGCCCGCCATTGCTACTCATCCATGGCTGGACCATGACTGCGGATCTGAACTTCTTTGGTCTGTACGAGCGGATCGGTGAACGGCACAGTTTCGCGGCGTTCGATCAACGCGGCCACGGGCTGGGTCTGCGCCCGACGACGTTCACGCTCGAGGACTGTGCCGACGACGTCATTGCGGTGGCCGATGCGCTTGGCTGGGATCAGTACATTGCGGTGGGCTATTCGATGGGTGGAACGATTGCTCAGCTCATCGCGCATCGTCGCCCGGAGCGCTGCGCTGGGCTTGTGCTGTGCTCCACGGCGGCCGTTTTTGCCGAAACCCGAGCTGATCGGCTGATCTTCGACGGTGTGCTCGGGAACACGGTGAAAGCGCTGAACACGTTGCCGAAGTTCCTCCGCGACCGGATGCCGGGTCGTCTGCGAGCGGTCGGAGGCGGCGAGACCGAGGAGCTCGCTGAGTGGATGGAGTCACAGACGAAGCTTCACAATGCGACGCTTGTCGCGGAAGCGGGCCATGCACTTGGTCACTTTCGATCCGAAGGTTGGCTCGCGGAACTCTCGATACCGGTGGCCGTGGTGATCACGACGTCCGACACCGTCGTGGGTCCGACGCGTCAGCGCCAGCTCGCCGCATCGATTCCAAATGCAAGTGTACATATGGTTGCGTTGGACCATTCGGCGGCCACATCGGACCCCGACCTGTACTGGCCGGTATTCGACGAAGCCCTGGCCAGTGTGACGCGTCGACAGCCCGGTCGACTCCGTCGCAGTGGGACGAATGCGCGAAAGACGGTGCAACACCTTTTCGTGTCGGGCCGCGTCCAAGACGTCGGGTTCCGCCAATCGATGCAACAACGCGCCTCGGAGATTGGTGTTACCGGGTGGGTGCGCAATCGCCGCGATGGCCGCGTCGAGGCCGTCGTTGCGGGTACACGAGATCGAGTCGACGAACTTTTGAATTGGGCTCGACAGGGTCCGCCCATGGCACGAGTGACCGATGTTCGCACCGCGCGGTCTGGCGACAGCGACCAACTCGCCGAAGACGCCGACCGTTTCGAGATACGCCCGACCGAATAACCGACCGTAGAACGCCTACCGCGTGCCGGACCCCTCAGCCGCGGACCGCAGCGTAACGCGCTCGGACGGCGTCGGCCTCGTCAGGTGTCGCCATCGGCGACACCTCAACGCCAGTGCCAAGACCCCACGACGCCGCGATGGTCGACAACGATTCCGGGCCGAGTCCACGGAACACGGCGGCGGCTTGCACTGCGGCTCCCGTCGCCACGTGTTCCTCCGAAGCGGGAACCACAATTGCTCGTTTCGCAAGATCCGCCACCGTTTGTCTGTACGCAGAGGACTTCGCTCCCCCGCCGAGGATGTAGAGGCGACCGTTCGTGTTGACGCCCGCCTCGGCCAGCGCGTCGAGACCGTCCAGGAGCCCGCAGACGACTCCTTCGACACTCGCTCGCGCGAACTCCGCCCTCGATGTATTCGAACGTACACCTACTAATGTCCCGGTTGCGTCGGGGCGATTGGGCGTCCGTTCCCCGTCGAGGTACGGGAGCAGGGTCAGACCGCCGGCGCCAAGGGGGACGCTCAGCACCAGGTCATTGAACTCTTCGGATGAAACACCGAGCATTCGCATGGCGAAGTCCGACACCTTGGTGGCGTTGAGTGTGCACACGAGGGGCAAATAGTTACCGGACGCATCAGCGAACCCGGCGACGCACCCCGATTCGTCGGCGGTCGGCGACGAGGACACGGCGTACACCGTTCCGCTGGTTCCGAGCGAAAGGGCGACGTCGCCGGGTTTCAGGCCGATACCGAGTGCTGCGGCCATGTTGTCCCCGCTGCCGGGACCGACGATCACGTTCGCGGGAAGCCCGAGCTCCTCGGCGACCCAACCAAGAAGAGTGCCCGCTGCTTCCGTAGGTTCACATATCTTTGGGAGGCACATCGTCCAATCACGACCGCCGTCGATAAGGTTCAGGAGACCCGTGGACCATGTTTGGGTGGCCGGAGACCAGTATCCGGTGCCCGAGGCATCGCCTCGATCAGTGGTCAATTGGCCGGTCAATCGAAACGTCAACCAGTCATGGGGCAACAGGACGTATTGCACCCGTTCGAAGTGTTCCGGTTCGTTCTCGGCCAACCAGGCCAGCTTCGTGATGGTGAATGCAGCGACGGGTACGCTGCCGGTGGTGTCGGCCCAACTCCGCGCCCCGATCTTGTCGACCATCGCTGCGGCCTGAGGCGCCGATTCTGTGTCGTTCCACAACTTGGCGGGTCGAATCACCTCGTACGACGAATCCATCACGACCATGCCGTGCTGTTGTCCGCCGACGGCCATGGCCACGACCTGCGCACGCATATGCGGCTCGGCACAACCCGGTCCGCCTGAGAACGCCGCATGAACCGCGTCGACCAATGCTGCCCACCAGGTGCTCGGCGGCTGCTCCGATCGAGGAGGCGTTGTGGCCGGATGAAGACCCCTTCCAACTCCGATCACGGCACCGGTGTCGAGGTCTCGGACCTCGACCTTTACGGATTGCGTAGATGAATCAATACCGAGAACAAGTGGCACAGGTGAACGCTACCCGCTCGCTCGCCCCGCCATCGCGGTGCGCTAATCGTCGCCGGACAGCCGTTGCGCAATATATGCGGGGATGATCGACGCCAGCAGGACGGTCACGGCGACGACGTTGACCACCGGAGCGTTGTTCGGCCGCGCATAGTTCGCCAAGATGAACTGCGGCAGGGTTCGAAAGCCCGCACCGGAGGTAAATGTGGTCACGACGATCTCATCGAAGCTCAGCGCAAACGCGAGCAGAGCACCGGCGAAGAGCGCCGAACGCAACAGCGGAAACGTGACGTAGAAAAACGTTTGGAACGTGTTGGCGCCGAGGTCGGCCGACGCTTCCTCGAGATTCCCGGGTAGTCGACGCAAACGAGCGACGACGTTGTTGAACACCACGACGATGCAGAAGGTGGCGTGCGCGACGACGAGGGTGAGAAAGCCGAGCTTTATCTGAAGCACCTGACGAAAGCCCGCGTTGAGGGCGATGCCGGTGATGATGCCGGGAAGCGCTATCGGCAAGATCACGAAGAAGCTGATCGTCTGTCGACCGAAGAACTCAAAGCGCTGGACGGCGAATGCGGCCAAAGTACCGAGGACGAGTGAGATCAGCGTCGCCAGAAGTGCCGTCTTCAGCGAACCGGTCAATGCTTCGCGAATCTCACTCGACACCGACTTGTCGCGCCATGCAAAGGTCCACCATCTGGTCGAGAATCCGGTGAAGGTAAGGCCCCTCGACTTGTTGAATGCCAGAAGCGCCACGTAGCCGATGGGAAGAAACAGAAAGGCAACGACGGCGGTACTAAGTACGCCGAGGACTTTGCGAGCGAGGGGCGAAAGGTACACGGCCGTTGATCTCAGAGGTTGTCGAGTGCGCCGGTTCGCCGCACGATGAGGAGATAGCCGATCATGATAAGCATCGGCGCGACCGCATATGCCGAGGCGAGCGGCACATTGTTCACTCCGAAGTTGGAGTAAATCACGTTGCCGATCATCTGCGTGGTTCCACCGACGATGCCTACGGCGATGTAATCGCCGAGGCTGAGTGAGAACGTGAAGATCGTGGCCGCAAGCAGTGCCGGCAGCAAGACCGGAATAGCGATCGCGCGAAACGTTTGGCCGGCCTTTGCACCAAGATCAGACGACGCCTCCAACAGCGAGTTCGGCAGTCGATCGAAGCCTGCGACAACGGGAAGAATCGCGTAGGGCAACCAAAGGTACGCGAGCGTAATAATGACCGTGACCATTCCCAACTTGGGTGACGAACCAAACACGTTCTTTACGAGGCCGCCCGCGGGGTCGAGGAGGATTCGCCACGCGTAGGCCTTCACCAGGTAGCTCGCCCAGAGCGGAACGGTGACGGCGATGATGAGGATTCGGCGCATTCGCTTCGAAGCCACCTTCACAATGTAGAAGGCAATCGGAATCGCAAGGGCGAGATCAATGACGGTGACGGACAGCGCCACCAGTATGGTGCGAAGCGTGATGCGCCCATAGGGAGCCCACTTCAGCAGTTCCTGATAGTTCGAGAGTTGGAACTTCTTGACGACAGAGAACGTGAAGGAGTCAAGGCCGTAGAAGCTGGTGAGCAAGAGTGCAGCGATGCTGCCGAGGTACACGACGCCGAGCCAAGTGATAGGCGCGCCGAGTAGCAATCCCAGCTGAACCCGTTTGTGACGCGTAAGCCAGCGCGATATTGCTCTCATGTTCTTTGTACACCTATCAAAACGAAGCCTTAAGCAAAAACCGAATCGGGGTGGGGTTTTGCCACCCCACCCCAATCGACGTCACTAACCCTTGATCTCCGTCCAGACTTTCGTCCACTCGGCATAGTCGGTGCACTTGGGGCCTCGACCGTCCAAGCACTCCTTCACGGGCGTCGTCCAGTACCAGATCTTCGAGAAGTAGTCCTCGTCGCCGGCATGGAAGGTCGTGCAGTGATCCTTCGCCGCAGTGAGCTCACACGCCTTCGGATTCGACGGGGCCTCGCCGAAGAACTCCGTTGCCGCGGCGTTGCCGGCAGGCGAGATGATGTAGTTCATCCAGAGGTACATGCAGTTCGGGTTCGCGGCCTTTGATGCGATCATCCAGGTATCGGACCATCCCGTCGAGCCTTCTTTGGGCAACACCACTTCGACGGGCGTCTTCTCGCCCTTCGCTGCGTTGGCAACGACCTGCCACGTGGTGCCCGCGGTCATCGAACCGGCCTTGAACCCAGCCATCTGCTTGAGGTAGTCCGACCAGTACTCGCTCACCAAAGGCTTCTGGGCAACCAAGAGTTCCTTTGCTGCGGCCAACTGGGTGCCGTCGAGTGCATACGGATTCTTGATGCCGAGCTCCGGCTTGGTGGCCATCAGATAGACGGCGGCGTCGGCGATGTAGATCGGTGAGTCGTAGGCCGTCACTGATCCCTTGGCCGTCGAGGCCGGGTCGAACACGAGCGACCACGAATCTGGTGCCGGGCTGATCTTGTCAGTCCGGTACATCAACAGGTTTGCGCCACGTCCGTGGGGCACGCCGTAGGACTTGCCGCCAACGGAGTTCCACGGCTTGTTCTTGAGGGCGTCGTACACGTCGGCGTAATTCGACACCAAGTCGGTGTTCACCGGAGCAACGTCGCCGGCGGCGATCAGTCGTAGCGACGCGTCGCCCGACGCCGAAATGCCGTCGTACTCGCCGGTCTTGATCAGCTGAACCATCTCGTCGGAGGTTCCGGCGGTCTTCACGTTGACCTTGCAGCCCGATTCGGTGGTGAACGGATCGACCCATGCCTTTTCGGTGTAGCCGGGCCAGGCGATCAGGTTGAGCTTGCCTTCGCCAGCCCCTACCTCCGTAGCCATGGGCACGTCGGGTGCAGCGATACCCCCGGCCGCGGCTTCATTCGATGCCGCCGCAGTGTCGGCCGCTTCTGTTGCGGCAGCCTCGGAGTCCATCGCTTCAGTCGCACTCGCCTCCGATGCCATGGCCTCGGTTGCCGCGGCTTCCGTCGCGGCTGCCTCAGTCGCGGCTGCTTCGGTTGCTGCGTCGGTCGACGAACTGTCGCTCTTGCTGCAACCGGCCAGGGTCAGAATTGCTGCTGCACACAGTGCTACCGCAGCTATTGATTTTCTTCTTCTCATGTTCTCTCCTCAGTGTGGTGGTTCGGTGGTAAACGCATAGTGCTTGTTACGAACTGATCTCGATAACGCTGCTGGGATCGGCACTGATTGCCACGACGCGGCCGACCATGCCGAGCATCTCCGGATCGCCGGTTGCGGTGTTTTGGGTAACCGCCGTGACCATGCCGAGAACGCTCGACATGCGATATCGAGTGAAGGCGCCAAGGTACTCAACGTGCTCGATGGTCGCCGTAACAGCGTTGACCGGGGCGTTCTCGAGACCAGAGGTATGTACACGGATCTTTTCCGGACGAATCGTGAACGTTCCTGCCTTGCCGACAAAGTGGGGCGCGGCGCTCGCGTCGACAACGTTCGATGTACCGACGAACCCGGCGACAAACGGGGTTCGCGGACGTTCGTACACCTCGACCGGCGACCCGACCTGTTCGATCTTGCCGTTGTTGAACACGGCGATTCGGTCGCTCATCGTCAGCGCTTCCTCTTGATCGTGCGTGACGAACACGAAGGTGATGCCGACAGCGTTTTGGATGGCCTTCAACTCGACCTGCATCTGTTGGCGAAGCTTCAAATCGAGTGCGCCAAGGGGTTCATCGAGCAGCAAGACACTTGGTCGATTCACGAGCGCTCGCGCAAGCGCAACTCGCTGACGCTGCCCTCCGGAGAGTTGCTGTGGTTTGCGATCCCCGTAGTGCGACAGTTGCACCGATTCCAGCGCTTCCTTCGCTCGTTGCGAGCGTTCAGTTTTGCCCACGCGCTTCACCTTGAGCCCGTACTCAACGTTTTGTTGCACCGTCATATGCGGGAACAACGCGTAATCCTGGAAGACCGTATTCACATCGCGATCGAACGGCGGCAGACGCGTGACGTCGCGCCCGAGCAAGAACACGCTTCCCGAGGTCGGCATCTCGAAGCCGGCAATAAGGCGCAGCAACGTGGTCTTCCCGGATCCCGAAGGTCCGAGAAGACAAAAGAACTCGCCATCCACGATGTCGAGGGATACGTCGTCAACCGCTCGAACGGCACGGTCCCCCGAGCCGAACACCTTCGACACGTTCCGCACCGAGATCGCGGGTACGTCGGAGGTTCGTTCGGCTGGATTCATATTGCGCAGCGACCTTTGTGCGGGAGTGCGAAGCGAATCACAATCACCCTATGTTGCCAGAAATCGCGCACCGCGCTCGTTTTTCAGATGGTGTATCGCTCGCACCGTTGGCGGCGAAGCCAGGTCAGCCGTAGCTTGCGCCCAGTCCCGCGCGGGCGTCGGACTGTACGCCGTAGGGGGGAATGGGATAGCGCAGCCCGTTGCGATCAAGTGCTGCCAAACCGCGGATCACACCCGGCAGGAAGCTCGGCGGGATGGCCATCAGCAACTCGTCTTCCATCACGCCTCCGTAGCGACGTTCGGCGAAGCACGGTATCGAAAGACTCGGTTCCCCCGTTTTGAGGGCCCGCCCCCAGGAA
>JANOWU010000215.1:0-16021 GCA_031418035.1 Acidimicrobiia bacterium
CCCGATGAAGGCTCCCTTTTTCAGGTCCACCCGCCACGCCAGGCCCGCTTCCCATGGCGTGATGTCCGGGGTGATGTCGGTGGACCAATAGAGATACCCCTTTTCCATTCGCATCGTGTCGATGGAACGGTAACCGGCATCGATGATGCCGAATTCGCTGCCGGCCTCGGTGAGCACGTCATAGACGTGGGCGCAGTATTCGGTGGGAATGTGCAGTTCCCACCCGAGTTCGCCCGTGTAGCTGACGCGCAACGCCAGCACGGGGGCGGCCCCGATGGTGATTTCGCGGCATCGGAGGTATCGGAACGCTTCGTTGCTCACGTCGTCCTCGCTGACCTTGTCGAGGACGTCACGCGAGCGGGGTCCACAAAGGTTGATGACGGCTCGCGACGAGGTCAGGTCTCGGATGACCACTGACCCGTCCGACGGCGAGTTGGCTCGGATCCAGCCCATGTCGTGGGCGCCAAACGCTGCTCCGGTCACGACGTACCAGGAGTCCGCAGCAGTACGAGCCATCGTCAGATCGCACTCGATGCCGCCGCGTTCGTTGCACAGCTGGGTGTAGATGACCGTGCCCACGGGTTTGTCCATGTCGGCCACCGACAGACGTTGGACTGCTGCAAGCGCACCGGGCCCACTGATTTCGAACTTTGCGAACGAACTCTGATCGATGAGACCGACGCCACTGCGCAACGAGCGATGGGCGTCGCCGACGGGACCGAACCAATTGGGTTCCGCGAACGATGGACGGTCCAGCGCCTCCGTGCCGGGGGGAGCGAACCAGTTCGGTCGTTCCCAGCCACCCCGAGACCCGTAGACCGCGCCGTTCATCAGCAACCGGTCGTAGAGTGGGCTCTTTCGAATACCACGAACGCTTACTTTCTCGCTTCCCGGGGCCGAAAGCTTGTAGTGATGACCGTAGAGCTCCACCATGCGCGGTCCGAGGAAGTGCTGTGTGGTGTGATGAAACGAGAAGCGGCGCACGTCGAGTGGCCAGAGGTCGAGCGAGGGGCGTCCGTCGAGCATCCACTCCGCCATCATCTTGCCCGCCCCACCGCCGGCCGCGATGCCGTAGAGAAACCCGGTCGAAACGAAGAAGTTGTCGAGCTCGGGTGCTCGACCCATGACGAAGTCCGCGTCGGCCGAGTACGGTATCGGGCCATTGATAAGTGTACGTATTCCGGCTGTTTCGAGGCAGGGAGTTCGCTTGATCGCCAGCTCCGCGAGTTGCGCGAAGCGATCGAAATTCGGTTCGAACAGTTTGCGTTGAAACGGAGACGGAATGCCGGTGTGGCCGAAGGCGATCGTGTCGGGTTCATATCCGCCCACCAGGATTCCCGGCCCGTCCGGTTTGTAGTACACGAGGTGGTCGGGGTCTCGCATTGTCGGCATCGCGCCCAACTCGACAGGCGTGTAGCCGGCCACCGGACCACTCAGCAGGTACTGATGCTCCACGGCGACCGCCGGTACGCGGGCGCCGACCATCCTACCGATCTCCATTCCCCACATACCTGCCGCATTGACCACCATCTCGCATTCGATGACATCACCGTGTGCGGTGTGCACGGTGGTCACCCGTCGTCCGTTGATCGTCATCGATTGGACCGGCGTGTCCTCGCAGATCATCGCCCCTCGGTTCCGCGCGCCACGGGCGATCGCCTGGGTGACCGACGCCGGATCGATGTACCCGTCGGTCGGCAGAAACGCCGCCGCGAGAACGTCGGTGGTACTCATCAGCGGAAAGAGGTCCTGCGCCTTTTGAGCGCTGATGATTTCCATCGGAAGCCCAAAGCTCTTGGCCATCGTGGCAAGACGCCGAAGTTCCATGACCCGCTCCGGGGAGCAGGCCAGTCGAAGGCTGCCCGTTTCGTGCCAGTCGACGGCCTGGCCGGTCTCGGCCTCGAGCCCGCGGTACATCTCCACGGACTGTTCCAGCATTCGTGTCGTGTTGCGCGACGACCGAAGCTGCCCGACGAGTCCTGCGGCATGCCACGTTGCTCCGTCGGTCAGTTTGTGCTTTTCGAGGAGAACGACATCGCGCTCGCCCATCTTCGTGAGGTGGTACGCGATACTGCATCCGAGAATGCCGCCACCGATAATGACGATTCGTGCTCGTGTTGGGACGCTCATCGTTTCGCCTTCCTACGCCTTTACCCGGCTCGACGAGGGGTCGTAGAACGGTTGCAGTGTGACCGACGCCGGAATTCGTTGGGTTGCGACCTCCACTTCGTAGGTGCCGCTCATCACGTAGTCCGGCGAGACGCCCTGCGGGTTGCGCACGTACCCGTACCCGATCGGCGTGCCAAGGGTATGACCGAAGCCAGCGCTCGTTAGCCAACCGACGCGTTCACCATTGCGAAAGATCGTTTCACGCCCGAGCAAGACGATGCTCGGATCGGCGACGGAGAAACCCGTCAGCAACTTCTTCGTGCCGACTTCTCTTTGGCGAAGCAGGGCCGAGCGGCCGAGGAAGTCGACGTCGGATCGAAGCTTCACCGCCCAGCCCAAACCCGATTCCAGGGGCGTGTGGTCTGGCCCGATGTCGGATCCCCATGCCCGATTCCCCTTCTCCAGGCGCAGCGTTTCGATCGCGCGGTATCCGCCGTTCACCAGACCGAGTTCAGCGCCGACCTCTTGGATCGCGGAGAACACTCGGACGGCGTATTCCACCGGGAGGTGGAGCTCCCACCCAAGCTCCCCGACATAGGTGATCCGCATCGCACGCACGGCACAGCCCGCAATCCCAATGGTACGTGCGCTTGCGAATGGAAAAACCGAGTTCGACAGGTCCGCTGAACTCACGCGTTGGAGTATTTCGCGCGATCTCGGGCCCATCAGCGCAAGTGTCGACCAGGCGGAGGTCACATCGACGAGTTGTGCGTTCGCGCCGGCCGCGATGTTGCGGGAGATCCAGTCGAAGTCATGCGTGGCGAACCCGGTTCCGGTGACGATGTAGAACTCATCCTCTGCGGTGCGACACACCGTGAGGTCGCACTGGATTCCGCCGCGGTCGTCGAGCATCTGTGTGTAGATCACCGATCCGATCGGCCGTTCGACGTTGTTGGCACAGATCCAGTTCAACGACGACAACGCATCGGGACCCTTGAGGACAAACTTCGCAAACGACGTCTGATCGAAAATGGCCGCCGCGTTCCTCGTGGCATGGTGTTCTCGGGCGACAGGGTTGAACCAGTTCGGTCGACCGTAGGTGTACACATCTTCGGGAGTTTCTCCGTGAGCCGCTGAGGCAAACCAGTTCGGGCGCTCCCAACCGAGCTTTTCGCCGAAGCACGCACCCTGTTCCTTCAGAATCGAATAGAGCGGGGAGATCCGACTGGGCCGACCGGAATGGTGCTCTTCGCTCGGCCACGCCATGGTGTAATGCTTTGCGTAGGCCTCGAGCGTGCGGGTCCGCACCCAGCCGGTGTCGTGGTGCGGTCGACCGAAGCGTCGAAGATCGACGACCCACAGGTCGTAGGGCGCGACACCCTTATGGACCCATTCGGCGAGGGCCATACCCGCGCCGCCTCCCGCCGCTATGCCAAATGCATTGAAGCCTGCACCCACGAAGAAGCCGCGTAGTTCGGGGGCTTCTCCGAGAATGAAGTTGCCATCCGGGGTGAAGCTCTCGGGGCCGTTGATCATCTGGTTGATACCTGCGTTGGCCAGTGCCGGTACCCGAGCCGTGGCCAGTTCCATAAGCTGCGCGAAGTGGTCGAAGTTGGACTCCAGCAGTTTGAAATTGAAGTCGGGGGCGATGCCGTCGATTGCCCATGGAATCGGGTTCGGCTCGTACCCGCCCATCACTAGGCCACCCACCTCCTCCTTGTAGTAGGTGAGCCGATCCGGGTCTCGCAACGTTGGAAGATCGCGCGTAACGCCATCAATTGGTGTCGTGATGATGTATTGGTGCTCGACGGACACCAGTGGGACGTTCACGCCGACGGTGGCCGCCAGGGTACGGGTCCACTGTCCCGCACAGCACACCACCGCGTCGCATTCGATCCGACCCTTGGACGTGTGGACGGCCCGGACCCGACCGCGGTCGACTTCGATCGACAACACGTCGGTATCTTCGAGGATGGTCGCGCCCGCCATCCTCGCGCCCTTGGCCAACGCCATCGTGATGTCGGACGGACTCGCCTGACCGTCTGTGGGAAGAAAGGCCGCGCCAACCACGTCGTCGACATTCATAAGTGGCCATAGGTCCTGTGCTTCCTTCGGCGACAGCAGCGACATTTCGAGACCAAAGCTCGTGGCCGTCGTTGCCTGTCGCTTCACCTCGTTCCAGCGCTCGCTGTTGCACGCCAGCCGCAACCCACCGTTCATCTTCCATCCGGTGGCCTGGCCCGTTTCTGCCTCCAACCGTTTGTATAGTGCGACCGACTCACCCAGCAGCTGGGTGATGTTTGCGCTTGTTCTGAGTTGACCGACCAAGCCGGCAGCGTGGAAGGTCGAACCCGACGTCAGCTTGTGTCGTTCCACGAGAACCGTGTCGGACCACCCGAGTTTGGCGAGATGGTAGGCGGTGGAGCAACCGACAATCCCGCCTCCGATAACGACGGCTCGGGCTGAAGTCGGTTGTTCCACGGGCGCTCCTACGAACATACGAGACCGCACTGTTGCGGCCCTTAACTGCTACCACAAAACTTCTAACGCACCACGACCATGGCGTACACCGGATCTTGCGTTGAAATGGCGCCCCAGTTGTCGCCAACCGCCGATACCATCACGGCGGTCGAGATGCCCATCCAGATTTCGGGACCTCGACGAACGAGCGGCCGAGGCGAGTCGACCACGTCGAACTCGCGTTTCGTCACTTCGAGTTGGCAGTCGGCCCGAACCGAGAACCTGATCAGCTCATCGGGTCCTCGTACCACGACAGCGCCGGATGTCTCCGAAGTCGCCACGATGTCTGCCGGCTTCGGTGCCTGAGCTCCTGCCCCACCCCCGAGTTCGACACGCCCGCGCTCGATCAGGGAGCCCTTGTCGGACACGAAACACGACACGCTGTTCGCGAGTTCGTTGGACACCACGAGTTGGCGATCATTCAACACGGCGATCGATCGAGGCCCATCACCGGATCGCATGGCAATCGATCCGAGCCATCGCGGTTTCCCGACGATCGACAGCAGCTCCAGCCGGTCGTTTCGCAGGTCCGTCAGGACAACGTTCTCGCCGAAGAACGCAACCGCGTGAGGCGCCGACGGAACCGTCGGTGTCGCAATGGTGACGACTTCCATAGGGATGCCGCGTGCATCGAGACGGACAACACTCACCGAGCTCGTTGAGTAGTTAGCGACGACCAGCGACTTTGCGTCGGGAGCGACGGCAATCGACACGGCCCCGGTCCCGCCAAGTCGCACCGACGACAACTCTTTCAATCGCCGACCGGTGAGCGACAGCGTGAGAAGTTGCCCAGTTCGACGCCCCCATTCAGGTGCCGCGTAGACGATGTTTCCTCGCGTGTTTACGGCGACCGTGCCGGGACCCCCCATCTTCACTGCGGGGCCCGTCATCGTGGGGAGAACGATGATCGAACCCTTCGACGTGGCCGCAACGACAACGGCAGAAGCTGTCGACGGTGGCAGCAACCGCAGCGAACTCGCTTTGGCACCGGTGCTGGTGATGACGACCAAAAGCCCTGCGAGGCAAAAGCTGTATGCGCGCAGAGTTTTCGAGCTCACTTCGACGTGACCCGGAGAACCATTCCCCGTCGGTCGTCGGCGACGAGCAGCGACCCATCGGCCGCGACACTCACGCCCACCGGTCCGGGAATTTCGTCAGCAGCGGTATCCTCGCCTGCCCACGTAACCAGCTCGGTCGGCGAGCCCAACGGAACACCTTTCGTGTCGACGTTGTACGTCACCAGACGATGTCCGGTATTTCGATAGCCGTGGAGCGCAACTACGAGGACCTCGGACTTCCCGGCCCGAGTCCAATACGACATACCGAGCGGAGCGCTGTGGGCTGGAAGCAAAACAGCGGGCGCCACAGTTTTCGATGTACATGCATACGTACGAAACTCAGGAGCATTGCGTTGGGCGTCGAAACAGTACGGCCATCCGTAATTCGCATTCGGCGTCAGTACGTTCAGTTCGTCATGCGGAAGCGCTTCATCACTGAGATTCGGATCGGCCTGGTCGATCGAGTCACGCGAATTCTCGGCCTGAACAATGGTGCCGGATGGATGCACTGCAATGCCCATCGAGTTTCGAAGTCCGGATGCGTATTTTGTCAGAGGTCCGGAGACCTTCCCTTTCGTAAACGTGGCGCGCAACACGACGCCGGCGCCCACCTTCGATCGGGTGCCCTCCGCCTCAGCGCAGATGGACCGTTTTTCGCCTGCACAGTTGTCCGTGCGTGAACCGTGATTCACGAGAAGCCCCCCGTCGGCGCTGAACGCGAACTGGGTCAGCGGATGCTTCCATGATCCCGGCCGTGCCGGGAGCGTGACAACGGTTTGCTTCGTCGTCTGAGGGGTTGCCGGATCGAATCGGAAGATCTTCGTGACCTCGCCCACGTAGATCCAACCGTCGGCCCCTACAGCCATGCCGTGCGGGCGGTCGAGGCCTGAAAACACCATCGTTCGTGCTGCGCCGGGCTCGGGCTTGGCCAGCAGGAGCCTGCCTTTTCCTTTCACCCAACCACCGAAGTCGAGAATGTAGAGACCCTGGCGGGTCTCTAGGGCTGCACGGGGTGCGAAGGATGCAAGGGTGCCTCGTGTCTGCAAAACGACGACATCAACACCGGGTGATCGTGCAGCGACGTCGCCGTCCACCGTCGATGCAGCAGGGGCCGGTCCGGACAGCGAGATGCTCGCGGCAACCGCGATGAATACTGCAGAGAAAAGAACCTTCGCGTCCGGCATACGAAGAGTTTGGCCCAGGATGGGCATGGCGTGAGTTATGCGAGGTCAGGAAGCCAAGCCCATTGCCGGACGAAGCTCTGGGTCGATCACATGAATCGATTCGATGATAGCGTTGTTCGCTCGCTCGACGTTCTGTGCGTGCACAGCAGGGTCGTCTCCGCTGCGGCCGAGGCGTCGAGCGGCCAGCACCACTCGTCGTTCGAGGAGTCGTCGGCTTGATAGGGAAAACCCGAGCGTGGGAAGCCGACCGAGGTCGCCTCCAAGTTCATAGAGGAACAGTGCGCCGTGAAGATCGATGAGGAGGCTGCCGTCGGAAGGCGACTCAGCACGCAAGGCTTCGAGTTCACCGACCAGGGATTCGAGAATGCGACCCGGTGCGAGTTCTGCTGACATCAGCGGGTCTGGAGAGGGGAAGGATTCCATGGCGTTATGGTCGCATGTGATTGTGAACAACCGATTACCGATCCCGCGGTTTCGCGCGGTCACATGCCACACCGGACAACCGTCACACCCAGATTCGAAATTCGCACGTAACCTCTCAGTCGATGCCGACCGAAAGCGAACCGTCTTGATCGTCGATATCGGGCTCTACGTTGCCGGACGGCGTTCATCAACGAGCCTGAAGCTACAGGATGCCTTCGAGGCCGGCGCCCAAACCGCCGGATTCGTGTGGGTAGATATTGCCAGCCCGACACCCGAGGAACTCGCCGAACTCGGGGCCGAGTTCAAACTCCATGCCCTCGCCATCGAAGAGGTCATGCGGCCGCACCAGCGTCCGAAGCTCGAAAGCTTCGCCGATGGGACCATCTTCGGAGTCATTAAGTCCACTTCGTATGACGATGTTGCGGAAACGATCATCATCGGCGAGTACATGTTCTTCGCAGGCCCTTCCTTCGTGGTCTGTGTCACCCATCACGAGCAGTCGGTCCTCGCCGACGTTCGAGCGGCACTCGAGGGTGAGCCCGAGGTCTTGAACCTCGGACCCGCGGCGGTCGTGCACCGATTACTCGAACGCATCGTCGTGGGATATGCGCACGCCATGGATGGTGTCGAGAACGACCTCGACGAGATCGAGAATCAGGTGTTCTCCGAGGAACGGATCAACGCGACCGAGCGCATCTTCCGGCTGAAGCGTCACGTCT
Organism: Acidimicrobiia bacterium; assembly: GCA_031418035.1. Lineage (GTDB taxonomy): Bacteria > Actinomycetota > Acidimicrobiia > Acidimicrobiales > JANYDT01 > JANOYY01. The sequence continues at coordinate 8,014 of JANOWU010000215.1, forward strand.
TGGCGCTTCACCGCGCGGTCGATCCGTTTGAGGGCGGACTCGAACGGCTTGCCCACAGCCGATTCAACGGGTTGATCTCAACTCCGGGGTTCCAAGACCAATTCGACGACCTCCGCGACCAACTGCTCCGGGTCCGGGTCCGAGAAGAGAACGTTCGAGAGACGCTCGCATCAGCGTTTCAGGCTTCCCTGGCCCAGATCGGCGTGCGTCAGAACGAAGACATGCGGGCGATGGCCGGATGGGCGGCCATCATTGCTGTCCCCACATTGATTGCGGGAGTCTGGGGCATGAATTTTCAGCACATGCCCGAGTTGCAGTGGTGGCTCGGATATCCGTTGGCGTTGCTCACCATTGCCGCAAGCGGCCTGCTCGTTCGCTGGCGACTGCGACACAACGGCTGGCTCTGAGCCGTCTCGGATCCGCTGCGCTCCTGATGAGACACCACTCTCCCGACAAACCCTTGCCGTTCGGATCGACTTGGCCAGTTGAGGCGTGGCCGAATAGGGTCACGGCGTGAGCACCTCGAAACCGTCGGCGACGATCGCGGCGCCGTCGGTGGATCGAGCGCCGAACTCTCGAGTGCACACGATGGGGATGCTGACGCTTGCCATCACGCTGACTGCGTGGAGTTTCGGTCCGACGCTCTCCGCCCGTGTCACCACCTACCCGCTTGTATCAACCTTCAGTCGTATGGTTGGTGCGGCGGCCATCCAATGGGTGATCGTGTTGATCGCCAGAATTGCGCCGACGAGGGCCATGCTAAAACGGGCGTTCCTTCCCGGCGCCCTGTTCTGCGTAAACAACGTGCTCTTCTTCATCGCGATTCGCAACGCGAACATTGCCAGCGCAACACTCCTGACATCGCTGCAACCAGTAGTCGTGTTGCTTCTCGCGAAGCCTTTGTTCGGTGAAGTCATTCGGCTCTGGCAGGTCATCTGCACGATCGTGGCGCTGGGCGGTGCAGCGGTCGCCGTGATCGGCGCCAACTCGGCGGGAAGGTCACAACCCACCAGTTGGATCGGTGCGCTAGCCGCCATCGGCTCGATGTTCACGTTTTGCGGGTATTTCCTCCTCTCGAAGCACGCCAACAGCAGACCGGATGAAGCGCCACCACATCCGCTTACGTACATCACCGCGGTTATCACGGGATCGGCAGTAACCAGTGTCCCGTTTGTTCTCCTCTCCGGACATCTCGGTCAGCTCGCGCATCTCACCATGACGCAATTGAAGGCCCTTTCGCTTGTGGTGGTCGTGCCGAGCATCGGTCACGTTGCGTTGATGTTCACCCACCGCCATGTCGAAGCAAGCGTGTCGTCGTTGATCCTGCTGCTCCAGCCCATATCGTCGGCGCTCGTCGCGTGGTGGATCCTCGATCAAAGACTTGTAGGTGCACAGGTCATTGGCGGATTCGTGGTCGTTGCTGCGATCGCCGCCGTGACGCTCCGCAAAGGCCCGGTGGTGCAGGCCCTGCCTCCCGAGGACGTGCTTCGCAATCCCGTCAGTTGACGTTCGCAACGGACGTCCATGAACTCCGCCGGGTTACCTGTTGCTCGTTCGGAGGGCATCGCTCAGCTTGACCTTCGCCCCGATCCGAAGGGCCGCTCCGCTGTAGACGCGAGCAGCAAAGCGGACGACACCGAAGACGCTGACCACCATCAATAAACCCGCCAACACGATTTCCCACCATGCGATTCGGTCACTCGCCACTCGGGCAATGACGACCGCCGGAGTCGCCGGTGGAATGTAGGTCATGATCCTCGCGAAGAGCGTTCCCGGCAGAACTGCGATGATGCTCGCCACGCCATAGGCCACCGTAAGCAGCAGACTTATCGGGGTGGCTACGGCTTGCGCATCTTCGATCCGGCTTGCCAAAGCCCCGGCTGCGGCGAACAACGACGCGTAGAAGGCGAAACCAAAAAGAAAGCAGACCACGAAGGTAAGGATCGTCGCCACGGTGGACGCGGGAACATTCGCGCCACTGACGGTGGAGGAGATTCCAATGCCGACCACCGCAAGCACGACAACTTGGGCAAATCCAAAGAATCCGATTCCGAGCAGTTTCCCGGCGAGGAGTTGCCGCGTGGTCACCGTTGAGAGGACGACCTCGACGACACGCGATGTCTTTTCCTGCAGCACTCCGTTGAGGACCGTCGATCCGTAGAGCGAGATGGCCATGAGCAGGAGAACTTGGGTGAGCGAACCCAGCGCTGCACTCCCCCCGTCAACGTTGCGGCGGGTGTCGAGGCGCGTGAACCGCAGTGGTTCTATCGGTTCGAGGAGCTCCGTGAGTGCTACTGCTTCAACGGCGTTGTCGGTTGCCCTCGTGCGCAAAACCGAATCAACGTTGATCCGTTCGGCAATCGCTGCGACTCGATTGTCGAGCCCCGACTTCACCACCACTTCGGTCTTCGCGAGCAGCGCGACCACCGTGCGGTCCCTGACGAGCTTCAGTCCATCCGCACGAGTCTTCACCGGACGGAACTTCACCGTCAGCAGCGAGTCCACGACATCTGGAATGTCGGGCCCCAGCGTCGCGACCGTAAGTGTTTCGGGTTTGGCGTCCTTGGCCAGCAGACCGGGGAGGGCGGCAGCCATGCCCACGACCAGAACCATGAAGCCAAAGCCGATCCGGAACGCTTTGCTCCGCCACCTCTGGCGAACCTCGTTGGCGGCAATGAGCACCACGTTGCGGGGAAGCCTCAACCTCACTGTGAGCCCGGCCCGTCGGAAGCAATGATCACCACGTTGCGGGGCAGAAACCTCACTGTGAGCCCGACCCGTCAGAAGCAATGAGCTGATCGCCGCCGTGGGCGATGATTGCTCGGAACACTTCCGACAATGCGGGCGGATGATATGAAAACGAGCGCATTGTCCCGCACCCCTTCAGTGCGTAGACGACATCGTTCGTGCGGACGTGCAACGGCAACCGATATCTCCAACCCTCTCGATCGCGTTCGGGCAACACCGCGCACACCGCTGGGGGCTCGACACCTCGGTCCTCGAATTCCACTTCGGCGACAAGATAGCCACTGCGCATTCGAACCTCATCGAGCGCTCCACTGTCGAGTTTTCGTCCTCGGTCGATCACGCAGACGTCGTCGCAGAAGTCCTCGACCAACTCAAGCTGGTGACTGGAGAACACGACCGACGCCCCTGCCCGGGAACGCCGACGCAGGACGTCGGTCATGGTTGCGATCCCCATCGGATCGAGCCCGCTGAAGGGCTCATCGAGCACCAGCAACTCCGGTCGGTGCACGAGCGCGACCCCGAGTTGCACTCGTTGCTGATTCCCATGGGAGAGCGATTCGAGTCGATCGTCGCGTCGATCCGCCAATCCGAGTTCCTCGAGCATCTCCTGGGCGCTACTGGTTGCGGCCTGTTTCGACATGCCGTGGAGAGTTCCGAAGTAGGCCAACTGCTCACCAATTGGCATGCGCGCATATAAACCTCGCTGCTCGGGCATGTATCCGAATCGCTGGCGAGCCTCAGCATCGATCGTCCGTCCGTTCCACTCCACAGAACCCCCGTCGGGCACCACCAACCCGAAGACTGCGCGCATCATCGTCGTCTTCCCAGCCCCGTTCGCACCGAGAAAGCCGAGGAGTCGACCCGGCAGAGCATCGAGGTCAAGCCCGTCGAGGGCGATCAGGCTTCCGAATGACTTGCGCAACCCGCGAACTTGCAGCACTTCACGACACTACCCGAGCATGCAGTCGCTCACCCGGTGCGGGACCCGACCCTATCGAGCGGGTTCCATCCGAAGTGCTTTCGTAGTACCCGGTTCCACTTGTTCGCAGCTAACTCGTCGTGGGTCAGGGCCATCGCTATCCCGTACTTGCTGATACGCACGGGACGCAGTCCGCGTCCCCACAGCGCCCGATCGACGCCGGTGACGCCTCGCACGCTCTTGGTCTCGACGATCGCAACGGCATCGAAGTGATGCTCGGCGCCACCGACACTCCCAAACGCAAGATTCAGATCCACCGTGACCCGAGAACTCGTCGAACGTTCCAGAAGCGTCAGGCGGCGATAGGCCGTCGTCACCGTTGGGGTAAGCGTCGATAGGTCGAACGCCGGGCCGATAGTCTCGTGGATGAAGCTGAGCGCGTTCGGGCCCAGACGAGTAGTCGTCAAATCCGAACCGCTGATACGTGTTTTGAGCGTTTCGTCACGACGACCAAGAGTCTTTATCTCGAGGTACTGGGCTCCGTCATCGAGATACTCACGGACTCGAATCTTGAACCGCTTTCTGCTGCCGTGGGCGGTCATCCGATAAGAACGCAGATCATCGGTGTCGAAATACGTCGAGCAATACTCAGACACGCGTCGTCCGTCAATCTCGAGAATCGCCAACGAATCAATTTGTGTACGTAGTAAATCCACAACCTGATCGAGCGAGACCACATACTTGCGATCCACGCGGGCCAACAACGACGCGACGGCATTGAGTTCCTCAAGGGACACCGATCCGAACCGGCCGACCAGTTCGTCGATCGACAGAACGGCAGCAGATTCGGGAGTCATGTTCCCGGAAGGGCGGGACGCTTTGCCCGCGAAGTCCGGTACCGAACGTCAACGACCGTCGAGTCATTGACCAGGTCCAGTCGCTTGGTGGTGAAGTGGTGTATCTCGGCGCCAAGGACCCGATTGAGTTCAGCGAGAAGTTGGGTTTCGTCGGCGATTGCGCGGTCGAGCACCAGCGTCTGTTGACGGTACCCTCCAAAGAGGCGCGGATGATCGCCGACGTACATGACCACGATGATGGCGACCGGAAGACCGATCGACATCCACCTTGGATCGATTTCTATGCCACCGAGGAGCCCAAGGGCCAAGGCCGCGAAGTAGTACGCAACATCGGCGTGGGGCAACTCCTCGGAACGCAAACGAATGATCGACAGCGCACCGAATAGACCGAGTCCGAAGCCTGTACCGATGCTCGTGTTGCTCGACAGACCCACAGCCACGGCCATCACGCCGACGTTCAATCCGAGGTAGGCCAACACCATGTCGCGTCGGCGATTTCTTGGAAAGTAGAGCGCAAAACAAAGCACTCCGATCGCGATCAAGTCGATTCCGGCTATCGCCACACGCCACATACGGTCTCCTCCGGGCACCAAGTACCTTCGACGCCCGAGAATCAGTCAACACGGGCAGTGTTTGAGTTTGGTGTGAATCGTGAACTCGGGATGAATCAAATCTGAACGACAGCTACCTTTTCACACCAAACTCCAACAGTGGTCGATCAGAATGAAACCGTTCGAACCAAACACTTGTGAGGTTGCATCACGTGGCCCATCGTCGAAATCCCTTCCTCGTCTCGGCGATTCTTGTCTCGTTGACTACGGCAACGACCTCGTGCACAAGCAACGATTCGCAGAAGTCAAGCGAGAACACCTCAGCGCAACTCGGGGCCGCCGACTCGACGTCGCCGACGACTTCGCCTCAGATCTCGGCGGCTGCAAAGACTGCGCAGAAGACGCAGAAGGCTTTGCGAAACGACGTGCCGTTCTTCGACCAATCAAGCGTCCACTCCATGAACATCACGTTCGATCAGGCCGCCTACGACAAGCTGATCGAGCGATACCGGGCAGATGGTTCGAAAGCGTGGATAGAGGCGGAGGTGACGATCGACGGGAAAACGTACCGTCAGGCGGGCATGCGCCTGAAGGGAAACTCGTCGCTGTTCGGGATCGGGGGACGGGGTCCCCGGGGCGTTCCCGCCGAAGTCGTGCTTCCCGCAGGCGTTGCCGGTGGCCGCGGGCCGGGCGGGCCGGGCGGATCCGCCGACGTGACGAAGCCTGAGTCACTCCCCTGGCTCATTCGGCTTGATAAGTACATCGATGATCAGGCCCATCAAGGGATTACGGAGTTCGTCGTGCGCAGCAGCACCACGAAGACCGCCATCAATGAGATCGTCGCTCTGGAGCTCCTGGATCGAGCGGGGCTGGCGAGCGAGAAGTCGGCGTCGGTTCGGCTTCGGGTGAACAGCGGCGCCGAAATGCTTCGGCTCGTGATCGAAAGTCCGAACCAGAAGTGGATGGAGGATCGATTCGGTCCCAAAGGGATGCTCTACAAGGCCGACAGCTCAGGCGACTACTCCTACCGCGGCACCGACCCGGCGTCGTACAGCGAAGCCTGGAGCCAAGAAGCGGGTGAAGAAGATATACGCCCACTTATCGAATTCCTCAGGTTCGTGAACGAATCAACCGACAGCGAGTTCGAGTCGCAGCTTCCGAAGCGGCTCGACGTCGACTCCTTCGCGACCTATCTGGCGATCCAGGAGCTCTTCAACAACTTCGACGACATCGATGGCCCCGGCAACAACTCCTACCTGCACTACGACACGAGTGCCCAACGATTCACTGTCGTGCCATGGGACCACAACCTGGCCTTCATCGGTTTGCCGTTCGGGGGTGCCGGGCCGTTCGGTGCCTTTGACGCAACCGCCGACCCCGCTCTCGACGCTGACCTTGGAGGGCTTCTTCCCGCCACCGAAACCGAGACCGCCACCGACACCATCGTTCCCGACAGCAGTGTCGACAGCAGCGTAGACAGCAGTGTCGACAGCAGCGTACGTGCAGGTGCTGATGGCCCCGGCTTCAACGGCGCAGGCTTTCCCGACTTCTTGCGAAAGAACAACGCGTTGGTGAGCAGGTTCCACAAGGTGGCGTCGTTCGAAGCAAAGTATGACGCAGCGAGAGCGGAACTTCGCGCCTCGTTGTTCGGGGAGACCGCAGCATCCATTCTGAAGACTCGCGCCTCGGTCATCCGGTCGGGCGCAAGAGACCTCGTGAGCGAAGCGACCGTCGCCGAAGAGTCGACGACGGTCGAAGCGGCCCTCAAAGGCTGAGGTTACGACGGTTGGGGTGGCGGTTCGGCCAGTTCCATGTGCCGGAAGTGATATAGAGAACCGCCGATCAGGATGACGATCCAGGCGACGAGGCCGATGGCTGCGACGCCGAAGCCGACGTCGGTGTTGCCGGTGTACGTAAAGGCTGAACGCGTGACAAGGTTGAACGATGGACGATGAACGCTACGCCCGCTTTCCTCCGGGCTTCTTCGATCGCACCGACGGCAGTTCGGATGCAGGTTTCTATCAACACCCCCGAATCGTCACGCATATCGATGACGGGGCAATTGCGATGGTCTCGTGCCTCTACGACGAACTGGGCCTCGCCGGACCCCAGGCGGGCCATCAACTCGATCTCATGTCGAGTTGGATCTCGCATCTGTCAACGCCGCCCCCGCTGCTCACCGTTCTGGGTATGAATGCTGAGGAATTGGAGCGCAATACACACGCGACCCAGCGGGTCGTGCAGGACCTCAACGACGACCCGTCGCTCCCCTTCGACGATGGAGTGTTCGACGGCGCAATGTGCTGTGTGTCCGTCGACTACCTCGTTCGTCCGATCGAGGTGATGGACGAGGTCGCTCGTGTCCTCAAGCCCGGTCGCCCGTTCGTGTGTACGTTTTCCAATCGGTGCTTTCCCACCAAGGCGATCCGTGGCTGGCTACATAGTGACGACAGCGCCCATTGCTCGATCGTGGCTGAGTATTTCCACCTGGCCCAAGGATTTGGCGAGCCGATTGCGCAAAGACGGGTGCCGGTGAATGGTGTGCGCGCCAATGATCCGCTCTATGCCGTGTGGGCGTACAAAACGGAGTAGCTACAGCTCAGACGTGGCGGCAGGCAGTTCGATCGTGACGAGCGCGGACTCGGGTGTGTGGACCATTGCATTGGAGACCAGGTCGGTGACGACCTGCGCGAGTCGATCCCGATCACAACAGACGAAGGAGTTCGGCGTCGACATCGACGGCGATTCTTCGATTCGGATTCGACTCCGAGAAATCGTGGATGATGTCGCGAACGAACTCGAGCTTGACTGAGCCCGGCCGAGAGCTCTCGTTCACACTCGACGGCAAGTTGCAGGGTCGACGGCAAGTTGTTGGTGGGGCTAACTCGCCGTTGACCCTGCAACTCGCCGACGAGTGGAACCGTGGGTGCGAC
>JANOWU010000216.1:0-6298 GCA_031418035.1 Acidimicrobiia bacterium
GGTACCCGTCCTCACGAATCGTCGGCGACTCAGAAAACAACGCGACGATACGTGTACACATGGTATCGAAACGGTCAACCAAAGCGCGTGCGGCCGCTACGTTCGCCACTGTTACCACCGCGCCGTTTTGCAGGCTGGACACCGCCGACAGTGCCGCAGACTCGGCAAGCTCAAGAGAGTGGTCGAGAGAGGATTCCACGCCCACATTTTATCGCAGTCGACGAACGTATGTTCGAGAAAATTCGTGAAAACAGCCCAAACACTCGAAACCACAATCTCACCCGTCGTTTTCCTACACATGCCCGTGTACACGCATGACGGAGAGCTGGTGCCCCGGCACCGATTCATCTTGCGGCCACAGGTGCGCTCTTTGCCCGCAATTTAAACGCTGGGCTAGTGGACTCTTTACCGGGTTGACGCGGGAATCTCCGAGCGCAGACCGTCGTTTCCTTTGAGAACGCTCCACAATGTGGCGATGACAGCAACGAACACGAACGTCGGCACGTTCCAGCTGGCCACCGCCCAAGCGTTGAGTGCGTAGACCAATGCGATGACGAGGAACTGCTCGATGAGCTGCCTCCCTCGACCGGGCCTGTCGAAGCTGCGAGCGGTTGAGATCGGGGTCGATACTGCCAGAGCACGGCCGGTCACCCATTCACCGTAGCGGCGCAGGGCCAAGGCCTTCACCTCCGCGGCCGTCGGCTCGCCGAGCGACAAGGCCTCGTCGCGGCCTGCTGCGACGAAGCCTGGGAGCAAGATGTTGCCGGCATTACGGACAGTCACGACGCCGACCGACCAGGCGCGCACGTAGCGCATGGACAACCCCATTGAGGAGCCGTTGGCGAAGAACCGCGCTCGACCCAGTTCGTGCTCGTATGAGCCGACCGCCTCCACCTCTGTCCACGGAACACGACGGACGCGGCGACCATGTCGCAGGACGAGCCCATCGGAGTCAGCGACAACTCCGCTACGCCAGACCTGTGCGGTGAAGCCGAACGTTCCAGCAATGATCAGCGCTCCAACGATGATGACTGGCGGACGATTCACAACTGCATCTCCATTGAGTGTCGTGTCGTCCGGTGCCCACGCGAAAAGCACCCCCACCAAAAGGCCGATGAAGGCGCCGCCGACGGCCATCGTTAAACGGCTACCACTCGGACCGAAACGCAGTTGGCCTCCGCGCTCGGACACGCCGAAGATGAACGCTTCCTGAGGTGTCAACCTGAAGGCCGTTGGCTGCGTCGACGAACTCATCGTCGAAACGGGTCGACGGTCGGGTTCAGTTCCAGGTTCCGCCGGACCAGGACGACCCGGACCAAGACGATCCGGACCACGAGCTACCCGACCACGACGACCCCGACCAGGAACTCCCGGACCACGACGACCCGGACCACGAGCTCCCGGACCACGACGATCCGGACCACGAGCTACCCGCCCATGAGGAGCCGGACCAGCTGGAGCCGGACCAGGACGAGCCGGACCAGGACGAGCCGTTCCAGGTGCCGCCGGACCAGGAGGATCCGGCCGCTTGAGCTAAGGCCAACGCCTTCGTGTTGATGGCCCGGCCGAAGACATCCATTTCCCCGGTGAGGGTTACGCCGTTGGCGGTGAGATGGTCGGACCCTCGGGCGTCCTCGATCGTTCCGCCGCCTTTGGCGGGGGCGAACGTTTGGGTGAAGGCGGCCGGTGTCTTGCCGGCGAGGGTGGTCAGGTCGATCTTGCCGCTGCCCTGGGCCTGGCTATCGGCCCCCGGAACCTTCTTGCCGTTGTCGGCGATGAAGCGCTTGACCTGGTCCGGGGTCAGGTTCGGATACTTCTGCAGGATCAGAGCGATCGCGCCGGACGCGATGGCCGCGGCCTGCGACGTGCCCGAACCCCGGAAGTAGCGGGCATCGATCCGTCCCTCGGGACTCGTGACGTCCCGGTACCCGTTCGGGACCCGAAGGCCCTGGAGGTGCGAACCGACGGCGACGAAGTCGGGGTTCTTGCACCTGGACCCGCATCCCGTCGAGCTCGCCGAGTAGGCACCCATCACATCGTCGTTCGGGATCGCGGTACCCATCGTGTCGTAGCCACCGACACCGATGACGATCGGGTTGTACGCGGGGTTCGCCAACCCCGGGGCGCCCTTGCCCCGCTGGTAGCCGCTGTTCCCGGCGGCGACCACGACGACGATGCCGCGCTTCCAGGCCTGTTCGACCGCGTAAGAGAGCGGGTCGAGGTCGGCGGTCTGCAGCGAGTTCGTTCCGTAGGAGAGGTTGAGGACGCGGATGTTCATCCCGTTGTCGTTCTTGTGCTGCACGACCCAGTCGATGGCGGCGATGACCTGGGTGACGTCGACGCCACCGTCGGCCGTGCCGACTTTGACGTTGACGATGCGGGCATCGGGAGCCATCCCGCGATATGCAGTGGCTGGAGCGTTGGCATACGGAGCGGTGAGGGCGGCGTCCTTCCCGGCGATCAGCCCGGCCATGAACGTGCCGTGGCCGTTGGTGTCGAAGCGGGTGAGGTTCGGGGCCTGGGATTCCAGGGAGAGGTCGGCGCCGTGGATGATCTTGCCCGGAGCATCGAGGCCGGGGACGGGTGACACGCCAGTGTCGATCACGGCGACGTCGATCCCTCGCCCGGTATAGCCGGTGTTCCACCACGCCGTTGCCCCCGTCTGCCAGGTGACCGCGGCCATCGAGTACGGATCGACAGCCGGGCTGTAGACCGCGGCCGACGCCTGCTGGGCACCCATGGCGGGGACGACGCTGGCTCCGGCGAGCATTGCACCGAGAACGAGGCCTGTCGTCGTGCGGCAACGCGCGACGCAGCGGAGCCGGGTGGATCCGGCTGGTGCGTTGGCAGGCTTGGGGAAGTGTCGCATTACTGCTCCGTAGGTTTGGTGGTCTTCCATAACAACGCACCCACTATCGCTACTCTCCGTGGTCGATTCAATGAGTCAGGAGACTCTGCACCACCCCTCACGACCGAACGAACCTTCAGCCATTCCGCGCACTCACTCTGAAGGCCCGTGAACAGTGGGACCAGTTATCGGGGCATGTCGATGCAACACCACGCACTCACCGGTGAAACCGCACCACTCCGACGCCTCGCAGTACCGGAACCAGCGTCGGTTCTGGTGAACAGCGACGAAACCAAGTACACCAAGGTGTACAGCCGAGAGCAACTCCAAGCAATCACCACAGCTGCACTCCCTTTGGGAGCCAGCATGATCGGTTCGATGTCAAGGATGACTATGCCACGCCGCTCGGCCCGTCTACGGACTTCGTCGGCGACCGTGTCGGTCCATGTCGACGCGTCGAACCAGATTCCTACCGATGGGAAACCAGCGTCGGCCGCAACATCGACGGAGCCAGCCGGTCCGACATCGAGAACGGTGCCAGCAGCAAGGGAGATCGTCCGCATGGCCCGACCCATAACGGTCGAAGCGTCTATACCTGAATCTCACCACATCTTCGCCTGAAGCTCACCACAGACGACCAGACTGGCTTCATGTCCATTGCCAAATTCCGCCGAGTCTCCGTTCTTCGACTGCTTGCCATAGGAGTCGCAGCCAGCACTGTCTGCGTGACGAGCGTCGGGATCGCCCAAGCGGCAACAACCAAGAAGGTAACCACGTCTACGAAGACGAAGGCATCATCGACGTTCAAGGCGGAGGTGTGGGCCGACAATTGGTTCGCCATGTCGGTCAACGGCAAGAAGGTCGGCGAGGACTCCGTCCCGATCACGACCGAACGATCCTTCAACGCCGAGACATTCACCTTCGCGGCGACGTACCCGCTGACCATCGCCATCGAGACGAAGGACTTCAAGGAAACCGACTCCGGCATCGAATACATCGGCCAAGGCAAGCAGCAGATGGGCGACGGCGGACTGATCGCCCAAATCACCGACGCATCGACGGGCAAGGTCGTGGCCGTCACGAACGCGAACTGGAAGGCACTCGTGATCCATCGCGCCCCTCTCAACACATCGTGTGAGAAGGACGCCGACCCCGACGCATCGTGCCAGTTCGAGTCGGTCGATGCCCCGACCAATTGGACCTCAGCTTCCTTCGACGATGGCAAGTGGACCAAAGCGACCGTATGGTCGGCAGGCGCCGTGAGTCCGAAGGACGGTTACACCAAGGTGTCCTGGAACCGTTTGGCCAAGTTGGTCTGGGGCGCCGACCTGAAGATCGACAACACGGTGCTGCTTCGCCTGACGGTCGCCGGGTCCACCCCAGTCAAGTAGCGAGCCACATCGGCCGCAAACGAGCACCGTATGGAAGGTGCAGGAGCAACCGAGCGGCCAGCGACAGCGGCAGCCTGTGACCGAAACCTAAAATGTCGCGCAGGTGGGGTTCGAATACGGCACAACGTGGAGGTCGTGGCCGTGCGGGCACTAAGTGGACTTACGGTGCTGGACTGCACCCATGTGATCGCTGGTTCGTGGTGCTCGCTCTTGCTGGCCGATCTTGGCGCCGATGTGATCAAGATCGAGCCTCTGGCGCCGCGGCGGACCTCGTCCCGGTACACAGCGAACCCGGCCTCGGCTTTGCGCCGCGTGCGAAACCCGCCACGAGACACCTTACGACGCTTTCCGTCGGGCCTCGGCCCAAGCTCGGCGCAGAAGTACCAATTCTCGCCGCGCTCGTGAAGTGCCCCTTCACGCTCGAAAGCGTACCGAGTTCATTCGCCATCCCTTAGCAATTGCCCAACCGACCCAACCGAAGACAACCAAAACAACACATCTCCTGGTCACAAGCTCGTGCGGGTGACAGGAATCGAACCTGCACGTCTTTCGACACCAGGACCTAAACCTGACGCGTCTGCCAATTTCGCCACACCCGCAAGATGCTGCAGCTCCACGGTAGCCACTCCAGAGAGCTCCCGTGAGCCGAATTCACAAACCCCTAGAGCGACATGTTGCAGACTTTGCTCCGGGCCTGGTACGCGCGCATCGCACTCCACTCCCATTGGTACCAGGAGCGTGGTTCACGAGCCTCCGCGCAAATCTGGCCCCGCAACTCGTTCGCCACGGCATTCGTTGGATTGTCTCGGAGCCAGTCGGCAACGACGGGGAGCGAATCGTTGTCGACCTCGATCAGTGTCGAACCTCGAGGGTCATCGCGTACGATCCCATCCGATCCGGCACGAACCACGTTGGAGCGTCGAAACCCGTCATGCATCGACCACGCCGATGGGTTTGCCACGTGCAGTATGACAACCGCAAGTGCTGCGACGCCGAGCGCCCCAGCCGTCGTCCATCCTCTCAGGTCTCGACCGGGTCGACTGCCGAGTATTCCGCACAGCACCAGGACGAATATGCAGCCAATGGTGATCGTGCCCGCCTGGGCGACGATCCGGTCGACCGTGAGGCCGTAGGCTCGTATGTACAGTGACATTCTGTTGAGGGCCACGAGCGTGATCGCCAGGGTCAGCACACACGTAAGTGAACTTAGAACCTTCACCTTCAGGTCGTTGGCCGCTACCTCGCCGATCGCCGCCCGAATGCCGCCGAGCACCATCAGCGTGAGGATGGCGACGGTAACAAGTTGGAAGAATCCGGACCGAGCGTATTCGGCATACGTGAGCCCGCTCGTCGTCAGCACCCGTTTCGCTCCCCCGCTGAGCGTCACCAACTGTGCGATGCAGAACAAACCGAACAGCACGTCGACGGCGACGAACAAGACCAACGCCTCGACTCGGCCGACCGGTCGGTAATCGGGCGAGTCCGATACCTTCGCCGGCTGATACGCGATGCCCGCAACGATCGGCGCCGCCAGCAGCAGTGCGTAGAAGGAGATTCGGACAAGCGAGCCCACGCTCTGGCCAAGACCGGAAAAGTCGAACTTCGGCATGCGGAAGAACGACGCAAAGACGGCATCGGCGGATGCCAACAACACGCCGAGCACCCCCACAACCGGAACGGCCAGGACCACTCCCGCCCCGATTTGGACGATCAACGCGCGTCGCTTCTTCACGGACGCAGCCAGGCCACCCGTCTCGGCCGTCGACCCGAAACGCAAACGGTAACCCTGCCCGATCCACTGCCCACCCATCGCGATGGCCCGCCAAAATCCGACCATCGGCGCAACGATCGTTCGCACGACCCGACGGACGAACAGGAGCGACGCCTGCAGCCACACGTCGCTCACCAATGCAACGCACACCAACACGGTCAAAACATCAAGTACACGTAGTGTTGTGTTCGCCCGCCAGATCAGACCGAACGACGCTCCGATCCCCACCGCCGCCGCAGCATTGCGGCTCCACTTCACTCGTGTGTCGATGCTCGCCGTTCGCCCCGC
>JANOWU010000217.1:0-2731 GCA_031418035.1 Acidimicrobiia bacterium
GCACCTTCACCTCGACCGAGATCGCGACCGAGACGACGACCGAGACGACGACCGAGGCGACGAGTAGTGCATGTTGTAGCCACCGCCGGACACGTCGATCACGGAAAGTCGACGCTCGTTCTCACGCTCACCGGCACAGACCCCGATCGATGGGCAGAAGAGAAAGCACGTGGACTTACTATTGACCTCGGCTTTGCTCACGCGACGCTTCCCTCCGGCGCAGAGATAAGCTTCATCGACGTTCCCGGGCACGTTCGATTCCTCAAGAACATGCTCGCCGGGGTGGGTGGCGTGGACGCATGCCTGTTCGTTGTGGCGGCGACCGAAGGATGGAAGCCGCAGTCAGAGGAACACCTCCGTATTCTCCAGCTCCTCGGGATCAAGACCGGCATCGTTGCGCTCACCAAGGTGGGCCTTGTGGATGAGGAGTGGGAGGAACTCGCGCGTCTCGACGTCGCCGATCACGTAGCCGGGACCTTTCTGGAGGACGCACCCATCATTGCCGTCGACGCGCCGACGGGCCGGGGCATCGACGCTCTGAAGGCGGCGCTGGATGTCCTCGTGACCAACACGCCGACTGCACAAGATCGTGGACGGCCCCGGCTTTGGGTGGACCGGGTGTTTGCGGCGAAGGGGGCGGGCACGATCGTCACCGGCACGCTTACCGGAGGGTCGCTCGCCCTCGACGACCATGTCGATATCCTACGTACGCATAGCGTCACTGCGGGTTTGGCGTCGGTGCGCGTTCGTGGCTTGCAGTCGCACGGAAAGTCGGTGAAGTCGGTAGGACCCGGGAACCGAGTGGCCATCAACCTCAGTGGTCTCGCCCACGAGGAGGTCGCTCGCGGCGATTCGGTCGTCCATCACCTTCGATGGCACCAGTGCTCACGATTCGACGCAAGTCTCACGGTGCTCGACGCACTTGATCACCCGGTTTCTCGACGCGGTGCGTATGTGGCCTACATCGGTTCGGGCGAACATCCGGTGAAGGTACGCATCCTTGGCACCACGGCCCTCGAACCGGGATCAACCGGGCCGGTTCGCATCCACCTGCCGGTCAAGTTGCCATTGCTTCCCGGCGACCGGTTCATCCTTCGCGACAATGGCCGCGAAGAGACCGTCGGTGGCGGAATCATTCTCGACGTCGAACCACGTAAGCCGGCGAGCAAAGCCTCCCCCGACAACGATCCTCATCGCGTCGTACGTGAACGTACTATTTTGGCGCTCGACGAGTACGAGCGACTCACCGGCGTTGTCTGGGATGGACCGGTCATCGCGAACAAATGGGCGATCACCGAAGACGAACTCGCCGCGCGCAAGACGATGCTGCGATCCGCGGTTGTTGAGGCGGGGCCTCGAGGTCTCGACATCGCCTCGCTCACCGAGACGGATCGAGCGGTCCTCGACGCTCTGGTGGAGGACGGTGCAGAGGTCGGCGAGGACTCCATTCAACTCGACGGCGTCCACGCGGTGTTGCGGAGCGCACCTGACCCTTTGGCCAACCACGCCTTCGTACGAGCGTTGGAGGACGCGATGTTTGCTCCGCCCGACGCGACCGGTGTCGATCGCGCCGAGCTTCGGGAGTTGATCCGCAAGGCCCGCGTCGTGGAGTCCGACGGCGTCTACTTCTCACCACTCGCCATCGACAGAGCGACAGACATTGTGCGGGACCTGTTGGCGGCCACCACCAATGAGGGCGTGACCGTGGCCGAGGTGCGCGACGCGCTCGGTGCGTCACGAAAACATGTGCTTCCGTTACTCGCGTACCTCGATGCGACGGGCCGGACGCGTCGACGCGGCGACTACCGGATCGCCGGACCGAGGATGTTGCGCGAGAGCCCGCAGCAGGCGGAATAGCGACCAGGAGATGTAGGGCTCACCACCTCGCTGCCCGAGCGAGTTCGTGTCCGGTCTTGGATCAGAACTGCACCAGGCCTGGCCGACAAGCGATTCTGAGTCCATGAGACTGCGTTCGCCGGCCCCACTGCTCGGAGCTGTGCTTCTTGTTGTTCTGGTGCAGACGACCGCCACGACACAACCCGCGCACGCCGTGCTCGACGACTCGGAGGAGCCGACCGTTGCGCTCTTTTCCCCGTCGAGTCGTTTTCTCGTCGGAGGCGCAACAGCGAACGGCACCTGGATCGGAACCGATGCCACAGCTTCGCGGCTCCCCTCGAGCGCAAAGCTCACCGCCGTTCGACTCGGATCAACCAGCACACTGGGCACCCAACCGCTCGTATCGACGCATCCACCGGATATCTGTTCGTGGAACTGGGATTACGGCGACTTTGGCGAAAAGGAGGCTCCGCTCGTGGTCATGGACCCGAAGAAGGCACTTCTCCCCCGACCCGTCACCTCACTGGCGTCGACCGACGCCGTCTCGCGCACGATTGTGCGCAACTTCCTGCGGGCGAAGAAGATGCCCAAGGCGAAAGTTCGGGTGACGGGCGCCGCCAAAGCTGACCTCGATGGCGACGGCCGGGGCGAGCACATCATCGCCGCATCCGCGTTTCAGGCCACCGCTGACTATCAGGGGCAAACGATGCGCGGAGACTACGACCTGGTCCTGATTCGAACCGTCCGTGCGGGCAAAGCGTTCAACTACGTCCTGTCGTTCGACGCGTTCCGCGCGTCCAATGGAGTTGCCTCGGGCGGCTCACAACACAAAGTCCTGGCCATCGCTGACCTGAACGGCGACGCCGTCATGGAAGTGATTACCGAAGCTACCTAC
>JANOWU010000218.1:0-8871 GCA_031418035.1 Acidimicrobiia bacterium
AAACTATCCGCGCGCATACTTGTCACGGCCGTTGGGGTTCTCAATCATCCGAAGCTTCCTGCGATCGAGGGGATCGACTCCTTCACGGGCGAGATTTTTCACTCGGCGCGATGGCCCGATGATGCTGACCTCACCAACAAACGTGTGGCGGTCATCGGCACCGGTGCCTCCTCGATGCAGCTGACACCGTCGATCGCCGAAAAGGTCTCTGCACTTACGATCTACCAACGGTCACCGCAGTGGGCACGCGATATCGATGGGTACCGTTCAGATATCGACGACGAGTCGCAATGGCTCTTCGAGAACGTCCCCTACTACCTCGAGTGGTTCCGATTCACAATGTGGTGGCGCTACGGCGACGGCTTGCTCCGACACCTTCGCAAGGACCCCGAGTGGCCGCATCCGGAGCGCTCACTCAATCGAACCAACGATCGGCATCGTCAGGAGATGACCGACTTCATCCAGCGAGAGCTTGATGGTCGCCCGGACTTGCTTGGCAAATGCCTGCCCTCCTATCCGCCGTACGGCAAACGGATCCTGATCGACAACGGATGGTTTGCGACACTTCGTCGACCCAACGTCGAACTCATCACCGATCCGATAGCACGAGTCACGGAATCCGGTGTCGCCACATCGACGGGCGAGGAACGACCCGCGGACGTACTGGTGTTCGCGACCGGGTTCCAGACCACCCAACTTGCCGCCCGGCTCAACATCACCGGCAGGGGTGGAACCCGACTGGAGGACCGCTGGGCGCACGAGAACCCGCGGGCCTACATGGGACTCACTGTTCCCGAGTTTCCGAACATGTTTTGCATGCTCGGACCGAACACGGGCCTCGGTCATGGCGGAAGCACGATCTTCATGAGCGAATGTCAGGCCCGCTACATCTCGGCCTGCATCACGCACATGTCGACGAACAACATCGCGTCGCTGGAGGTGCATGAGGTCGTGAACGACGAGTACAACGAGCGCGTCGACGCCGAACACGACGCACTTATCTGGACGCACCCCGGGATGACCAACTGGTACCGGAACAGGGACGGGCGCATCACGGCGCTGCTCCCCTTTCGACTCGTCGACTACTGGTCAATGACCCATGACCCGAACTTCGACGACTTCGCAGTTGCGTCGCTGCCGAGGGAACCAGCTACAGCAACTCAGTGAGGGACTTGCGGAAGGGCCCGAGCCCGGTAGGTCGGTGGGCGAAGGCAAGACCGAGTCGCTGAGCGGCCGCCTGTGCCAACTCGATGACAGCCGGGTCTTCGCTCTGAGAGAGCAATACAACGCGTACATAGTTTCCGAAATACATGTCGCGAAGCTCGGGATGTCGATCGATACCCAGCCCCGAGATGATCAGAGCGTCGAAGTGCTTGGCCAAGTAGTCGGTCAGGAAGAACGTGCCGAGTTCCTCCTCCGCCAGCGGGCCGAAGACATCGGAACCTGCGAAGAACTCATAGCAGTGGGCCCCCGGAAGACGTGAAATTCCGCGTTTCTCCAGCACGGCGTCGAGAAGGCCACCGGTTCCGCAGTCGCCGTAGGCAACAACGACTCGGGCAAACAGGTGCGCTTTCGCATCGAGCACCCCGACGATCGCGTCGGGGATTCGCTCTGGTCGGTTGTGCAGCGGTGCGGGCAGATATTCGACGTGGATGGCGTCACCGAATGGCGCAAGGACCGAACGCAGCTCCCTCGTCAGGGCACCACAGGCAATCACCATGGTCCGCGGGGTGTCGGCAGAAATACTCACCACGCGATCATGCCTCAGTTGTCACGAACCGTTGGCCAACGCCGTGCCCGTGCCAGCGCCGCGCCCGCACCAACGCAGTGCCCGTGCCAACGCAGTCGAGTCAGCGCGGGGCCGTCGGGTTTCGAATCGAGCGCCATACATTGGCGGTGCGAATGTCGGGGTTCTCTTCGACGAGACGATCCAGATGACGGGTCGTCGCAAGATTGAAGGTGTCGGGGAGTACCGCCAGACGCATCCCCATCGATTCGATTCGGGTTCGCTGTGCTTCACCGCTCTGGGGTGAGTACATCGGTATTCCGTCGAACACCGCGCGGTTCGGCCGGTGGAGACCGACGATCCAATAGCCACCGTCTTCGGCCATTCCGAGAACGGCGTCGGCCCCGGAGTCGAGGGCGACGAACCCACCGCGAAGCCAATCGGGCGACACGTGTGGGGTATCCGCGGCGATCACCAGCGTGGGGTCCGACGACAGGCCCAAAACATCGGAGAACGCGTCGCACAAGCGGGCGCTCACCGTCGTGTCGCGCTGGGGGATTACCTCAAGCTCTGCGGGCAGCCATTCGGGCCGTTCACCGTCGAGCACCAACACCACTCGGGTGGCCCCACAGGATGCTGCGACGTCGAGCGTGTCGCGCAACCCCGCTTCGCCAAGGAGTGCAGCCTCGGCGAACGTGCAGGGTGGGCACAGCTCGGTATTGACCCGTCCGGCCACGGGGGCTTTGGTGAGCACGATCAACGTCGACACTGGGCCACGGTAGCGCGCGATCATCACAAAGCTGTCTTCGGAGCTGGTGGGAGCTGTCTTCGGAGCATCTGTTCATCCGGCGATATTGAAGGCCCGAAGAAACGCCACAATCAAACTCGGCAATCGCCTCAGGCTTTCGGTACGCTTAGGGAAGTGATCCGACCAGTCGAGTGATCACGCCGCGCACACGGCTCATGTTGGCCCGCATCACGGCGAACACCTCCTCCATCGTCACGGGGCGTTCGTGGACGCCTTCCATTCCGGCGTCGTAATCGGTGATCAACGCCACGCCGACCACCGGGAGCCCGATCTCGGCGGCCAACACGGTCTCGGGGTACTGGGTCATGTTGACGACCGACCATCCCATCTGCGAGAACCATCGCGACTCGGCCTTCGTGGAAAACCTCGGCCCGTTGATCACCACGACCGTGCCTCCATCATGGACCGTCACGCCTTCGGCGCGGCAGGCGTCGACGGCCAGCGACCGCAACGACGCGTCATAGGGGTGCGCAAACATGATGTGGTTGGTGACGCCATCCGAGCCGTCAAAGTACGTGTCACGTCGTCCGTGCGTGCGGTCGACGAGATCGTCGACGATGACCATCTCCCCAGGCTTCAAACCGGCCTGCAGTGATCCGCAGGAGAAGGGCGCAATGAGCGCCCGCGCCCCCAGCGAATGAAGGGCCCAGACGTTGGCGCGAAAGTTCACGGCATGTGCTGGCACCGTGTGGTGCTTTCCGTGACGCGGGAGGAACGCCACCTTTCGATCTCCGATGGACGAGATCGCGATTGCGTCGGAGGCCAACCCATAGGGAGTTTCGACTACGACTTCGTATGTGTCTTTACCAAACTCATAGAAGCCCGACCCTCCGAACACCCCGACATCGACCCGGTCGGAGTCGGCAACAGAAACCGGCGGCGGCCACGTGCGCGTATTTGACATGCGGTGAGGTTATCGAACGAGCGGTCCGTTCGGCCGCAGGGTATCTCAGGGAGAAATCGGGCCAAGCTCGACGCAAGCTGTCGCGGTCATGGGTCACGCGCCCGCCGTCTTGGGAAAAAATCTGCGACTGTGTAGGTCACGCCCTCATACTTAGGAGCATTTCATGATTCGCAGGCAAGCCCCGAAAGCCGGAAACGTGAAGGTAACCTTCGCCCTTCCCGACACCGACGTAAACGTGTCGGTCGTTGGCGAGTTCAACGACTGGGACCCTCTGGCGCACCCGCTGAAGAAACGCACCAACGGCACGCGGTCGGTCGTCGTGGAGATTCCCGTGGGACGTGCCTATCAGTTCCGCTACCTCGCCGAGGGCGGCGTGTTCTTCAATGACGACATGGCCGACACGTTCGAGCCCAACGACCGCGGCGAAGAACACAGCATCTTGCAGCTGTAGTTTCAGGCGTACGCGCCGAACCGGCCGGCCACCGTTCGAAACTCAGCGATGGTGTCGGCCAAAATCTTGGCGACGGGCTCCACCGATTCGATTCGACCGGCGACCTGCCCGGTCAGTGCTATCGAGGCCTCCATGTCGCCGCCGAAGTACAGGTCGAGTGCCTTTGCCATCACGGAAAGCTCCACGTGATCCTGACGCTCGAGCTCGGTGGTCTTGTTCGTCCGTAGCGCACGAAGACCAGGCTTGGAGAACCGGTTGAGAAACACCGTGTCGGTCTCTGCGGCATTCACGATCGCCTGTTTCCAGTTCTCGTGCACTGGCGACTCCGCAGCGCTGACCATTCGTGTGCCCATCTGTACGCCCTCGGCACCAAGGGCAAAGGCGGCAGCCATCGAAGCCCCGCAGGTGATCCCGCCGGCGGCAACAATAGGTACACGTACCTTCGATGCGACCAGGGGCAGCAACACCATCGACGCGACATCGCGAGGGTTCTTGAACCCACCGCCTTCGCCGCCCTCGACAACAAGGCCGTCGACACCGGCTGCGACCGCCTTCAGCGCACCAGCAAGGGTCGGCACCACGTGGAAGACGGTGAGGCCTGCTGCTTTCAACGCACTGGTGTACTTCGTCGGATCACCCGCTGATGTGGTTACGAACCGCACCCCTTGATCGATCACGAAGTTCACGATGCCCGGGTCACGGACGAACGCTTGCGCGATGTTCACCCCGAACGGTTTCTCCGTCAGGTCGCGCATCTTCGCGATTTCGGCCTTGACGTTGTCGAGCTCTCCCGAGCTCGTTTCGATGATGCCGAGCCCACCCGCGTTCGACACCGCGCTGGCCAGTTGGGCCCGCGCAATCCAACCCATCGGTGCCTGGATGATCGGGTAATCGACGCCGAGCAACTGCGACACTCGGGAAACGACGGGCTGTGGAGATGCAAGAGACGGGGAGGCAGACATGGTTCCATCTTCGCTCGCGGCACGGCGCGGTTCCAAGATACGCGAGATAAGTCGGACGAATCTGGCAGTTAGTCCCCAAATGCGGGCAGAATGGGACTCGTGTCTGCAACTGTTTTGACTACTCCGGGTGCAGAATCGCCTCTAGAACCCACGAAACAGCGCAAGACGGTGCGTCCCCAGCCGACGGCGCTCGACGCCCGACCGCCTGCGCTGTTCCATCGACCCCATCCATTGCTTTTCGCGTCCGAAGCGGTCCGAGCCACCGCGGAGTTCGCCCATTTCGCTGCCGCTCTTCCGATCCTGCGACAGCTTCCACGCGGCGATGGTCGCCCGGTGTTCGTACTCCCCGGATTCACGGCCTCCGACGCGTCGACGGAACCCATGCGTTGGTTGCTTCGCCAACTCGGATACAACGCCTTCGGCTGGAAGCTCGGGGTGAATCTGGGGCCAACGCCAAAGGTCATCGACGGGTTGTTCGCCCGATTCGAAACCATCCGTCGTCAGACCGGGCAACCGGTCACCGTCATCGGGTGGAGCCTGGGTGGCCTGTATGCCCGGGCGATCGTCGAGCGTTGCGCTCACGATGTCCGCCACGTCATCACCATGGGCAGCCCGTTTCGTGTGGCAATTCCCGACCACACCAACGCCGGCGCACTTTTTGAGGCGCTCAACAGCCGCCGACGGCAACCGGCCCCGAAGTCATTGCGTACGGACGGCTACCGCGGCGCACCGGCGGTTTCGTCGACGTCGATCTTTACCAAGTCCGACGGGGTTGTCCCGTGGCAGAGTTGTCTCGACGAACGGGCCCCCTACGCCGAAAACATTGAAGTCAAGGGAAGCCACACCGGACTCGGCCACAATCCGGCCGCGCTGGTGGTGGTGTGCGATCGGCTGCGACTCGCCGACGACGAGTTCACGCCTTTCGACCCCGCTTCGGTGGACGCGAAGTTGCGTTTGTTTTCCTCGATTCGCCACCACCATCTGTAGCCGACGCCGCGAGCGCGACGTACTCGTCGAGTGCGTCGCGGAGATACGAGATGATCTTCCACGCATCGGGGACAAGCTCTCGGCAGGTGACGACTCCAAAATCGAGTGCGTCGCGGTAACTCTGTACGGTGATGTTCATTCCCTGGCCCTCGACAATGGTCGACACCGGGTAGAAATGCTCGAGGGTCGCACCTGAGGTATAGAGCGTGCTCTGTGGGCCGGGCACGTTCGAGATGACAAGGTTGAACGGCGATTTCACCCGGTTCATGACGCTGGTGCGCGTCGCCAACCGAGACGCCCGAGCAGCGACCGCGGGTGGCGCGAAATGGGCCAGATCAGTAAGGAGGTTCGCGGGCATGGCGCGTGCCATGCCCTTCGCCGTCGTGGTTGACTCGTGAATGGCCGCCAGGCGAGCCAGCGGATCTTCGAGGTCCGTGTGCAACGATGTGAGAACCGCCGAAACCTGAGTGCTGTACGTGTCGGTCTCGGTGCCCGTACGAATCGACACGGGCACCATCGCAATCAACGGATCAGCGGGGAGGTCTGCGGTATCGACAAGGTACCGGCGAAGGGCTGAGGACGATATCGCCAGAACGACGTCGTTGATCGTGACACCAAATGCTCTGCGAACAGCTTTCGCGTCGCTGAGCGACAACGAACCATATGCGAACCTACGATGTGCGGTGATGGCCCGGTTGAACGGCGTGCGAGGGGCCGGTCGGGAGGGAAGCATCGGAAACGATTCCGACGATTCCGACTTGCCGAGGATCCGATTCACGATGTGACCTACGACCGGAACATCACGAACGGCTGCCGTCAACGGAATCGCGGAGAGGATCCCCGAACTCGTCGACCGAGCAATCCCCGTGAACGACTGGAGCGCTTTCATCTGCAGCCGCATCGCCTTCGGTGGGTTCTTCACGTAGTTCACCGCTGTTCGGGCCGCCAGTTCCCCAATCGATGGCGGTTCTTCGCCGGTCCACTCCGTCAATGGCGCCGTGATGTCGCGACCGTTGGGATCGGTGTCGAGGAGCGTCGTCAAGAGCTCGACGCCGGCCATGCCATCGATGGCCGCGTGATGGACCTTCGTGAGCATCGCAACACGGTCATTGGCGAGCCCGTCGATGACATAGAGCTCCCACAGGGGGCGCGTACGGTCGAGCGGCCGAGACGCGATACGAGCGACCTGGTCGCCAAGTTGCGCGTCGTTCCCGGGCGCGGGCAGGGCAAGGTTGCGGACATGAAATTCAAGGTCGAAGGCAGGATCGGCGATCCAGTACGGGTGATCGAGACCGAACGGAACCTCGACCAGGCGTCGACGCATGAGGGGAATCAGATGGAGACGCTGTCGAACGGTTTCGGTGATCGCTTCGAAAAACGAAACGTCCCGACGCCAACTCGTCAGGTCGTACACCGTCAACGAGGCAACATGGCCGCATTGGGTCGGGGTTTCCAGGGACAGAAAACTGGTATCGAGGCCGGAGAGCTGACGCATGACTGAATACTGATGACTTTTCTAGAATACTAAGTAGCTATGGAAATGGCCCTCGCAAAACTCTTTGCAATCGGAATCGACCCGGCAAAGTTGATCGACCAGTTCGGTCGATACGCGGTCATCGGGGTCATCCTCGTCGTTTTTGCCGAGACCGGAATCCTAATTGGTTTCTTTTTGCCCGGCGATTCCCTGCTGTTCACCACAGGCCTATTGATTGCGACCAACACCCTTGACGCCCCGATCTCCGTGACGGTGATCGGCATCATCGTCGCCGCGATCATCGGTGACCAGGTCGGCTACCAGATTGGGTCGCGGGTCGGACCAGCCCTGTTCACCCGGCCCAAATCGAAGCTCTTCAACCCAAAACACGTCCAACGGGCTCAAGAATTCTTCGATCACCACGGTCCACGCACGATCATCCTCGCTCGCTTCGTCCCGATCATTCGGACGTTTGCCCCGGTCGTGGCCGGCGTCGGCAAGATGTCACTGTCGCAGTTCACTCGCTACAACGTCGTGGGTGGCATCGTGTGGGGTGGTGGGGTCACGCTCCTCGGCTACGCGCTCGGCAAACGCTACCCGTGGCTGGCAGACCGGATCGAGATCCTGGCCATCGTCATCATCGCCGTTTCACTGATCCCGGTCGCCTTCGACGTCCGACGTCACCTCAAGGCCAAGAAGGCCGGAGTAACGCACTAACAGGGTTCTACGTTTCCTCTGGGGCATCGAGTGCTATTCGCCGTGGAAGACCGGCGCTCGCTTCCCGAGGAACGCGTCGATGCCCTCGCGCCCATCCCGACGCACTGATGCCGCGGCGATCTCGCCGGTTTCGTTTTCCATCTGCGTCTCCAACGATTCATCAGATCCTTTTCGGATCAGCCGCTTCGCCGCGCCGAATGATCGGGTTGGTCCCTTTGCGATCTCCTGCGCGAGTTGATCGACGGACTCCGCAAACAGCGCGTCGTCGACCACTCGGGTCAGCAGCCCCCAGTCGAGTGCCTCGTCGGCGGTAAGGGTCCGATTCGTCAGGGTCAGCTCTTGGGCACGACGCAGACCGACGGTGCGAGCCAGAAAGTACGTCGAGCTGCCATCGGGGGTCAGCCCGGCCTTCGTGTAGGCCATCGAGAACTTCGCCGAGCGAGCAGCGACGGCAAGGTCACACGACAGCATCATCGAGAACCCGGCTCCTGCCGCCACCCCGTTGACCGCCGCGATCACGGGCGCATCGATGCTGTTGAACCGCGCGATCGCGCCGTGAAAGGCAGAGGTCATTTCGCGGATGAGCGCAGCGCGTCGATCTCCTGCTTCATGAAAAGACGCAAGGTCTCCCCCTGCGAAGAATGCCTTTCCCGCTCCGGTGATGATCACGGCCCTCACGGCGGGGTCTTCACCGCACGCGATCGCGACGTCGTAGAGCTCTCGGGCCATTCCAAGATTGAGTGCGTTGAATTGGGCCGGCCGATTCAGTGTGACCTTGGCGACACCATCGGTAACGCTATAGAGGACAAATTCCATCGGGCGATGGTACCCACCGAGTGGGG
>JANOWU010000219.1:0-13098 GCA_031418035.1 Acidimicrobiia bacterium
CAGCGACACCCCACATACAGACCCACGTTGCTTCTTCCCTTCACCTCCGGATATCGCAAGACGGTGAAGCACGGGTCTGGGCAGCGGGTTCGGCAAGTCGTTGGGGCCTGCGAGCGTTTATGAAAGGTCCGCTGCGGGTCGTGGAGCCGATCACCGCTGAGGAGTGCCGTCGGGTGCGCAACGCGCATCCCGACGAGCCGGGGTGGTGGACGTCGTGGGCTTTTCGTTTCGCCCGCTCGCTTGCCGACAGCGGGCCAATCGGCCCCGCTTCATGGGTTCTTGAGAGATCGGAGATCGTCCATAGCGATGATTGGCGGCCCCACTTCGAACGGAACAACACAGCGTTTTGCCTCGTGGAATTCGACGGCGACACCGACACCAAATCACCGAGTGTCGATATCGAATGGGGGATCGGAGGGACGAACGCGCTCCTCCCACTTCGTACGTGTACCGACGATGACGACGGCCGCTTGCGAGCGTTTCGTAAGCTCGCTCGTGAGGGCATTCTTCCGCCGGTTCTGTTGTGGTGGCATGCCGGTTTGCAGTGCAGCGTCGTGCTCGACGGCCATGTCCGGTTCGAAGCATTTCGTTCAACCGGTGTTCCGATCCGGGCCATACTCCTTTCGGCGACGCGACCGGCGCGTGACGCTGAAGCGGTCGAGCGTCACCGCGTCGAACGCGCTGCCCAAATTGATCGTCACGTTGCCGACCCCGTGTTGAAGAACCATCTGCTCAGTCGCCTGTACGACGAAGCGGCGTCGTATCGTTTTGTCACCGAGGCACGCGTTCTCCCCGGAGGAGTGCGCCGTTGGGAGAGCGAGGTCGCGCAGGAGTCACCGGAGTATCAGGCGGCGGTCGCTGAGTTCCTGAGGCGTTGAACTGTTCATCGTTATGTTCCGCACGTGAACGGAATCGATTCGTATTCGACGCCCGTGACCGAACTGGGGAGCACGGTAGGAATCAAATCTGAGGTGTCGAACCCGGCGTCGTTACCGACGGCAGCGGCGAGACATGCCGGAACGCGCACGATGTGAGGACCGTCGGCCAAGGCCGCGGTGACTCGTGAGACGGGCGGGCCACCATTCACGCCGAACAACAGAGGTGTATCGCGGAGCATACGAAGCACACGTATGTTTCGTTTGAATCGGGCGATCACGACAACGTCGGTTTCGCTCGGTGCAAAGTCAGCGATCGCCGTGGGGGGTCCGCACGCCGAAGCCGGACGCCGAGTCCACGCCGTCCAGCCGCCGCCGGATGCCTCCGGTGAGTACCAGCACACCAGTGCCAGCATTGACTCGGGTGGCGTCCAGCGAGGGACGCGGCCGTCGATGGCGGTGTTCTGGCTCAGCACCACCTGCGGTGCTCGTGTCGAATCCTTAAGCACACGTGCATTCAGGCGATCGAGCATGGGTGTATTGGCTTGGTACGTTTGAAACACTGGGAGCGGCCGCCACTTCCATCCGTGGATCCAGACTGCCGACGTCTCGAGCGGGTCGACGTGCACCGTTTTGCCACGCGCCACGGCCCGGACGTTCTCCGGTATCGCCTGCATCGGGCCGAGTCGATCGTGCTCGCGCTTCACGCGACCGGCGAAACGCGAGCCCGAGACGCTGAACTCGACCGTGCGCCAGGCGTAGCGAAAGCCCGTGGTGGGGTGTGCGAAAGGAACCTCGCCGCGCGGCCATCCGAAGCGGGGGAATGGCTGGCCGACGTCGTTCAGTGACATACCCGTGACCACGAGGAACGCCATGCACACGGCACTTGGAATGAGGTTGCGCCGAGTCGCGAACAGCAGCACCACCGCTGCACACAGCACGACGAGCCGAAGCACATGGCCGCTGTCGTAGCGGCCGAACGATTGCTGGAAGGTGGTGAGCGCCAGGCCCAGCAGCGCGAGTACACCAAAGATCGAGGGACGTCGGAGTGACCGGGAGAGCGCTAACGCGATCGCCATGGCAAGAACGACGCCGACAGAAGCGAGGGTCGTCCACGACGAGTGAGCCGACCAGGCCATCCCTCCACCGTACCCCCGACCCAACTCTATTGATCCGTGTACATACGGAACCAGCGTCGATATGGGCTGGCCCAGGAGCACCCAGGTGACGAGCACCGTAGCCATGAACAGAGCCACGAGTCGCGCGATGTGCCGCCATGACATCTGGCGGTCGAGGGCAACGAGCATCACCAGCAGAAAACCGACCAGCCCGGTATCAAAGCGAACCAGGAGGGCAAGGCCCGAACTCACGGTGGCCAGAGCGAGCGCGCGTTGCGAGACGGTCGATTCGGTGAGCAGAGCCCGCACCGCGAACGCAGCTGCGATCACATAGACGGCGACGATGAGATTGCCGCCCCCTCCGAGTGCACCGATCAGAAGCCACGTGATGGGAAACGCTGCGACAAGACAGCTGAGCCATGCCGCAATTCCCGCAGCGCCGTTGCGCCCTGTCGCCACGACGTTGCGCAGGCGGGTCAGGACCAACCACGCCACACCGGCAAAGGCAGGGAGGCGGATCCAAAATGCCGCGAGGCCGGTGACTCGGTAGGCCATGGTGGGAGACACGAGGAACCCGAGGGGCCCGAATGTCCACATCACGTCGCGCCCGAATGCGAGATCTCGGGCGTGCGCCGTGTGCAGGCCGAGTCCCCATGACGGATCGAGGCCGGTACCCACGACGAACCCGACGACGGGGATGACCGAAATGCCGACGATGACCGACGCCACGAGAACAAAGAGGCGATCCCACGCTGCGAAACGGCTTGTCATGAGGCGGCGGAGAATCACAGTGACCCAACCTTAGGCATCCTCCGATGACCGGCCCCGTCTGAGCGCACCACCCAGTGCGCTCAGTCTGGAAGAATGGGCCCAATGGCTGCACCAAAGTTCGTCCCGGTTTCCCCTGTTGGCGCGTTTCGTTCGACCGAAACTCTTCCCGCGGCACGCGAGTGGCGCGCCGATCGCCCTGGCGACCTCATCGGTGCGCAGCCGAAAGGCAACAAGTTGGGCAGCCCCGGACCCGACCAGGGGTACGCCATCAAGCTGGCAAACTCCTTCCACGGGAAGCTGTTCCTGCATCCGGGTGAGCATGAGCACGACGTATTGGTCGGGATCCTCGGTGTGGCACTGAAGCGGGCGTCGCTTTACGGACGCGCCCCGGTGATCCACGACGTCACGCGCGCGCTCGATGTGTTCGGGTTCCTCAATCCCGACGCTCCCGCCGACCTCGTCGCATTCCGGACCTCGCTCTTCGAGGCGGCCGGTCACCACTACGAACTCCAGCGCGCCATTGCCGACGTCGTACCGGCGGAGACGCTGCGCCTCGGTGCCTTCGTGATCGAGCGAGCGGCCAAGGGAAACTGGCGCTCTCTCCTCGACCTGCCCATCGTCTAGCGGCGGCACGCCACGTAAGCCTCACGTCCCCGGTCACGTCTCGTCCCCGGTGACGTCTCGTCCCTTTCACTCAACGGCGAGTTGCAGGGTGAACGGCAAGTTGTTGGTGGAGGTAACTTGCCGTCGACCCTGCAACTCGCCGTCGAGTGTGGGAAAGACCCAGGGACGCCGTTTCGTTGGGTGGGGGCACCGCAACTCCAACTCGGGCCCAAACGCGGGCCAACTCGACCATTTTTGGCCTTTTCGACGCCTAAAACGACCGAGTTGGAGTTGGAGTTGGAGTTGGAGTGGTGGCGTTACTCGGGGAGCTGGCGGGCCACGCGGAACCCGTAGTTGCGTCCGATGAGATCCTGCTGATCCGACGGTATCGCGACTACGCCGGGCAGATCGTGGCGCAGAGTCGACGCGTGGTGGGTCACCTCGGCAATCCACTCGACCTGCTCGGCGACCGTGTACGCCTGTCGCACGCTGTCTCCGAGCGCGACGACGCCGTGGTTGGCCAGGAGCACCGCACGTGAACCGGGCTGGCGTTGGAAGGTGGCGACGGCTTGCGCGCCGAGCGTCGCGGTACCGGGCGCAGCGTATGGGTCGGTGACCAGGATTGCTTCCGACGCGGGGCCGATGTTCTCATTGCACACGAACGGGAGATCGACGCGAGCGACGGAGAACGCGGCCGCATACTTGGAGTGCGTGTGCACGACCGCGACCGTGTCGGGGAGCGCGCGATAGATCGCTTGGTGCAGGGCAAGTTCACTGGTTGGGGCGAGTCCGGAGTGGACCTCCCCCGTTTCGATATCGACGAGCGGATACTGCGTCGGCTCCAGATCTTCATAGAGGCGTCCTCCGGGGCTCACGACCATCCAGCCGCGTCCCAGGCGTTCACTGATGTTGCCCGCCGAACCTACGACCAGTCGATCGGCGACGAGACGAAGACAGGCCTCATGAACTCGCTGGCGTGCGGCGGTGACGGTGGAAGGGGACGGCGCGGGCATGGGCTCAGCCTTGCACTGCGCAATTGCTGACGTGTTGATGAGGAACTGCGATGAGGAACGGCGACAAGGTGGCGACCAGGTGGCGACCAGGTGTGGGACCATGGCCGCATGTCACCAGATGCGGGCATCGCTGATTCCGGTCTCCCGAGAACCGTTGACTGGCGGGGCGACCATGCGGTGATCATCGACCAGACGGTGCTTCCCCAGCACATGACGCGCATCGAGATCCGCACCGTGGACGACATGATCGACGCTATACAGCGGCTTGCCGTTCGTGGCGCGCCCGCCATCGGTGTGGCCGGTGCGTTTGGCGTTTCGATTGCGTCGCTAACGGCCGAACGCGAGGGTCGCGACGGAACGTGGGTTCATGCGCAGGCTGACCGCATCGCCGTCGCGCGTCCGACGGCAGTGAATCTGCGTTGGGCAGTCGAACG
This sequence comes from Acidimicrobiia bacterium, assembly GCA_031418035.1. Lineage (GTDB taxonomy): Bacteria > Actinomycetota > Acidimicrobiia > Acidimicrobiales > JANYDT01 > JANOYY01. The sequence continues at coordinate 4,815 of JANOWU010000219.1, forward strand.
ACTCCGGCCCTTTATTGCCGACGGTTCCGCAGCAGTGATCAAACACGCGTTGGTCATCATGGAAGACGACATTCGTGACGGAGTAGCTGCCGGCGTGCGCGGTGCCGATCTGGTCACGGAACTGTGCGGAACTCCCGTCAACGTGCAAACGCATTGCAACGCGGGTTCACTTGCCTGTGCTGAGGTCGGTTCTGCGTTGGCCGTCGTGAGGGTGCTGCATCATCGGGGCACGCTCGGTGTCGTCCACGTCGATGAGACCCGCCCGCTGCTCCAGGGCGCTCGTTTGACCGCATATGAAATGGATGCTCTCGGCGTGGACTACCGCGTCCAAGTCGATGGGGCGGGTGCGTCGGCGATCCGTCTTGGTCTCGTGAATTGCGTGATCATCGGCGCCGATCGTGTCGCCGCAAACGGGGACGTTTGCAACAAAGTGGGAAGCTATCCCCTCGCGTTGGCTGCCGCACGAGCGGGGATTCCGTTCATCGTGATCTCACCGGAGTCGACGCTCGATCCGGCGACACCGACCGGGTCGGGCATCCATGTCGAAGAACGCAGCGCCGACGAGGTGTTGCGCTGGGGAGGTGTGGCGATCGCCCCGGCGAGCGCTCGTGCCTGGAACCCTGCCTTCGACGTGACGCCGGCAGATTTGGTGACGGCCATTGTCACCGAACGCCGGGTCGTGCGCCCGGCGCTGGGCGAGCACTTCTAGAACCCGAGGCCGATGCGTCGGAGTCGGCGTCGAGCGCGGGCAGACCATCCTCGCCGTCGATATCGATCGTTGGGAGGAGCCGATCGAGCCACCGGGGAATCCACCAGTTCGCGTTGCCCATCAGCTTCATCGTTGCCGGTACCAACACCATGCGCACGATGGTGGCGTCGACGAAGATCGCCGTTGCGAGACCGAGGCCCATCATCTTGGTCACTGGGTCCTTGCTGAGCACGAATCCGAGGAATACCGAAATCATGATGAGCGCCGCGGAGGTGATGACCTTTGCGGTGCTGGCAATGCCGTGGAGGACCGACGCGTCGTTGTCGCCGGTCACGAGATACTCCTCGCGTACTCGTGAGAGAAGGAAGACCTCGTAGTCCATGGAGAGTCCGAACAGGATCGCAAACATGAACATGGGGATGAAGGCGACGACGGGAATGGTCGACTCGAGCCCGATGAGGCTCTTGCCCCATCCCCATTGGAAGACCATCACGAGCACGCCGTAGGCGGATCCGATGCTGAGGAGGTTCATAATCGCGGCCTTGAGCGGCACCACCACTGATCGAAAAACCAGAATCAGCAGGAGGAACGAAAGCACGACGACCGCGGCAATGAAGTAGGGAAGACGTTGGGTCACGCGGTCACCGAGGTCGCTGAAGGTTGCGGTTTGACCGCCGATGTGCGCAGTCGCCGAGGTCCCGGCAAGTACTTCCGGAAAGACATCTGTGCGCAGACGATTGATCGTTTCGATAGTGGCGTCGTCTTGCGGTGCGGACCGTGGAAACACGATAAGGGTTGCGACGCCCGCTGCAGTGTTGACGTCGGCCGGAGCAACACCAGCCACGCCGACGTCGGTCGTGATTGCCGCGCGGAGCGGCTCGACCACGCCGGCATCTTTGGAGATGTCGACGGCAACCACGAGTGGGCCGTTGACGCCCGGTCCGAAGCCCTCCGCCACGAGATCGTAAGCTCGACGTTCGGTACTGCTCTTGGGGAGCGAACCTTCGTCCGGAAATCCGAGTTGCAACGAAAGCACAGGTGCGGTCACGGCAAGGAGAAAGAGCGTGACGCTGATCGCATAGGTCCACGCGTTACGTGCGACGTGGGAGCCCCAACGTTCCCAACGTGCACTTACTGCTGCAACGGGACCGTCGGCCGTTCGTGTTCGGCGTCGGCCGGTCCGTCGGATTCCGTTGATGCGATGACCGGCCAGCCCGAGGAACGCAGGGAGGAGCGTTATCGATGCCATCACCATCAGGAGGACGGTCACCGAGATTGCGATTCCTGCGGATGTCATGAACGGGATCCCGGCGACGGCAAGACCGAGTATCGCGATCACCACCGTGCCTCCGGCAAAGATCACGGCTTGGCCGGCAGTGGCGTTCGATCGACCGGCCGCTTCTTCGACGCTCATGCCGCGGGCAAGAAACTCTCGATGGCGGGTAACGAGAAACAACGCGTAGTCGATGCCGACGCCGAGCCCGACCATGCTGGCGATCTGCGGGGCCCAACTCGGTATCTCGACGACGTAGTTGATCAACGACATCGAAGACACACCGAGCGCAAGGCCAAACACAGCAAGGCCGATCGGCAGGCCCATCGCGAGTAACGAGCCGAAGGCCAACAGCAAGATGATCACTGCGGCAATGAGCCCGAACATTTCGCCGGACCCCGAACCATCGGATTCGAACGAGAAGAACAGGTCACCATTCATCTCCACCTGAAATGGCGAACCCGAACCGATCTTCGCGGCCCACGCTTTGAGATTGTCGAGATCCTTCACGCTGAGTTCTTCGAGGAGGGCGTACTGCACGCGGATCACCGCAACGCGCCCGTCGGGTGACACCGATCCACTTGCTGCTGCCAGCTCCGGGCTCAGGTTTAGGGCCTGGGCCGCATCGCTCACGCCCACCACGTTGGGAAGTTTGCGTAACCCGGTCTGCAGCGAGCCTATGTCCTCCTTCGCCGACGACATGTCGAAGAGCGAGTCGGTGTCGTTGCGTGGTGTCAATACGACCTGGGCCGTCGGACCCGCTGATACCGACTGGGCCGACGTCAACAAGTCGAGTGCCTTCGACGAGTCGAGTCCGGGTGCCTCGAAGGAGTCTTCCAGCTCGCGTCCGAAGGTGGCCGACGAACCGACGACGCCAACGGCAAGCACGAACCAGATCAGAATCACCCGCCATGGACGATGTGCGGCGAAGCGGCCCACTCGATACAGAGTCTTTGTCATGGTTGCATCGTGGCGTGGCGACGAGCATCAGGCATCGGCTGTTCGGTTGTTCGCGATGACCGATAGGGGGACGGGTGAACCGTACTTTCGGCCGATTCGATCCAAGTTCGGAGTCCCTATGCTGTTCCTATGCTGAGTGAAGCGGTACGCCAGATCCTGGCCGAACCGCGAGTGGCTAGCGCCCCGAAACGCGTCTGGCGCGACTGGCTCATCGTGGCCCTTCTTGTGCCGGCCGCTTCCGTGGAAGTCGTACTGCGCACTGATCTCAGCTGGCGGCCTTTCGCGTTCGTTCTCGGACTGGTCCCCATCCTCTGTGTCCTGTGGCGCCGGACCCATCCCCTGGTGGTCGTGATGTTTGCCTTCGCCGCGCACTCGGCAAGCGAGGCGTTCGTCGCACTCGGCGCAACACACTCCGGTCATCTCTACGCCAGTGGTGCATTGATTCTGTTGCCGTATTCGCTGTGCCGGTGGGGTTCGGGACGCGAGATTGCGCTCGGGATCGCCATCATCATGGGGAGTCACCTCCCGAACGGTTCGACGGGTGTGAGAACGTTGACCGACGTCGTCGGCGCCGTGGTCGTGCTCATGTTTCCGGCCGCCATCGGCGCGGCAGTCCGCTACCGGAACAGTTCACGGGCCCGCGAAGTCGATCAGATCAAGCTCCGCGAACGTGAGCAACTTGCCCGTGAGCTCCACGACACGGTCGCGCACCACGTGTCGGCGATCATCATCCAGGCCCAAGCGGGTCGTGCAGTGGCGGCCAGCAATCCACAAGCGGCTGTGAGTGTGTTGGCCGTCATCGAGGAAGAGGCATCGAAGACGCTGGCGGAGATGCGGACCATGGTCGGTGTCCTTCGTCAGGGCGAACTGCCAGAACTCAATCCGCAGCGCAGCGTTGCCGACATTGCCGCGCTCGCTCTCCTCGGCAACGAGTCACCTCGCGTCGACGTCCGGGTGTCGGGACTGATCGATGACCTTCGGCCCTCGATCGGAGCTGCGTTGTACCGTCTTGCGCAGGAGTCGATCACCAATGCGATCCGACATGCCCGCCACGCCACAGTTATCGACGTGGCTGTTGCGGCCGACGCGGAATGCGTGCGGTTGACCGTTACCGATGATGGAGAACCAAACCCGTTTGGGGCACACGCGGGAGCCGGGTACGGACTGATCGGGATGGCGGAGAGGGTCAAGCTCCTGGGAGGCACGCTCGATGCGGGTCCTGGGAAGGGTCGAGGATGGACGATCACGGCTGTCCTCCCGAGGAGCGGATCAGCGTAGTGACCATACGTGTACTTATCGCTGATGACCAGCATCTGATCCGGACGGGCCTGAGGATGATCATCGACGCGCAGCCGGGGATCGAGGTGGTCGGTGAAGCCGCCAATGGCCGCGAGGCGGTGGACTTCGCACGGACACTTCGACCCGACGTCTGTCTGTTCGACGTTCGCATGCCCGAGATGGACGGAATCGAAGCGACGCGTCTTCTTGCCGGCCCCGGCGTGACCGATCCCTTCGCCATCGTGATCATTACGACGTTCGATCTGGACGAGTACGTCCACGCGGCCCTCAAGGCCGGTGCACGTGGGTTCCTTCTCAAAGACGCCGGGCCGGAACTCCTGGTGCAGGCCATACATGCCGCGGCGGAGGGCGACGCCTTGATTGCGCCCAGCGTGACCGCCCGCCTGCTGGCCACGTTCTCCCGACAACCCACCAAGACGGCCCCACCCCAGCCGATCGAGCCATTGACCGAACGCGAAGAGGAAGTGCTGCTGACGGTCGCCAGAGGAAGGACCAACGCCGAGATCGCGGCCGAACTCCACATCAGCCTCAGCACGGCGAAGACCCATGTGGCCAGTCTCATGTCGAAGCTGGGCGCCCGAAATCGGGTGGAGATCGCGATGTGGGCCTATGAGACCGGTCGCGTCGCGGGTACCTAATGGAGCGCGACCAGTTGGTGCGATTGCGCCGAAACCGACAAAGATCAGGTGATGCGCGTCTGTAACACCCGGTCTTGATAGTGGGAAACGTGAAGCTGTTACTGCCCATGGTGCCGGCATGACCACTGAACTACTTGTCTTTCTGGAGTCGCTCGGCCTGGGCGAACTTGGGGCCACGTTCGGTGACCACGGCGTCGACCTCGATGCGCTGCGTCTCCTCGACGAAAACGACCTCAAAGACCTTGGCGTTCTTCTCGGGCACCGGAAAAAGCTGCTGCACGCACTCAGCACTGCGAAACCACAACCAACCGCCCAGGTCGAAGTCACGCCGTTTCTCGCCAACGGACCTGACGCGGAACGACGACATCTCACCGTGATGTTCTGTGATCTCGTCGACTTCACGGAACTCGCAGGACGCGTCGACCCCGAAGTTCTGCGTCGAATCCTGCGATCGTACGAGGACGTGTGTGCTGCGTGCGTCACGCACTACGAGGGGTATGTCTCCAAGCATCTCGGCGACGGAATAGTGGCGTTCTTCGGGTATCCGCTTGCCCATGAGGGCGGGGCAGAACGCGCGATTCTTGCGGGTCTCGAGATCGTCGAAACCCTTGCTCAGCTTGACGTTCCCGACGCTGGACGCCTGCACGTCCGAATCGGGATTGCCACTGGACTCGTGGTGGTCTCCTCTGTCGACAACGATGCATGGGGCGAGACCATGAATCTGGCCGCTCGGCTCCAGGCAATCGCTCCCGTTGGTTCCGTAATGGTGAGCGAACGGGTACGGCGATTGGCAGGCGGCAGTTTCGTGTATCAAGACGAGGGCGACCAGGCGTTGAAGGGGATCGCGAAGCCGGTCCGTACCTTTCAGGTGCTCGGTCGGAACTCCACCCCCAGCAGGTTCGAGGCGGCGACGGCGGAAGGTCTCACCGATTTGGTGGGACGTGAGCAAGAGATCGGTCTCTTGCTCGATCGCTGGGCCATGGCTCAGGAGGGGGAAGGACAGGTTGTCATGCTCTCCGGAGAACCGGGAATCGGGAAGAGCAGAATACTAAGTGCACTTCGTGATCGACTTGAACGCGAAGGAACCGAGACACTCCGATTTCAGTGTTCCCCCTACTACATGAACAGCCCACTCTGGCCGAGCATTTCCAGCTTTGAACGCGCGTTGCAGTTTCGTCGCGATGAGACTGTCGAGGAAAAGCTGGACAAACTCGAACAGCTGGTTGTTCATCGGCGGGGTCTTCCGGTCGACGACGTCCGCTTCATGGCGTCGATCCTGTCCCTTCCCTGCGACGAGCGCTATGGGGCCCTGGACATCACCCCTCAGCGACTGAAGAACGAGATACTCCGTTCGCTCGTTGACATGACCGAGGCTGCCGCAACCACGCGTCCCACCGTGATGTTCTATGAAGACATTCACTGGGCCGATCCGACAAGCCTCGAAGTCCTCGACCTCCTGGTGGACCGAGTTCGACAGATGCGGTTGCTGGTCGTGTTCACCCACCGCGCTGAGTTCCAACAGCGGTGGGGAAGCCATGGTCACGTTTCAGCCCTGAACCTCTCGAAGCTCACGATGAATCAAAGCGGCCAGATCGTCGCCCGATTGTGCGGCGGCCGGGCACTGCCGGAAGAGTTGCTCGAGCAGATTCTCGAGAAGACCGACGGTGTGCCTCTCTACATAGAGGAGCTCACGAAGTCGGTGCTTGAATCAGGAGCTCTGCGTGCGGTTGGCGATCACTATGTCTACGTAGGAGATGATCGCAGCGTCACGATTCCCTTGACTCTTCGCGATCTCCTGATGGAGCGGCTCGACCGGTTTGCTCCAGTGAAGGAGATCTCACAAATTGGAGCAGCGATCGGACGTGAGTTCAGCTATGAGCTTGTTGCAGCGATCTCCAGTCTTGGGGAAGACGATCTCCTAACGGCTCTGCAGCAGCTCACGGACTCCGGTCTCGCATTTCGCAGGGGGTCCCCACCTGACGCTACGTACACGTTCAAGCACGCCCTGGTTCAGGATGCCGCATACGATTCGATGTTGAAGACCCGACGGAGCATGCTGCATGGTCGAATTGCGCAAGTGATCGAAGCTCGGTTTCCCGATACGGTGAAACAGGAACCCGAGCTGCTGGCCCACCATCTTACGGAAGCCGGTCAGAACGCCGAAGCTATTGGCTTTTGGTTGCGTGCGGGGGCCGACGGCTGCAAGAGCCTCTCCTTCAAGGAAGCGATCTCACACCTTCGGAAGGGACTGGCCTTGGTTGACAGTCTCCCCGAATCGGCGCAGCGACGTGGAATCGAGCTGGACCTTCGCACCTATCTCGGCACTGCGTGGTTGGCCCTCGAGGGATGGCAGAGTGCGGAAGCTTGGACGGTGTTGCATCCCGCTGTCTCGTTGGCTCAAGACCTGGATCGCCACGAGGCGTTAATGCCCGTGTATTGGGGTTTGTGGGTGTTCGTGCTGACACAGGGTCGAATCGAGGAGGCAAAGCTTCGTGCCGACGAGATGTTGACGCTCGCCGACTCACTCGACGACGCCGACCTGTTGATGACCGGGCATCGGACGGCATCGGTGACGGAGTTCTATCTCGGCAACTTCGAGAGCTGTTGTCGCCATGGTGAACGGGTTTATGACCTCTACGACGATGAACAGCATTGGCATATCGCTGATGTGGTGAACACCGACCCGAAAACGGCGATTGGAAACTTCGCGTCAGGCGCCTTGTGGATGCTGGGCTACCCGGACCGGGCCGTTGCAATGAGTGACGCCAAAGACGCCCACGCCCGACATCGCGGGCATCCGTTTGATCTTGGTTATGCACTCACGTGGGGTGGGCAGGTATGGGACCTCCGCGGTGAACCGAATCGACTGTTGGAACGTGTCGAAGAGGCCGAGATACTCGGGCGAGCCCACCGCCTGCCCTTTATCTCCGAGGTGCTTGCGCAACTGATCAAGGGCTTGGCATGGATTCGTTCGCAGCGATTCGATGAGGGTCTACCGCAATTTCGTGAAGCGATGGAGCGATGGACTGCCGCCGGAGGACTTGCGCTCCTTCCCTACTATCGAGCGGTACTCGCCGAAGGCCTGGCAGCGAGCGGCGAGCCGGGGGAAGGACTTGCGCTTCTCGACCTAAGCCTCGAGCAAATATCGCGACCCGGATGGGGCGAGCGCAGCCACCATGCCGAGGTTCTGCGTCTGCGCGGTGCGATTCGTTTGCAGATGGGGGATCTAGTGGGAGCGGAAAGCAGCTACCTGGAGTCGCTCGCAGTTGCGGAGGGGCAAAAGGCAAAGTCCTGGGAGCTGCGGACCGCCACCAGCCTCGCCTCGCTCTGGCAAAGCCAGGGGCGCTGCATCGATGCATTCTCCGTTCTTGATCGTGCGTATTGCTGGTTCACCGAAGGACTTGA
>JANOWU010000220.1:0-53431 GCA_031418035.1 Acidimicrobiia bacterium
AGGCTCGTCCGATGCCGCTCTCGAACATCCCGCCGCACCAGACCGGCACGCCCTGGGCTTCGCAGAAATCATGGATCGCCAGCGACGAGGAGAACCCTCCGACGCGACCCGGCTTGATGTTGATGATTCGACATGCGCCCATCTGGATGGCGTGTAGCGCTGCACGCGGTGAGCTGATCGACTCGTCAAGACAGATTGGTGTGGCGATCAATCGGGCAAGCTGGGCATGTCCGGCCACGTCGTCTTCGGGGAGTGGTTGTTCGATGAGAAGGAGATCGAACTCGTCGAGACGGGCCAACCTCGGGGCGTCGGCGAGCGTGTAGGCCGCGTTCGCATCGACCTGCAACACGACGTCGGGAAACGCCCGACGAACGGCGCCGACCTGGGCCAGATCGTTCCCGGGCTCGATCTTCAGCTTGATGCGCTGATAACCGTCGGAAAGATACCCCTCCACCGTGCTCAGCAGATCTGTTGTCGAGTCGTGGATTCCGACCGAAACCCCGGCGGGAACGAGCGTCTTCGTTGCACCGAGGCGCTCCGACAGAGCCTGTCCGAGCAACCGGCACTCCGCGTCGAGCACAGCGGCTTCCAAACCGCCTTTCGCCATTGGGTTACCGCGGATCGGGGCCAGTGCCGTGCTCAGCTCGGCGGCGACCACATGTTGCGCGTTGAGCCGGGGAAGGAGGAACTGCGAGATGACGGCTTGGGCACCTTCGCTGTACTCCGCGGAGTAGAGCGGTTCCTCGTCGGCCACGCATTCACCCCAGCCCTCGGTGTCGGGGCCGACAACTTGCACGAGCAGTGCGTTCCGCGATGTTTCGGTCCCGAACGACGTGCGAAAGGGCGACACAAGCGGCATTCGCAACCGATGGAGAATGGCATGAGTCAGTTTCATAGCTGACGCAGAACGTAGTCGTAACCCGAGGTAAAACCGATCAATGCCCAGTTGTCCTGCATTCGGTCGAACAACTCAGTGCGCATATGAAGCCTCCATTCACGCGAACTACGCCCGCCCTCCTGTAGTCCGTTGAGACGAATTGTCTCGACGTCGGCTGGTGTCGAGACGACGACATCCGTCGGTTGCGCCTCTACCGTCCGCAGCTCCACCGGGCCTGGTGAGTCATCGACGAGCCACGACACATGAAGTCGGTCGGTTTCGTCGTCGCCGTTGATCGCGTCGCCGAGCGCTCCGTAGTAATTGATCCGATAGTCCGTGACCGTCGCCCCCAGGCGAACCAGATTGAACCAGGCGTTCCTGCGCACGAGCGGATCAAACGTCCAGGTTATGGCTTCGATGCCCTTCGCTGCCGCCCACGCCCGCTGATGTAGCTTCAGCTGAAGACCGACGCCTTCGCCGGCCGCCTCGGGAATCACCCCGGTCATGTGGGAGTGCAGTCCGCGTCCACCGTCGGAGAGCATCCCGAATGACATGCCGACGGGACGACCATCAACTCGGGCTGTGGCGAGGTAGCCACCATGTGTTGCGGCCACGAAGTAGACGTCGAAGTCTCGAATCGAGTCCTCTCCCCAGATCTGACGCCCGACCGACAGTGCCTCGTGAGTTTCGTCGAGTGTCGTTGCAACGTGAATCGAAAGGTTGGATTCCGAGGAAATCACGCCGTCATCTCCGAGCGGATGGAACGAAAGCGTCGAAGGCGAAGGCTGTTCGAAACGACGAACACACTCGAAAAGGCCATTGCCGCACCAGCGATCAGCGGGTTCAGGTATCCCGAGGCGGCGAGCGGGATAGCAGCCACGTTGTACCCGAAGGCCCAGAACAGATTCGTCTTGATCGTGCGCAGGGTTCGTCGAGACAGCCGGATGGCATCGACTGCCGCTCGGAGATCTCCGTGCACCAACGTGAGATCGGCGGCCTCAATGGCAACATCGGTGCCGGTGCCCATAGCGATACCGAGATCGGCCTGCGCCAGGGCGGCCCCGTCATTCACGCCGTCGCCGACCATGGCGACAGTGCGGCCCGCTTCCTGCAGGGACGCAATGAATCGAACTTTGCCCGAAGGGAGAACCCCACCAATCGCTTCGTCAATGCCCACCTCACGAGCAACACGCTGGGCCACAACGTCGGAATCACCGGAGAGCAGAACGGTGCGAAGGTCGAGGGCCTGCAGTTCTGCAACGGCTTGAGCGCTTGTGGACTTGGGTGAGTCGGCCACGACGAAGACCGCTACCGGAACATCGTCACATGCCGCCCATACTGCGGAGTGACCGTCTTCGACAGCACGCAGGGCAGCTTCGGAAAGAACCTCCGGGATCTTCATCCCACGATCCTCCAGGAACGACGCGCGACCGGCAAGGATCCTATGTCCACTGACAATACCTTCGACGCCCAAGCCTGCGTGATTCACGAACTCCTCAACGGGTGAGAGCGTGCCGAACTGGGTCTTCGCGGAGTCGGCAATCGCTCGCGCAATGGGGTGCTCCGATGAATTCTCGAGAGCTCCTACCAACTGAAGAGTCGAATCGCGAGAGTTGCCCTCCGCGACATCGACGTCGATGAGTTTCATCGTGCCCGTCGTGATCGTGCCCGTCTTGTCGAAGACAATCGTGTCGATCTTGCGCGTCTGCTCGAGGATCTGAGGTCCCTTGATCACGATGCCGAGCTGTGCTGCACGACCCGTGCCGACGAGCAACGCAGTGGGCGTCGCCAAGCCGAGCGCACAGGGGCAGGCGATGATAAGCACCGCAACGGCTGCAGTGAAAGCCATGCGACCGCTCTCGCCGTTTAGAAGCCAGAACACGAACGTCAGAGCCGACGCAAGAATCACGAACGGAACGAACACCGCCGACACTCGATCGGCCAGCCTCTGCACGGGAGCCTTCCCGTTCTGGGCCTCCTCGACGAGCCGAGCCATTTGGGCGAGTGCCGTGTCAGAACCGACGTGGGTGGCGCGAACCACCAATCGTCCGTCGACGTTCATGGTCGCCCCCGTGACGTGTGACCCGACAGTGACATCCACCGGAAGGCTCTCTCCTGTGAGCATCGACATGTCAACCGCCGATCGGCCTTCCTCGACGACGCCGTCGGTTGCAATTTTCTCGCCAGGTCGCACAACGAATCTCGAACCCGCCCGGAGTTCCCCAATCGGCACGGTCAGTTCCTCGCCGGCCGCGTTGAGAACAACGGCTTCCTTTGCCCCGAGCGTGAGAAGCGCGCGAAGCGCAGAACCCGATCGCAGCCGGGCACGGGTCTCGAAGTAGCGACCGGCGAGCAGGAACACGATCACCATCGACGCAACCTCGAGGTAGAGGTGTTCGGCCGAATCATCGCGACGAAGCGTGAGATCGAAACCCATCTTCATGCCCGAGTGCCCGGCCATCCCGAAGAACAACGCGTAGACAGACCAACCGTACGCAGCGAGCGTGCCGAACGAAACCAACGTATCCATCGTGGTGGCCAGTTGTCGGAGGTTCTTCGCCGCCGCCTGGTGGAACGGCCAGCCACCCCAGAAGACGACCGGAGTGGTGAGAACGAGCGCCACCCACTGCCAACGGTCGAACTGCAGCGGCGACACCATGCTCATTGCCAACACCGGCACGCCGAGGAGCGTCGAAACCAGGAGCCGTCGCCGAAGTGCTGACTCGCGCCGGTCTGTTGCTTCAGAGTCCTGCCGGGGAACTTCCGGAGCGACGCTGGCTCCGTATCCGATCGCATTCACCGCAGCAATCAAGTCGCTAGGTACCAAAGCATGTGCATCGAACGACGCGACTGCACGCTCGGTCGCGTAGTTCACCGTGGCGGTGACACCTTCGAGTTTGTTGAGCTTTTTCTCGATTCGACTCGCGCAGGCGGCACACGTCATGCCGGAGATATCGAGCCGAACCGTGGCGAGGTCGGCTTCCGGTGCGCTGACTGTCGTGGAAACCATGCACGCACCATACCATAGGGGGGTATAGTAGGGGAATGCCGAATGTTGGATACTCAAAGACTCAAGCGGACCACCTCGCACGACTCCGAAAGATCGAAGGTCAGGTTCGTGGAATTCATCGAATGGTCGAGGAAGAGAAGTACTGCATCGACGTACTCACCCAGATCTCGGCCGCTACCAAAGCGCTCCAAAGCGTCGCCCTCGGTCTTCTTGACGAACATCTCCAACACTGTGTCGCAAGTGCTCTCGCCACAGAAGGTGCGGACGGCTCCGAGAAGCTGAGTGAGGCATCCGAAGCAATACGCCGTTTGATTCGTTCGTGACGCGGGTAGATTAGAGAGCAATGAATTCACTTTCACCCATCATTGCGAATGGGCTTGTTCGAAGTTTCGGCGATATCGAAGCAGTGCGGGGCGTAGACCTCGAAGTACACCAGGGGGAAATCTTCGGCTTCCTCGGACCGAACGGTGCCGGCAAATCCACGACCGTACGCATGCTTACAACATTGCTCAAGCCGACTTCGGGTTCGGCACGCGTCGCTGGTTTCGATGTCGAAACTCAGGCTGACGATGTTCGCAAGCGGATCGGCGTCGCCCTTCAAGACGCCGCGATCGATCCGCTGATGACAGGAAGTGAGCTCTTGTCACTGCAGTGCGTTCTTTACGGCCTGGCCAAAGAACGGGGCAGGGTCCGCTCCAACGAATTGCTTGAACGCGTTGGCCTTGTCGCCGCGAAAGACCGCCGAGTAGCCACGTACTCAGGAGGTATGCGTCGTCGCCTCGACCTCGCACTATCACTCGTTCATTCGCCGAGCGTTCTCTTCCTCGACGAACCTACGACCGGCCTCGACCCGATGAGCCGTCTGTCGCTGTGGGAGGAAGTCAAACGGCTCAACGCCGAAGGCACGACAGTTCTCCTGACGACTCAGTACCTCGAGGAGGCGGACCAACTGGCCGATCGCATCGCGATCATCGACGGTGGACTGATCGTGCGCGAGGGCGAACCGAAAGCCCTGAAGGAAGCCGTCGGCTCCCCTACCGTCTTCGTCGAAGTTCCAAAGGGGATGGAAGCTCAGGCGCAAGCTGTTCTGCGAACATTCGGCGAATCCCGCCCCGGCGCAGAAGGTCAACTCGGCGTGGGGCTCCGGGGAGGAGCGGGTGCGGTCGCTGAGGTGGTGCGCGCACTCGACGAAGCGTCAGTTCCCCTCCTTCAACTCCAGCTCAGTGCGCCCAGCCTCGACGACGTGTTCGCCGAAGCCACCGGTCACCGCCTCGAAGGAGCGGGAAGCGACAAGGCGAAACCCGAACCAAAACCCGGTGCCAAGCGCGGCCGAGGCAAAGGCGCCAAACCCGGTGCGGAGGCAACGACATGAGCAACCCCGTCGCCGGGGTCAACGTCAACGAGTTGAACCCCAGGCCTGTCGCCCAGTTCCTGGCACTGTCGAAACGGGCAATCAACGGTTCGCTACGCCAGCTACCACTTCTGCTGCCCTCGATCATCTTCCCGCTCTTCTTTGTCGCCATCAACACGGCGAGCTTCGATAAGCTTCTCCCTCTTCTGCAACAAGCCTCGTACCCAAAACTGACGTCGTTTCTCACGTTCACCCTCGCGGCAACGGTCGTGCAGGGTGTTCTGTTCGGTTGTGTCGCCGGAGCAACGGATCTCGCCACCGACATCGAGCAGGGATTCTTCGAACGCATGATCGCGTCACCGATGAGTCGACCAGCGATCCTCGTTTCACGCCTCGCCGGTTCAACGCTCCTCGGTATCGCGCAAGGTGCCGTCTTCACACTGCTGTTGATGATCTTCGGAGCTCGCCTTGCCGGCGGAGTCGGCGCCTTCGTCGTCCTGCTCGTCTCCTCCGGTTTGCTGGCACTGGCCTTCGGAGGTCTGCTCAGCGCCATCGCCATCAGGAGCGGATCTGCGGAGGCAGTCCAGAGCACCTTCCCGATCGTGTTCCTTCTGCTGTTCGCATCGTCGGCCTTCTTTCCGATTGAGTTGATCAAAGGAGCGTTCAAGACCGTTGCCAAGTGGAACCCTATCTCCAAAGTCGTAGAAGCCCTACGTGAACTTATTATCAACGGATGGTCGACTTCGGCCGCACTGCGAGCGGTCGCTATCCCCCTTGCGATGGCCATCGTCACGTTTGGGCTGGCACTCCTTGCCTTGAAGAAGCGGTTGGACGACAAATGAGTGCTCTCCAACCGACGGCCTTCGTGGACCATGTCTCCTCGCCGCGACTGGTAGCGACAACACTGGCACTCGTTCGGCGCAACCTCCTCAGTATCTGGAGGTTGCCCTCGGCCCTCGTGCCGTCGCTCATCTTTCCCGTTTTCGGCACGATCGCCTTTTCCTCGCTCTACGGTCAGGCAATACGCGCCTACTACCCCACACTCAACGCACTCAATTGGTATGTGCCGCTGAACGTCATGCAGGGCGGCGCCTTCGGAGGAGTCTTCTTGGCCTTTGGAGCAATCCGAGATTTCGAGACCGGCATCATCGACCGGCTCATATCAGCACCTATTCATAGGCGCGCATTGCTTCTCGCCACGGTGACGACCGCTGCGCTCCGGGCACTCCTCCCCTTTGTACTCGTGATGATTCTCGGGTTCATCGGAGGCATGTCCATCCCAGGTGGACTGCTTGGTGTGCTTTGCCTATTGATCGCCGGCGTCGGTACGTCGGTCGTCGGATCGCTCTGGGGCATGGGACTCGCCTATCGGTTCAAATCGATGGCTGCGGCCCCCCTGATGCAGCTCGGTGTCTTCGTCCTCGTGTTCCTCTCGGCCACGCAGGTACCCATGAGCGGACTCAGTGGTTGGCTCCACTCATTTGCCCGGGTAAATCCGGCAACCAACATTCTTCGTCTCGGTCGTCAAGGCTTCCTTGGCTCGGTCACCTGGCACGACACCTGGCCCGGCCTGCTCGCACTCGTCGGAATGAGCCTGTTGCTCGGGCTGTTCGCCGACCGTGGACTGAAAAAGATCTGACCCAGCACGAATCTCGTGCCTCGAACTCAGCTCGTTAACCCTTGGCTGCCGCATAGCGAGCGAGGGCTTCGATGCGCTCGGCAGCGTGATCGACGATCGGCGCCGGATAGTTCGTGACCCCACCGAAGAGACCGCCGCCTTTCGTCGCCCAGGGCTCGTGCACGGCATCGCCGTCGAGATCACCAAGCTCGGGAACGTACTTGCGGACGTAGGCACCGGTGGGGTCGAACTTCTTCCCCTGCATGACCGGGTTGAACACTCGGTAGTAGGGGGAGGCGTCGGTGCCGGTCCCGGCAGTCCACTGCCAGCCGTGCTGATTCGAAGCGATGTCGCCGTCCACGAGTTGGGTCATGAACCAGTCCGCACCTCGGCGCCAATCGAGGTGAAGGTCCTTGACCAGAAAGCTTGCCGTGACCATGCGCACGCGGTTGTGCATCCACCCTTCACGAAGCAGCTGCCGCATGCCGGCGTCGACGAACGGAAAACCTGTCTCACCTCGACACCATGCTTCGAAACGGGCATCGGCCTCGGGTCCCGAGTCGACAGCGAGCTTCTCCATCATCCGGTTGAACGCCGAGGTCACGGTCTCGGGTCGGTGGAACATCACATCGGCGTAGAACTCTCGCCAGCAGAGCTCGGATCGGAAGACGTCGGCTCCCGAACTACCTGCGAGCATTGGCAGGATCTGTGATGGATGCAGGAGGCCGTACTTCAGATCGGCAGAAATCCGGCTCGTGGCGTCGGCGGCCGGATCGTTCCTACTCACATCATATGTTGGCATATGATTCTCGAGGAAATGCGTCAGGCGCTTGTGTGCTGCCTTTTCGGATGCCTCCGGAAGCTCCGAGCTTGCGCCACTCGGGCGCGGCGGAATCGGCACAGCGTGGAGTTGCGAGTGGTCTCGGACCCACGGTACCGACGCCATATCGAACCCCGAGAACCTCCCGTCCGCTGCAACGGTGCGTTCCCAAACCCTCTTGAACGGGGTGAACACCTTGAACGGTGTGCCATCGTCTTTTCGCACTACCCCCGGTTTCACCACATACGGGCTCCCGACGCTATGCAGCGTCGCGCCGCGATCGGACAGGAGCTTCTCCACCGGCTGGTCCCGGCGTCGGGCATAGGGGGTGAATTCTTCGGCACAGAAGACATCGCGAATGGAGCACAACGTCAGCAGACGTTCGAACGCGACGGTGGGTTTTGCGTCGCAAACCAGCAGAGGAAGTCCCGACGAAACCAACGAACGCAGTGCGTCGTACAGGAACGCCAACCGATTCGCACCGCTCGTGGCGGCCAGCGTGGGGTCAAGCACGAACAGGGCAAGGACCTCAGCAGAAGATTCCTGGGCACGCGAGATCGCGGCATTCAAGGCGGCGTTGTCGTCGATCCGGAGGTCTCGACGGAACCACACAACGACGACCTGCCTTTCGGAACGCGTTGATTCTGGCTGCGACATTGATGGCATCCTTCGATTCTGGTCGAAGGTCTGGCCTAGTTCGTTTGTTCGCCAAAGACGCTGAGCCCCGTCTCATCGACGCTAATTCCCATGATTGACTCGTGGCATGAAACCCGTGATCGATCTTCGCAGTGACACCGTGACGCGGCCAACGCCGGGCATGCGCGATGCCATGATGAGTGCCCCGCTCGGCGACGACGTGTTCGGCGACGACCCGTCCGTTCATGAACTTCAAGACAAGATCGCGGCGATGCTCGGATTCGAGGCGGCCCTGTTCGCGCCCACAGGCACCCAGAGCAACCTCTGCGGCATCCTCTCGCACTGCCAGCGGGGAGACGAGTACATCGTTGGGCAACACGCGCACACCTATCGATGGGAGGGCGGCGGTGCTGCAGTGCTGGGAAGCGTGCAACCTCAGCCCATCGTCAACGCCGCCGACGGGAGCATTCCGATTGCCGACATCGAAGCGTCGATAAAACCCGATGACCCGCATTTCGCGATTACACGGCTGCTGTGCCTGGAGAACACGATCGGCGGGAAGCTGCTCCCGTTCGGGTATGTGAAAGAAGCGACGTTGCTCGCAAAGTCTCATGGGCTCAGCAACCACCTCGACGGGGCACGGCTTTTCAACGCGGCCGTCGCCCAGTCCCAACTCGTCGATGGCGACTCACCCCTACGTGCACATACGGAAGCACGCAGCATCGCAAGCTGTTTCGATTCCGTGAGCGTGTGCTTCAGCAAGGGCCTGGGCGCTCCAGTCGGCTCAGCGCTCTGTGGTTCCAAGGACCTGATCGCGAAAGCGCACCGCGTTCGCAAAATGGCCGGTGGTGGGATGCGCCAAGCCGGTCTGCTCGCCGCCGCAGCCACCTACGCCCTCGACCATCATGTCGCGCGACTCGCCGACGACCACCGCCGAGCGAAACAGCTCGCGGCCGTGTTCAACACGATCGACGGGGCTGTTCTCGACCCGGTGCATACCAACATCGTCTTCGTGGAACTCCACGGACCCGCCAAGGAGAAGGCGGCCGGTTTCCTTCCCCACCTCGAAGCCAACGGCATTCTGTCGACAGGACTCTACCGACTGCGTTTCGTGACCCACCTCGATATCGACGACGCCGACATCGACCGAACCTCGGAAGTGATCACCAGCTACTTCCGCTGAGCTACGTACTTGTGCACGGTGTTGCTGTGTGCGCAACGTACACGATTACTCTCGCGAAGTCGGTTCCTCCAAGTTGACCTGTACACGTACGATCGGAGAGAAACCCGGCTTCACGTACGTCTGGTCGTTCCCGTTCTCGAACTCGGCCAGGTACCACTCACGGTCGTAGTCGAAGAGCTCCACGGTGAATGGCGCGACGGCCGCAGCGTCGAGGGGGATCGCAAAGGAACGTCCCCGGATTTCCCCTTCGTCCGTGGCCACATCTTCCCCCACGATGTCTCCTTCGGCGTCGGTGACGCGCAGCACCTGGTTCTCGGGCGATTCTGCGTTCGTGATGCCGAAGACCACCGGTTGATCCTTGACTCTCGCGGCCTTGACCAGGCGAAGAGGCTCCCTCGAATCGTCCGATACGCATGATGACACTTCCCGAACGTTCCACCGCAGTGCGATCGTTCGGCAATCGCTGGAGTCAGACAACAGTTCGGCGACGAGGGCATACGCACCGTCGAGTCCATCGTCGCCGATTTTTCCGCGCTCAAGAACGTTCTCGCGTCGTTGGTCCTGGCTCGAAGACTCGACGGTCTTCGCCCATTGTCTGGGCGTTGCCTCACCGACCAGGTCGGCAAGGCGAAGAAGCTCCTCGACGCTCCCGGACAGGGCGAGGGACACGTCGGCTCCCGGCACCGACCACTTCGCAGTCGCCCAGGAAACGTCCACACCCGGCGTCGACTCCCTGACTTCGTACCGACGACCGTTGCGTTCGATCACGCGCACCGGTGACGAGTTCGCAACGACCGCATTGAACCAAGGATTCCCCGGTGCCGACACGGAGAGCGAGACAATGTTCGCCTCGCCCACGATCGTGGCATAGGAAGCGTCGTAGGACTTTGGAAGCGGACGAACCTCGAAGCCCTTGCGGGAGGCGCCCATGCGGAATCGGCCATCGGCCGTAAGGGCCACCGCCCCGAGAGCCTCGGCCCACTCTCTGTCGAAGGCGCCCTCGCCGTTCGCAAGCACCTCCGAGTCATCGATTCTCCACACGACGAACCAGTTGTTGTTTTCCCGACCGAGGCGGCCCTCCCGTGTACCAAGAAATACGTCTTCGTGCCCCTGCTTCGCGACAAGGCTCGCAAACACACCAGGGTCCACACGAGTCATCCGGATGCTGATTGCGTCGCGCACCAGAAGTGCCCTTGGCGGGAGTGCGGTGTCGCTTGAGCTGAACCCGATCGGATTGTGGAGAGGAGAGCGCAGCACGAGTCTCGGCAAACCGCCATTGGATTCGACCGCCACCACTTCGTCTCTGTCACGCTGTTCTCGCGCCCACTGAACCGTTTGCCGAGTACCAGCACCGAGAATCATAAGTGTACATAGCCCGACGACCCACACCCGAACGCCACGCCGGGCGCGACTTGACTCGGCGCCGGTGCGACGAAACGTCGGGACAGACTCCCCTGCGTCGCCAAGCTTGATCGCAACACGGCCGGCCATGGCAAGCCGAACTCGCTCTCCTACCTCTTGATCAGTCAACGTCTGTCGTTCAGTCATTGGTCACTACCTTGCGAAGGGCGGCGATGCCGCGGGACAACAGGGACTTCACGGTGCCGGGTCGACACCGCAGGATCGCCGCAATCTCGGCCTCGGTACACTGCTCGTAAAAGCGCAGAATGATGGCTGCGCGCTGACGAGTGGGCAGCGAGTCGAGAACGCCCAGCAAGGCATCGTGTTCGTCGACGGCGTCGAGACGCACGGGTATCAGGAGCGGCGCTTTTGCAACCGAAACGGCCCTCCGGCGAAAGAACCCGATCGACAGATTCACCACAGTCCGACGGACGTACGCCTCCGGGTTGTTCACCGAGGCGAACCCCCGAAAGACCTTGGCATAGGCCTCCTGCACGACGTCTTCGGCTACGGGTCGCGACGGAAGCAGGGCCACCCCAAGCCGAAGCATGGCCGGGTACGTCGCTGAGTAGAACTCTTCGAAGTCCACCGCGCGGTCACTCACACCGAGCGACGCTATGGGAATCCGTGCCTCCATGCTCATAGAGACGCGCGACGCCCGAGTTTGGTTCCACGTGCTCGTTCTTCGCGTTCAACGGCTTGTGACACATCTGACGCCGCTGCCCAACTTCAGACCGAGTCGTGAGTGGAAGAATTCATGTATGAGCAACAGGGTCTTCCATGAACGTGTGCACGCCCGCATTCGACTGGTGGCTGTTCTCGTCGCCGGGATAGGTGCGCTGACCTGGCCCGGCCGGGCCGAAGCGCACGTCAAACCGTCGCCCGCCACCATCAGACCGGGCGCGATCGCAACGGTGAGCTTCACGATTCCCCACGGCTGTTCGGAATCACCGACCATCGGCGTCGCCATCAAACTTCCGGCCGGCGTGGTCGATGCGAAAGCAGCTGCCCCCAAAGGCTGGACCGTGACGATACGAAACTCGATTGCGACATTTCGCGGTGGCTCGCTGCCCGCAAAGACGCCGGGCAAGTTCGCGATCACCTTTACGGCGCCCAAGAGCGAAGGCAAGCTGCTGTTTCCGACCGTACAGACCTGCGAGGTCGGCAAAACGAGTTGGACCGAACCGACGCCCGCCGATGGCGCCGAACCCGACTATCCGATCCCGACCGTTCTGGTGGCGTCGTCATCGTCGAAAGCAACGAAGACGACGAAACGCGACAGCTGAGATTCCATGAACAGCCACTACGGCTGTGTGCACACCGCTGCGTAGCTGGCGATAGCCGTTGTGCGGCGCGGCTCACGCACTTCGTTCGCGTCGAGGCCGTTGGTGCAGTACCCGAAACTCAATCCGGAGACGGGGTCGCCAAAGGCGATCTGGCCCTTCGCTCCGTTGTGGCCAACGGCGAGTGGTGACACCGACCGACCCATGCCACGAAAGTTCGACTTGCCGTCGTCGCCGGCCTGCAGCAGCCCGAGGGTGCGGTTCGCCGGAACCCCGGTCATGATGTCGGGAAGATGGTTGCGCACGTTCGTCTTGACGTCGTGAAGCACATCGGCGTTCCACATACCACCGGGATTATGAAGGACAGCCTGATAGAACATCGCCAGATCACATGCGCGCATAACACCACCACCGCCCGGGACACCGACCGCCTGCGCCGCCGGGTCGTTGAAGGCAAGGAGCGCGTCGTTCGTGACCTCACCGACGTCGAGTGACGAGACCCCGAAGGTAGCGAGAAGTTCGTCGGGAGTTGCATGATCACCGACCACCACCAACTCCGCTGCTCGATGCTTCACGTTACCGACGACTCGCTCCAACCCCGCCGGCGTCGTAACCCGTGCCTCCACGACGTCGCGGAAGTCGCGACCCGTGACACGTTCGATGATCTCCGCCAAGACCCAGTGTGCCGACGTGGCGTGGTACTGGTACACCTTGCCGGGCTCATGGTTGAGGCGCCACTTCTCGAACGCTGCGACACGCCCGGCACTCGTACTTCCCGCAATCGGTGCCAGAGGCGCCATCGGAAACCCCGACGTATGCAGCATGACCTGCTCGACGGTGATCACGTCTTTGCCGTGGGTGCCGAACTCGGGGACATAGTCGATGACACGCTTCGACACATCGACCAGACCGTCGCCGATCAGCGCCCACATCGCTCCGGCCACAAAGGCTTTGGTCGCCGAATACACGACGTATCGTGTGTCGTTCGTCGCGTCTCCGAACGTCTCGAAGGCGACAAGCTCACCCTTGTAGGCAAGGGCGACTTGGGCCGAAGGCAAAAGGCCACTGTCGACCTCGCGACGCGCACGGTCAATCAGCGTTTTCAGGGCAGTCGGGTTGATCGCAGGGCTAGACATGACGCGGAGTTTACGCACGGTCGGGTCGGAGAGACCAGCCGACGAGAATCGTGGTCGGTAGGCTCGCACGGTGGCCAGTCGATCCATTTCCTTGCGGACCACCATCGTGACCATCGTGCTCGTGCTGATCGTCGTCCTCGCCTCGAACACCGGGCCGATCGCCCGTGCGGCCGACGAGCCCGAGCCCGTCGCGATGTTCGAGACCGACGAGTACAACAGGGCAACCCTGTGTTACCGAGGTCTCGTGAAGCCCGCTACTCACACCGACCGGTTCTGTCGTCGCACCGCACGTCGCAACCTCACCGTCGACACCGCATACGGCAGCGAAGACCTCACCATCTTCGGTGGGCGGTCGTCCTGGGAGGCCGACGGCGGGTACGGGACGACAGAGGAGGTCGCGCTCGTGAATCGAAAGGGACAGGTCATCCAAACGCTCGTGCAGTGGAAGACCTCGGTGTACGACGGTGAATCAGCGACGCTTCGACGACGCCACAGATTCGTCGACGTCGACGCCGACGGCATTGCCGAGTTGTGCGTCGAAAGCACCACGACTATCGGGCCCGGACGATTCGACCTCGACGACAACAAGCCATATCGCCCGAAGAAGCGCTTCGTCGGCTACGACGCCTTCGTATGGAACGCGACACGTTTTTCTCGCGCCGAATCCCTCGACGGCGGATGCCCGAAGTTTCGCTACAGGCTGTTCGTCGCTCTTCCCAGTTCGCAGGAGGTCGTCGATCGCAGCCGCGACACGTGACCGGACCCTCACCGTTCTTGACGTCGAGTTGCTGAAGTGACCGGACATCGAACACGATGGTCGCCGTACCCTCTCAAACGGAGCCCCAATGTCTGAAACCGCCGCAGCCCCCGCCGTCCTCACCGAGGTACGTGGACGTGTCCTGATCATCACCCTGAATCGGCCTGAGGCCATGAACGCGATCAACACGGCATTGGCCCAGGGTTTGTTGGCAGCAGTGAAACAACTCGATGAAGATGCAACCCTAACCGTAGGCGTACTTACGGGTGCCGGCAGAGGCTTCTGTGCCGGCATGGACCTCAAGGCTTTCGCCACCGAGGGTGGACCGATCGGCATGGACGAGTTCATCCGCAACGGGTCCCAAAAGCCACTCATCGCAGCAATCGAAGGATTCGCGCTCGCCGGCGGCCTGGAGCTGGCCCTTGCCTGCGATCTCCTCGTCGCTGCAGCCGGCGTCAAGATCGGCATCCCCGAAGTCGGGGTTGGCCTGTTCGCCGCCGGCGGGGGGTTGCTGCGTCTTCCCCGGGTACTTCCCTATGGCGTCGCTATGGAACTTGCCCTGACCGCCGACCCGATCACCGCAGAGCAAGCACACGCCTATGGCCTCGTTGCCCGGGTCAGTGAAAAGGGAAAGTCTCTCGACACCGCACTCGAACTCGCCGAACGAATCGCCAAGAACGCGCCGCTCGGAGTTGCCGCGTCGAAGCAACTCGTCCGCATGAGTCTCGACACGACCGAGGAAGAATTCTGGAAGTTGCAGGGACCGCTCATGGGCAAGGTGTTCACCTCCAACGACGCCAAGGAGGGTCCGCGAGCCTTCGCCGAGAAGCGCGCACCGAACTGGTCAGGAAACTAAGTCCGCTTAGGACAGGGAAATACCTTCGTACTCGTCGCGTGCGACCGCCGCGAGTCGTGCGTTGTACTTCGGCGCCCCACCGTTGTACACGAAATGGCGAATCGTTCCCTGTCCGTGGCCCTCCACGTTGGAGTTGTATCCGGTGAACCAGCTTCGAGCGTTGCGCATCAACATTGCCTGGTAGAGCAGCGCGACATGCTCGCTCCACTTCGCCTGTGCGTCGGCAGTCGCTTCGACTCGGGTCTTGCCGTGCTGGCGGGCATGTTCGACGAGGTTCGTGATCCAGTCGACGCCAACCTCGATGGTTCGCGGAAAGTTGGCAGAACTCGACCCGCTCTGTGGACCGGCCACCATGAACATGTTCGGGAAGCCGTTCACCAGCAAGCCAAGGAACGTGTCGGGTCCGGTGCTCCACGCGTCGCGAAGGGTGAGGCCCCCGGCACCCGTGATGTTCATCCGATCGTACCCGCCGGTCATTGCGTCGAATCCCGTGGCGTAGATGATGAGGTCGAGGTCGTACGTCGCCGCGGACGTTTCAATCCCGGTCGGCGTCATCCGAACAATAGGAGTCTCGGAGATATCGACGAGGTGGACGTTGTCGCGGTTGTAGGCCTCGAAGTACTTCGATTCCAGCGGGAGGCGTTGTACGCCGAATCCGTGATCTCGCGGAATCAGCTTCTCGGCGACAACGGGATCGTTCACGCGAGCACGAATACGATCCGCGATGTATTCCGAGAACTCCGCGTTGGCCGCCTCATCGGTGAATATCTCGAGGAAGTTCTGGAGCCAAATACCGAAGCCTGGTTCGTCGTAGAGCCGGTCCCACAACGCGACTCGTTCTTCGCGCGTCACGTTCCAAAATCCTCGTCGATCCGGCTCGTGTTCAAAGCTTCCGGGCGTACGGGCGCACTTGGCAAAGATGTCGTCGTAACGCGAACGGATCTCGGCCATCTCCTCGACCGAAATCGGTCCGTTGTTCAGCGGTGCGCTCCAATTTGGTCGGCGCTGAAAGACCGTCAGGTCTCCCACCTTGTCCGCGATCTCTGCAATCACCTGGATTCCCGTTGCACCCGTCCCGATGACCGCAACGCGTTTCCCAGCCATGTCGACAGGTTCTTTCGGCCAGTGGAAGGTGTGAAAGTCCTGCCCCTCGAATGATTCGGAACCGACGAATCGGGGCGGCGTGGGTGCCGAGAGCGGGCCGATCGCCGCGACGACAAATCGACAGGTCACGACGCGTCCGTCACTGAGCTGGAGGCTCCAGAGGTTCGATTCGTCATCGAAGATCATCGCGTCGACGCTGACGTTGAACTGCATGTGGTCACGCAACCCGAACTTGTCCGTGACAAAGTTCAGGTACCGGAGGTTTTCCGGTTGCCCCGAAAAGCGCTCTGTCCAGTGCCATTCGTCGAGAACGTCTTTCGAGAACGAGTAGCCGTAGGTGTAGCTCTCGGAGTCGAAGCGTGCACCGGGGTAGCGATTCCAGTACCAGGTACCTCCAAGGTCTTCGCCTCGTTCGAGGACTGTGGCCTTGATGCCGAGGTCGACCAGACGTTTGACCTGGTAAATGCCGCCAACACCGGCGCCAATGACAACAACCTCATACTGTGGTTCGGTCTTCATCGGACCACTTTCTTTAGGCGAGCGATCTCGCCACGGTACGGCCAAACGTGGAGCGGCACCAAACGAGGAGATCAGGCCCTGCGCAAATTACGCCAGGCAATCAATCCATTGCCGACGAGACGCACCAGCATCCACATGTTCAGCGCGATCCAGATGCCCCGGAGACCTCCGAAGAACCCGGGACCCCATTCATGGACTGCGCCAAAGATCCAGAACGTCACGCCCGAACCAATGGCACCGGCGGCAAGTTTCGCGAACAGATCGGCACCCATGAGAACCCCGTCGAGTACGAATACCACGGCACCGGTGATCTGCATCAGTGCACACCAAAGCAGCACACCTTTCGAACGGTTGATCACCTCGGCATCGTTCGAGAACAGGTGACCGAGCCAGGGGGACGCCACGGCAAGCACTCCCGCCAGAAACAGCCCCGCAATGAAGCCCAACCGGACCAGTCGACGTGTCACCTTCCATAGTTCTCCATGAGACTGCGTCCCCATCTGTGCCGCAAAGATCGATTGCGCGGCTATCGCCAACGCGTCGATCATCAGGGCAAAGAAGAAGTACGTCTGCACACCTATCTGGTGCGCCCCCAACGACGAATCACCATCGCGGCTCGCCAACCAAGTGGATGCCATAAGTGTACTGACCATCATGCTGGTGCGAACGACCATTGCTCCGCCGATTCGCAGCAGAGCTCGGACGCTGCCCGCACGCGGACGTTCCCAGCGCAAGATCCCACGAAGAGAAAGGAGATAGACCCCGACCGCGAACCATTGCACGAGCACGGTGCCGGCTGCCGAACCGGCGATTCCCCATCCGAAACCCCACACGAACAACATCTCAACAGCCGCGTTGGCGATGTTCGACGCAATCACGACACGTACAGGCACGCGGAGGTTTTCCGTCCCGCGATACCAACCGAGCGCCAAGAAGGCAATGGCCAGAGCGGGCAACCCGAATGCCGAGATCCTCAGGTACGTGACGGCTTCATGAAGTACTGCACCGCGTCCGCCGATACCCCGAGCCAGAGGTTGAGCGCCCAACCCCGCGATGAACGCGGCAAGAAGTCCAAGACCGACGGCCACGACAACACCCTGACGCACGGCATTTCGTGCCCCTTCGTCGTCACCGGCGCCGCGCCGCTGTCCGACTTGAGTGGTGACGCCAGTGGCCAGAAAACCGATCAGCCACGAAAGTGTCGAAAGAATCGTTCCTGCGATCGCCAACCCGCCGAGCGCCGCCGTGCCGATATGTCCAACGATCGCCGTATCAACCAGTACGTAGAGCGGTTCCGCCGAGAGCGTGAGGAAGGCCGGGCCCGCCAAACGAAGGAGGCGTCGATCAGTGGCGTCGAACAGCTTCATTCGCCCGAAACCGGGCTCGTAAGTGCGTCACCGATATGGCGAGCGAAGATCTTGCGAGGTAATCCACGTTCATTCAAGCGGGCCAGGGAATCGTTCATTGTCTTGGTGAGTACGGGATTCGTCGGTGATACCACGAACGCATAGTTCTCCTCACCACCACGGAGCCGAGCCGACACGACAAGAACACCATCGGATTCGTGGGCATCGAATCCGTTCGCCGAGACATCGCCGATGATTGCGTCGACGGAAGCGTCGCGAAGTGCGGCCAGGAGTTCGAACCTACCGGAGAACTGTTGGGTGAAGAATCCAGAGGAACTCTGGAGTTCGCGAGCGCGGAGTTCGCCAAGGGTTGCCCGCTGCACACCCACCTTCTTGCCACGCAACGACGCGATGGAGTTCAAAGTGGCCCTGTCGCCCACTCGGACCAAGAGGCTTTGCGACATCTGGAAGTACGGATTTGTGAACTCATATGCACGCTTACGTACGTCGGAGACCGGCACAGCAGCCGCGACCACGTCGCACGTCCCAGTATTCAGCGAGTCGAAAATGCGGTCGAAGGCGGTTTCGACAAACGCGACCCCAAGTTTGTTGTTCGACGCGATCGCAGTGATGAGATCGATGTCGATCCCCGAGAGATCCTCGCCGTCACTTTGCTGCGAGTAGGCGAACGGCGGAAAGGGTGAATCCACACAGGCGGTAAGGAGGCCCGGTGAAACAAGGCGAACCTCCGTCGACACCGGTTGGGCGGCGGAGTCGAAGGTGAGCTCCAATTCCTCATTCGGCGGCTCCGGCAGAGACACTGTTGCGGTCGTCGTCGGCGGACGTTCGCTCAATGTCGAGTTCTCTCCAGAAGGAGACACGAGCACCAACCCCACAACCCCGGCAACACCCATGCCGCCCAGAATGCGCAGCGCTCGCCGCGTCGTCAGCGAGTCGAGGACGCTCATCAGAAAAGCTGCTGTTGAGGATTGACCGGAGTCATACGCGGAATCGACCAGAGCTGATTTTCCATGAACACCCACGATCGACGATGAATGGTCGTCGGACCGTATGCCCGCAACGCGAGCTTATGCTTCGGGCACGGGTATCCCTTGTTTTCGGCGAAGTTGTATCCGGGGAAGTGTTCGTCTTCGGCGCGCATGACGCGATCTCTTGACACCTTCGCCAACACGCTTGCCGCGGCAATCGACAGGCATTTGGCGTCACCCTTCACGATCTTCGTGACGCGTTCGGCCCCCACGTATTCGCCGACAAAATCCCAGTTGCCATCGACGAGCACCCGATCGGGCTGGACACCAAGCCCATCGATGGCCCTCCGGGCGGCAAGCTTTTGAGCCGCAGACATGCCGATCTCATCGCACTCCTCGTGTGACACGAAGCCGACGGACCACGCAGCGCACCACGACGAGATCTTGTCGAAGAGAGCTTCGCGTTCTCGTTCCGACAACATCTTCGAGTCGCGCACTCCGTTGACCCGTCCGATTCTTGGCAGCACCGCCGCGCCGATCGCCAACGGTCCGGCCCACGAGCCGCGCCCGACTTCGTCCAAACCGACAATGACGTCGTGGCCCTGATCCCACAGGACTTTTTCGACGCTCAGCGACGGTGGTGTCTTTTTCGAAATGCGTTTCGACGCCTTCTTCTTCGCCGGAGGCATGCTTGCGCTGCGCTTCTTCACGGCCACCTTCGGGACGGCTCCTCGCGTCGAAGCGGGTTTCTTTGCGATCGGCTTTCGTGCGGCGAGATTATTCGCCGGGTTATCAGTCACGATCGTTCCCTGCGAGTGCTTATTCGACGCGCAGAATCGTGGCCTGCTCGCCCGGATCTACTTCGATGTCGGCCAGAAAGGCGTCGGCGAGTTCACGGGCCAACGTTTCGGTGGTGAGCCGAAGGCCGAACGCCAATACGTTGGCATCGTTCCAACGACGCGCGCCTGCGGCGGTCTCGGCATCGGTGCAAAGTGCGGCACGAACGCCCTTTACCTTGTTCGCTGCGATTGACACTCCCGTTCCGGTGAAGCAGGCGACGATGCCTCGGTCGGCGCGCCCGGAGGAAACAGCTTCGCCGACGAGCCGACCTGCATCGCTCCACGGCTCCGGGTAGGCGACAACCTCCAACTCGTGCCCGGCCTCGCGCAGGTGTTGCAGCAGGGCCATCGTCACATGGGTGGCGTCGTCAGTTCCAAAGGCGATACGCATCTCCGAACGGTACCCGACGCCAACCACCTGTCGGCGCCAACCGGCCTGACACCGGCCCCGACGCGACCACTATGCGACCACTATGCGACTCCAGAACCGTGAGACGGCCGTCGTCCACGTCACGCCAGGGTCACCAGGGCCCCGGGAAGACGCTGGATTCCACGCCCGAGCAAGTCGTCGCATCGGGCATCGGTCTCTGCTCCGAGACTTGTGTCACCAGACAGATTGGCCACGATTTTGTAGAGGCCAATGACAGGCAAATGACCGAAATGCAGCTTCTGTGCGGAGACCGCTCGTACAGCCGACATGGGGCGCTGGCCGTGCAGACACGAAACCAACGCCTGAGCAACGTCGGGGACTCGTCCGGAAAACTCCTTCCACCCGGCGATCGCCGATTCCGCTCGTGAGACGTCGCCGAGGATCACGGCCCGATGCAGCCGCCACGGGAACAGCATCGGCGCCGTGAACGGGTACCCCGATCGCAGCATCAGTCGTTCCGCCTCGGAGGACAGGGCATCGGCGCGATCGGACTCGTTCGCAGCGTCGGCAACATAGGCCTCGATCATTGCGACTACCGACAACTCCGCCCACGCCAGGAGTTGCATCTGGTGTCGTCGCGCAACTTCGAGCAATCGCGATGTCTGGGAGAGTGGGTCCGTGAGGTACGAAAGATATGCGCGCCTACCAAGAGCCCACCCTTCGGTCCAGGCCGAACCGGCCTCGACCGCGAACCGCTGGCAGTTGCGGAAGTGCTGGTCGGCATCGACGATGTCGATCTCACCCAGGGCTGTTAGGCCGTTTGCGAACGACGCTTCCGCGAGCACGAGCGGTTGTCCACTCTTGTGGGCCTGACGAAGTGACGCCTCTGCATACCGTCCGGCTTCATCGAGTCGGCCGAGCGCAGCGTTCTGTTCCGACAGCAACCCCAACAGCCGCGCACCGAATGCTGGGGAGTCTTGTTCACATCGAGCGATCAACGCATGAACGACGGCCGGATCCAGCTTTGATGCGTTTTGATCCATCGTCAATTGGGCACGAAGGCCAACGGTCAGGGCATGAGCGCAAAGCTCAACGTCATCGTCGTCGGACAAAACGTCGCGAACGGCGTCGAGGGCACCTCGAGCGTCGTGGGTATGGAATCGGGCGAGTGCTACGGCGAGCCGCACCTCACGCCATTCGTGGTTCGTCGCCAGGCCAAGGCGCAGAAGCGATGTCGCCACCTCGTCGGCGTAGCCCAAAACAACGACGGCTTGTTCCCAGTCGGTGAGGCGAAGGTGGCTGAGACCGGCCCAGTAGAGCGCAAGCATTCGTTGATGGTCGACCACCGTGGACCCATGCTGCGTCGAGTCCGCATGGGTGCCTCCAGCGCTCGCCATGCCGCCCTCGACCATGTGATGCGAGAGGGAGATCAACGTATCCGCAGAACGTTCACCACGTTCGAAAACGTCCGCGAGGAGCGCGGCAGCGACTTGTTGATGAGTCCGACGCCGGGTGTCCGGATCGGTTCGTTGCAGCGTCACCTGACGATACGCATGGTGGGTGAACACATAGCGGCCCTGTCGAAGCGAGAGGAGACCCGCATCACACAACGCTGCGAGTTCGCTGGCCACGGGGCCGTTAGCCAGCAACGGTGCGTCAGGGACTGCGCCAGCCGGCTCGAAGGCGATCCGCTTCAGCAACTGCTGCGTTCCCGAGGACAAACGATTGAAGACTTCGTCGAGGCAGCGCAGAAGATCGCCTGGCACAACGGACCCTCCCCTTGTTGGCCCAATGTCGATCGTTTCGTTGACAATCCGAAGGTCGCTCGCTCCGTGAAGCCGTGCCACTTCAGCGATCGCCAACAACGGATTCCCGGCGCTTCGGGTGTGGATCGACGTGGAAAGTCGCGCCGACGTCGACCTACCAAACACACTGTTGAGCACTCCGGCCATTTCTGGTTCGTTCAGCCCCTCCAGCGTGAAGCTAAGTGCACCTAGTGGTCGAAGCAATCGGTCGAACTCGTTTCGAACCTGCTGGTCCATCTCCACGGATGGCCGACTCGCCAACAAGATCGAAACGCCCGAAAGGTAACCAAGCTCGAGGCTTTCGGCAATCGTATGTAGACACATGATCGAGCCTTCATCGATCCATTGCAGGTCATCCACGACGAGTAGGTGCTTCACCCCTGTGTGAGCGATCGTCGACGCCACGCCTTCGATCTGGCGAATCAACGCGTTCGATCGTTGCGCAACCAGTTCGCCTCGTCCGGCCATACTTCGCTGGCCGGAATCAACATCTTCGAAACCAATTGCCCGGTCGATGGCGGCGAACATCTTCGACGGCGGAGGAGGACACCGTAACAAGGTCGTCGAGATCGCATTCGTGCGAGCCAGGCGCACCATCTCCGCCAGGACACGGCTCTTGCCGACGCCCGGCTCACCCCAGACCACGGCGGTTCCAACGTGGGAGAGCAATCTCTGACGCAGGCTCGCAAGAACCGCCTCGCGTCCGACGAACGCGGGACGGTGGGCGATCGGGCCCGTCCACGCCGAGGATCCAACGCCTCCGTCATTGCCCGTCGACACGTCGACCCGCGGGCCCACCTGCGATATCGGCGTCCGCTCCGATATAACGGCCGACTGCTCGGGAAGCGAACGAAGCAGTTCTTCCTCCACCGTGGCCAGAGTGCGAGACGGTACGACGCCGATTTCGTCGTCGAGCTGTTTGCGATACGTTGCGAACAAACGCAACGCTTCAACGAGACGACCGGCACGGGCCAGCGAACGCATGCGCAGCTCGCAAACCCGATCAGAGTACGGGCACTCCTTGGCGAGGGCGGCTCCATCCGCGATCACCCTTGCGTCATCGCCCACCTCCCACAGCAGGGCAAGCCTTTCCACGGCAAGTGCATCGCGACGCGCTTCGATCCGCACGCATTCGCTCAGCGCAGCGTCGATCGACCCAGTTTGCACGGATCTGTTACCACCCCAAAGCGCGATTGCCGAGTCGGCGCACTCGATTCGGCGACGCAGATCGTTGGTTGGCAATAGGGCAGCGTCGGCGAGCCGTTCGAACATGTCGAGGTCGCACTCGTCGGGGTCCACCGCCAAGGTGTACGCCCCTGACGCGAAGCGCAACGCCCCCGGGCCCAACGAGGGACGAAGCCGAGAGATCTTGCTCTGCAGCGACCCTTTGGCGTCAGGCGGAGGATCGGCAGGCCACAGCGCATCGATCAGCATCTCAACCGACAGGGGCCGGTTTCGGCCGATGATCAACACCGTCAAAAGGGCGCGTTCGAGCGGAGACCATGTGCGCCGCTCCGCCACTTGTACCCCTGCCAGAAGACGAAAACGCACGTGCTTCTTGAGTCCTCCCTGCAAGCATCCTGCAATCGTTGCCAGCGATACTACCCAGCACAGTCATCAGTTGACCTATCGAGATTGGAGCAGCAATGCCGGGAATGCCGTACATGCTTGAGAAAGGGGAGCTCTTTGCAGTCGTCGAGGACTACATCACGGACATCTCCCGGAGACTCACCCTGCTGCAAAACCTGAAGGATCGAAGTGTGCCCGTGTGGGACACCGGCGTCCTTTGGCCCGCGGCCATGCAGCACGTGCGCGTTGATTGGCTGGGAAACCCGGCCTTCGATCCGGCCACGAAGCAGTTTCGTCAGCCTCCCGTCGCCAACCCGTCTCAGGCGGGGCCAACAGGATTCTGGAAGCAGTGGCATGGGCCCGCGGAGGCAATATTGCGCGAGACGCTGCAGCGGGCCATCGAAGTTTCCCTCGGGGTTGAGCATGTGGCGTCGTCGACAGCGGCAAATGCGGAGTCGGCACCGGTGACGCAGTTTGACCCGGCGAAGGCGCCGGCCGGTCCCTATTCGCGGTGGTGGCCCGTCGAGATGCTTTGGGTGTGTGGGGCGCCAAACTTTCAAGGTTGGATCACCTGGCGCAAACACGGCCTCGGACCAACGGAGGGCCAAGTCACTGTGGTCTTCACAACACCGGCGCCGGTGACCCCCTATCCGATGTACGACTCGGCGTACGTCGGGGCGTCTGCACCTCCGGCGTCACGAGGTGCGAACTACAAGGACGCAAGCGTTGGAGAAGGCGTCGACGCACTCACCGATCTCAATGCGCCCAGAGGGGTGTGGGTTGTCGGGTCGAAGAAGACTCTGACCGTTCGCACGAGCACCACCGAATCTGTGGAACTCGACGACGCCGTGATGAGATTCTTTGGGAACGGCTTTGATCTGAGCGTGCCCGCCGAGGCCATCGTCCATGCCGCAATGTCGGCCGGGGTCAATGTCCAGCTCCGGCTTCCCTCCACGTTGCACTACGACGTCGACAGCTATGACGAGGTTGCTGTGGTGCGTCCTTCGATGTTCGACGGTGGCATGGCCCTCATCCCTCCGACGTTTCCCCACCCCTAAGAGAGGCTCGAATGAAAACAGACTTCATTTCTTCACGTGATCAGGCCGTCGACGCCGCACACCTCGACGCCATTCTCACCCTTGGCCGATACTTCGATGGACCGGCCGACGAGCGCTTCACCCTCGTTCCTGATCCCGTCACCGCAGTGCTTACGAACGAAAACTCGACCGCAGTCACGTGGCGCTGGAAGGGCGAGCACAAGAAGCGATTCCAGGGCATACCGGTCTCCAACATCGAGGTCGTGGTCGATGGCGTAACGGTCTTTTCGACGGTGGACGGAAAGGTGATGGTGCGTCGTTACATCGATTGGCACCACGTGTTCACGCAACTTGGAGCATCTACCCAACAGGCCGTCGTCCCTCAGGGTTGTTGAAAACGACGATTCGCGGGGAGGCTGCAAGCGGATTGCAAGCACCGTTTGATCGAATGCACATGTCCCTTTGGGCTGTTGTGAATCCGATCGTTTCACCAAAACCCGAGCCTCCTTTTCCACCGCTTCCGCCTTTGCCGCCGATCCCACCTGGGCCCCCTGCCCCGCCCGGGCCGCCGTCGGCAACTGCGGGTTGTATTACTCCAAAGCTCGCCAAAGTTCTCCATAGCTCTACAAGGTCACGGTGCGCTGAGCCCACGTGTGACTGGGATCTTCGACGGTAGATCCCAGTCACATGTGGGACGCGTGCCCGCTCGCGTACTTGGAGCGCAAGTCGCTCCCGGAGCGACCCACGCGCCAAGAACGGTGTCTGTAAGGTACGAACCCGTGCCAACGTGTGTGTTCTGCCAAATTGTTCGCGGCGAGGTCGCAGCGGCCATCGTTGCCGAGACTCCCAACACAATCGCGTTCCTAGACCACTCACCGGTATTCCACGGCCATGTGTTGCTCGTGCCGCGAGTCCACGTCGATACGCTCGACGCCCTTGACCCACTCCTCATCGAGCCGCTGTTTCACGAGGCGCAACGACTCTCCATCGCTGTACGTAGCGCAATGGACGCAGACGGAACGTGGGTTTCGATGAACAACACGGTGAGCCAGTCGGTACCCCACCTCCATATCCATGTCATTCCCCGGCGCCGCAAGGATGGCCTACGCGGCTTTTACTGGCCTCGCGTGAAGTATGCGAACAACGAGGAGCTTCTCGACACGGCGCTCAAGATCGCCCAGGCTCTGGAAACGCGCCCTAAAGACCGCCCCTAAACGCGCGCCCCTAAACGCGCGCCCCTGAACGCGCGCCCCTAAAGGGTGGGAACAGGCAGCAGCGCCTCACCCCGAGGGCCGGTTCCTCGCCAGTCGCCGAAGCGTGGTGACCACAACACGAGGGCATCAGGGATTTGGTCGTCGTGAATGGCCACACATTCCCAGAGGATCGCCGGACGCTCGCCGTGCCAGCGAATCGCGTAGGACAGGCGTCCGAAGGGGGTCGGAAGATTTCGCACGTCGATCGGTTGGCCGAGCATCGACTCGTCGAAGGTCGCAAGGATGGCGACGCTGGTGCTGTCGAATTGGCAAAACGGATTGATATGTGCGCGTACAAGATTGGAGAGCCGGATGGGATCCTCGGGAACGAAACTTGCGCCCTTCGACTTTGCCGCCAGGGGCGCGACGGGGAGTGACGGCAGTAGGCCGAAGCTATCTCGAAACAACTTCTCGGCATGACGCGCCGCCCGCTCGTCGCGAGCGACTCGAAGCATGGATGGCACGGCCGTCGAGCAGGCGAGCCATGGCGCAAGCGCCGGGTTCACTTTCACACGCTTGGCGAGAAACTCGAGACCGCCCGCAACCACCGGCGCCATCGTCTGCGCGAATACGGCATCGTGCGTGAGGGCACCGTGGCGGGCAAGCGCATCAACCATGACGGCCGTAGCAATCGCGGCGTCACCAACGGAGTTCTCTGACACGGCGTCGGTCAACTCGCCGCGGCGACCCTGCCACGTCGGCGCGTCGGCAAGCAACGCACCGGCCTCTGCATGAAAGCCACCGGAGTCGAGAGCAGCTGCGATGGCACTGCAAACAACGATCGGGGTGGTGGGGTCGCTCGCCGCCGGTTCGGCGTAGAGGAGCAGCGAAGATACCGCCGAACGAAACCGCGGAGACGATGCAAGAGCAGGAGTGGTACGCAGGTTTACTCCGCGACCGAGGTGGGTGTCCCATCCGTTCGCCAGATCGTGCACAGCCGGCAACGCGGTAAGCACGGGAGGCGCGGCAAAGGCAAGCGGACTCGACGCACCAACGATCGCCGCAACTCGAACCCCGAGGGTATGAGTAACGGCAAAGAGGAATGCCGTCGCGCTCTCCCCTTCTCGTGGCAGAAATTGCGCAGCAGCGCCGCCGCCGACCACGACGGACCGCAGCTCCTCGACCGTTGACGCCGACGCCGAGCGCTGGGGAACGGACGGAAGATGAATGACCGGAAGTCCCCCGACTCGTATCGCCGTGCCGTCGAGGGTGAGATCTATCGCTCCAGGACCGCTCAACAACAGCGCTGCGACAAAAGGCACCTTCGAACGATTCGAAAGCTCGCTTATAACGAGCTCCCGCGGTCCTTGCACCGTGGTGAACGCGGTGATGACGGCATCACCGCTCGGCACTCGCATCGACACGGACACGATCGGCAGATCGCGGATGAGTTCCTGGCGTGTCGTGATCTCGACCGCCGGTTCGTACCAACGATCGTCGCCGCCGACCCACCACTCGAGAGACAGCTCCTGTGCAGTGCCTTCATGGAGGACCACCCGACCGCCGGAGCGCACGCTCGCTCGATGTTTGGACCCAAGCGCTCCGATTCGCACGGGTACAGGTTACGTGGCTGGAGTAAGTTCAGATTTTGAATGCACTCGCATTCGACCGTCCGATTCCCCAGCCCCGCGACTTTGCCCAGCTTCGCTACTTCGCAACAGGAGCCAAACATGAACCACGCGCACTCGTCTTCCACCCCAGAAATCGACGATGCAACGCAACCGTGGCAAAAGACGGTGGGGACCCTCGGCTCGACCATTCCGGAGGGAGCAGCGAGCGCCGCTCGGCTCCAGCCAGTATCGACATGACGCCGCAGCCAAGTTTCCCTCGCGTGCCAAACGGCGGCGGGAGTCGACAACATCAGCTCGCAACGTCGTCGTGTCCCATCGAACGCACAACGCGACTCATCGGGGATCAATGGACGTTGCTCATCTTACGCAATGCCGTCTTCGGCATGACACGCTACGAGCAGTTTCAACACCACCTCGGCGTGAGCCGAGCAACACTAAGCGAACGTTTGAACACGCTCGTCGAGACGAACTTCTTGGAAAAGGCCGCCTACCAGGACAACCCGACTCGTTACGACTACCACCTGACGGAAAAGGGGCGAGCCTTTTTCGACGTCGTGGCGGTCATGTGGAATTTCGGGGAGACGTGGCTTTTCGAACCGGATTCCCCGACTCCCCTTGCGCTCAAATACAAAAGCGGCTCGCCTGTACGTCCCATCGTGATCGATGAAAGCACAGGCGAACCGCTTGACTGCCGAAACGTGCGCCTTCGGCGCCGGGGGTAGGACCCCGAAGGCACGGAGCTACGAACGCACTGACTTACGAAGGCATGACTAGGGCAGCAGAACCGTGTCGATCACGTGGATTACACCGTTCGAAGCTGCGATGTCGACAATCTGGATTCGTGCACTGTTGATGAACACGCCGCCATCTCGCAGCGTCACACGAACGTTGCCACCCTGTACGGTCTTTGCCGATTGAACCTTCACGACGTCGGACGAACCAACCTTGCCCGCTACGACGTGGTACGTGAGGACGTCGGTGAGGAGTTTCTTGTTCTCCGGTTTGAGGAGAGAGGAGATGGCCTCCTCGCCCAGAACCGCAAACGCCGTATTGGTGG
Source organism: Acidimicrobiia bacterium (assembly GCA_031418035.1). GTDB lineage: Bacteria > Actinomycetota > Acidimicrobiia > Acidimicrobiales > JANYDT01 > JANOYY01. The sequence goes on from JANOWU010000220.1 coordinate 28,388, forward strand.
GTGCGAACACCGTGAACGGGCCGGCACCGTTCAACGTGTCAACCAAACCAGCAGCCTTCACTGCAGCTACCAGCGTGCTGAATCGTGGGTCGCCAGAAGCAATCGCCACGATCGAGTTCGCGGGGGTTGGCGCAGAGGCCGGGGTCGCAGCGGGTGGGAGAAGCACGGTATCGATCACATGGACGACACCATTCGATGCCAACACATCAGTCGCTGTCACACCAACCGAACCGTTCAACAACACCTTGCCATCCTTCACCGCAATCTTCACCTCAGCACCATTCACCGTCTTCGCCGCTTTGCCGTCAAGCCTCACGACATCCGCAGCCAACACCTTGCCGGCGACCACGTGATACGTCAACACATCGGTCAACGCCTTCTTGTCCGCCAACAACGCATCAAGCGTCGCCTTCGGCAACTTCGCAAACGCAGCATTCGTCGGCGCAAACACCGTGAACGGACCTGCACCATTCAACGTGTCAACCAAACCCGCAGCCTTCACTGCAGTCACCAGCGTCGAGAAATCAGGATTGGAAACCGCAACATCAACAATCGACTTGCGGACAGCGGATGAGGCCTTGGTCGACTTCGACTTCGACTTTTTTGAAGCGGCGTCGGCTCCGACTCCTCCGCTTGCGAGCACGAGCGCTGCTCCTGCCATTACAGCCACGCTTCTACGAATCATATGTGCCATTACTAAACATCCTTTGGTCGGGGGTTTCTTCGTGGGGATGCTGGTACTTCGGATCCGCTCGGCACGTTGGATGAAAATTCATACCAAAGACCGCTAAGTACACTGTGTTCATGGATGCGTACACTGCCTTCATGGATCCGTGGCTCCACAGAAGATTCTTTGAGAACTTTTCATCCAACCTGGCGATCAGCCTCGAATGCATTCCATGACTTCTCCGTGGGCAGATTCGAGCGACAGTTCGCTTGTTGTCGCGGTCGGCAGGTTCGAACAAGATGCACTCGCCGAGATCTACCGCCGCCATGGCGGCCCCGTCCACAATCTTGCCCTCCGGGTACTCCAGGATCGTCAACTGGCCGACGACATCACCCAAGAGGTCTTTGTCGACTTGTGGAACGACCCCACGCGCTACGACGCCGAACGAGCGTCACTTCGCTCCTGGCTCCTCATGAAAGCGCATGGGCGATCCGTGGACCTGGTGCGAGCCGAGGAAGCGAGGCGCAAGAGGATCGATCGAGTCTTGAACGACCGCGTCACCGATTTCGACATGAGCGAGCGCTACGACCTCGACCGTGAGATCTGGGATCTTGCGGTAGCCGATCGTGTCCAGGTCGCACTACGTGAACTCGGCGAAGGTGAACGTAAGGCCATTACGTTGGCCTACTTCGGAGGCCACAGCTACCGAGACGTCGCCACGATGCTCGGTGAGGCCGAAGGCACGACGAAGAGTCGGATTCGCAACGGTTTGAAGTCCATGCGTCGGCGACTGCTCGATCTCGACGATGCGGCCATCCAACGCGATAACTCGCTGACCCGCGAACCTGAACAGCGCGACCGACAGGAGGGAGATCGATGAACACTCCAGACACAGAACTCGATTCCCTACTGGGCTCCTACGCCCTCGATGCTGTCGACGATCTCGAACGAGTTCGCATTGATCGCTACCTCGCCGCATCACCACGAGCTCGGGCGGAGCTTGATGATCACCTGCAAGTGGCGATGATGCTCGGCAACAGCGCGGGGCCTGCACCAGTGTCAGTCTGGGAACAGATCGATGCCAAGGTCCAAGCAACGCCGCGTCCGCGCAAGCAGAGTGCTCCGACGATGTCGGCCACGGCCCAACCAACACCACCCGCACGATCGGGAACGCCACAACCTTCGGCGACGGTGGTTCTGCCACCACGGCGTCCACTCGGCCTCGGCCTGCTCGCAGCAGCGTGTGTTGCCGCGCTCATGGCTGTTTCCACGATCACGTTCAATCAGTCTCGGCGAATCAACAATCTGCAGGCAAGCGTGACGCAAGCTCAGACTGATGCAAAGAGAGAACGGGACCGAGTCCGAAGCGAACAGAACCGAATTGCGGCACTCGAACGTGAACTGATCAGTTCAAGCACTGCCGACGCTCGCGTGGCAAGGCTCCTCAGCACGTCAACCGGAAAGGTTGTCGAGCTTCAGGCTGGAGACGCAGCAGTCGGGCGAGTGGTGTTTGATCCGATCACCGGCGAAGGCTTTATCATCTCGACCGCACTGAAACCCCTCCCTACCGGACGGACGTACCAGCTGTGGGGTGTTCACGGCGACACGGTCCTGTCGCTCGGTGTCCTCGGTCGCAGGCCCGCGACACAAGGCTTCAGCGCCGATGGTTCGTGGTCAGCGTTCGTCGTGACCGAAGAGGCAAGTCCTGGCGTTGCGTCGAGTACGAACCCAGCGCTTGCCGTCGGCAAGGTGCTCACGACATAGTTCCGCGGTGTCGCTACGCGGCCTACGCTGCACGACGTGAGTAACACGAAACCTCCGACGGCGAGTTCAACCAGCTGCTCGCTCGTCATCCCGGTGAAATCGTTCGTGCTCGCCAAGCAAAGATTACGCACACTCTTGGCGCCGGACCAACGGGCAAGCCTCGGACGCGAGCTCGCGACCCGCCTCGTCGAGGCCAACGATGACTTGAACATTGTCGTCGTGAGCGATGATGACGAGGTTGCGTTGTGGGCGCGCGAATTGCACGTTGGATTTCTGCGCGAGTCCCGTCCAGGACTGAATCAAGCAGTTGCATCGGCGCATGCGAAACTTCGCGAGGAGGGGACGCAGCGCATGATCGTCGCGCATAGTGATCTCGCGAGCGCCTCGAGCCTTTCATGGGTCAATGCCTTCCCAGGCATCACTATCGCGCCGGATCGTCGCAACGAGGGCACCAACGTTCTTGCCCTGCCCGTCGACGTCAGTTTCACCTACAGCTACGGCCCTCAGTCTTTTCGACGCCACTACAGAGAGGCGATTGCAACGGGTCTGCCCGTGCGAGTCGTCGCTGATCGGCAGTGCGCCACCGACCTCGACGCGCCTTCAGATCTGCGGCTGCTGCGGTGACGGAACGATTGGGTCGCTGCGCCCCGATAGCTTGGCGACCATGAGCGTTCCAGATTCCTACGCACTCCAACAAAGCACCTCAAAGATCAGCGTCGACATCGAAACACCGCGGCGGGCCCTCGCCATCGGCGCACACCCCGACGACGTTGAATTCGGGTGCGGTGGAACACTGGCGAAGTGGGCAGCATCTGGGTGCGAGATCTTTCACCTCGTTCTTACCGACGGATCGAAAGGCACCTGGGATGCCGACGTCGATCAAGCCGAACTCGTCGTGACCCGACAGCGTGAACAACGAGCAGCGGCGCGTGAACTCGGTGGAGCAAAAACGGACAGCGATGTGGTCTTCCTCGGATGGATCGACGGTGAACTCGACTCATCGCTGCGACAGCGGTGGGAGGTGTGCTTCTGGATTCGACGCTTCCAACCCGACGTGGTTCTTGGGCACGACCCCTGGCGTCGATACCGCATTCATCCGGACCATCGCCATGCCGGATTCCTCACGACCGATGCAATCGTTGCGGCACGTGACCCGAAGTTCTTCCCCGAGCAGAACGTCGCTCCTCACCGTCCGTCGAATTTGTTGCTTTGGGAAGCCGACGAGGCGGACCACGTCGAGCGTATCGACGGCTTCGTCGACGCAAAGGTGCGCGCGCTCCTCGCCCATGAAAGCCAATACGCCACGACCATGCGCATCAGCGGAAGCGTCACCGCAACCGAGGAGATCGCCGCACTTCGCGAAGCGGTGCAGAATCGGGCCCGAGAAGCAGGAAGCCTCGCCGGTGTTGAGTCCGGCGAGGCTTTCAAAGTGATTGCCCGTTTGTAGCGAGCGGGTACTGCTTACTTCTTTTTCGCTGCAGCCTTCTTTGCTGGAGCCTTTTTGGCAACAGCCTTCTTGGCGGGAGCTGCCTTCTTGGCAACAGCCTTCTTGGCGGGAGCTGCCTTCTTTGCTGGAGCCTTTTTCGCAACAGCCTTCTTGGCAGGAGCTGCCTTCTTTGCTGGAGCTGCCTTCTTCGCTGGAGCCTTCTTGGCAACAGCCTTCTTGGCGGGAGCTGCCTTCTTTGCTGGAGCCTTTTTGGCAACAGCCTTCTTGGCAACAGCCTTCTTGGCAGGTGCAGCCTTTTTCGCAGCGGCTTTCTTCGCCGGTGCAGCCTTCTTGGCAACAGCCATGATTATTACTTTCCCTTCTTGGCGGCCGGCTTTGCCTTGCCCTTGCTATTCACCGCAGCTTTGAACCCCGAGCCGGCCGAGAACTTCGGAGCCTTTGATGCGGCGATCTTTACTGGCGCGCCGGTCTGCGGATTACGACCTGTGCGTGCCTTACGTTCCGTGATGCTGAAGCTGCCAAATCCCGGGATCATTACTTTTTCGCCCGAACGGACGACTTCGGTAACCGTCTCAAGAAACGCGTTGAGAGCTCGTTCGCTGTCTGCCTTCGTGAGCTCTGTGGCTCCTGCGATGGCTTCGATCAATTCTGACTTGTTCACTGCAACCTCCTGGTGCTTCTTTCGGATGAAACAAGAAAAGAACAACCGTGTAACTAAGTCAAGCATCCTCCTTTGTTTTCAAGGGGAATAGGACTTTTCGATTCGAAAAACCTTTTATTCATAAGGGTTCTACGCCGACAGAGGGTCGGAAATGAATTTCTCCAGAAATGCTCCGGAACGGCCGCGCGGGTGTCCGCAAGGCGAACATCGTACGCACACGTATGAATTGGGCGAACTGAGAAAAGTGTCGCCGAACGATCAGGAACGACGAAGAGTCACGCGCACACCAGTCAAGATCGCGTTGCCTGAAGGCACATCGACGCGCGCAGGAATCACCGCGTTCGTGTTTGCGCTCTCCACTGATCGGGCAACGTCCAACACAACGCCCTCGTCGTGTTGTCCCCATCCATGAGGAAGGCTCACGACGCCGCGCATCACTGCATCAGTCACTTCAACTCGCACAACAATCGAACCAACCGACGACTCCAACACGGCGTGCTCACCATCGCGCACCGAAACACGATCTGCATCATCAGGATGCACATGCAAGGTGCAACGATTCTTTCCCTTCACAAGCACTCGAACGTTGTGCATCCAAGAGTTGTTCGAGCGAACATGACGCCGACCTACGAGCAACAACGACGTCGAGTCTGCGCTCACATCAACGAGTCGAGACCGAAGTCGCTCGACATCATCAACGAGCAACTCCGGAGCGAGTTCGATGCGACCCGACGGAGTTCGCAGCACCTCGGGCAACCGCGGTTGCAGCGGGCCAAGATCAATTCCATGGGGATTCGCCTCAAGTACATCAAGTGAGAGTCCGTCGGGCAGCACTTCCGAGGGCGCCCCGTATGGCCCAGTCCGCAAGGAGATGTCGAGCAAACGATCTGGACCACGGCGCACACTGACTGCCTGGTACCAGTCCTCCACCGACTTCTTCTTCGTGTGCGCCACATCGGTTGCAGCGTCGCCTTGCGGCCCCCACGCGAGTTCGCACAGCTTTCGCGCCTTCGCGTCATCGAGCGCGACAACATCGACATCAGTTCCGAGTCCATCACCGAGGGCAGCGAGTCGAAGCAGGGTCTCCCACTCCTGTCGTTCGTCGATCGACTCATTCAGCGCGAGCACCGCCGGCGACCAGTTCGCGACGTTTCGAGTTGCCAGTCGATACAGCGACATGTCGTAATGCGACTTCGTCAGTATCCGATTCGTGGGAAGAATCACATCGGCATGACGAGACGTTTCGTTCACGTACATGTCGACGCTGACGTGAAAGTCGAGGCTCTCGAACGCACGAGCAACACGAGTGCTGTCGGGGTTGGACGAAACCGGATTGCCACCGATCACGATCATCGCTCGAATCTGTCCTTCGCCCGGTGTTTCGATTTCCGATGGAAGCGTGGCTACCGGGTACTCGCCGTAGACCTCGGGTGAACCATCGCGACTCGTCCAACGACCGAACCGAACTCCCCTGCCGCTCCCTGATGTTCCCCGAGTCGTTGGACCACCCGCGAGCGGCGTCGTGAACATCGCGCCTCCGCGACGGTCGAGGTTTCCCGTGACGGTGTTCAACACGTCGACGAGCCAACTCGACAGCGTGCCGAACTCTTGCGTGCAGGTACCGATGCGGCCGTACACGACGGCGGTCGGAGCGGACGCAAGCTCACGGGCAATACGACGCGTCGTGTCAGCGTCGATGCCGCATCGAACGGCAACCGTTTCGGGGCTGAACTCGAGAGAAAGTCTGCGGACGGTGTCGAGACCCTCGACCCAATCCTCCATGTGACCGAGGTCGACGAGTTCCTCAGCGAACAACACGTGAAGGAGAGCGAACAACCAATACGAATCACTCCCCGGAAGAATCGCGAGGTGTTCATCGGCGTGCTGGGCCGTCTTCGAACGCCGTGGATCAACAACGACAAGTCGTCCTCCCCGTGCCCGCAACGCAACAAGGCGACCCGGCAGGTCCGGCGCGGTGAACAGCGAGCCATTCGATTCATACGGGTTGGCCCCGAGCATCAACAGATAGTCGGTGTGATCAACATCGGGGACCGGAATGCTCAACGCAGTACCGAACATCAAACCGCCCGAGACCTGTTTGGGCATCTGGTCTACGGTCGACGCTGAAAACAGGTTCTTCGTTCGAAACGAGCGAAGAACGTCGGGAAGGTAGAACGCTCCGGAAAGCGAGTGGGCATTCGGATTCCCGACGTAGATGCCCACGGCGTTGTTTCCATGCCGTTGCCGAATATCTCCAAGTCGCTCGTCGATGAGCGCAAAGGCCTCGTCCCACGTTGCCTCGCGAAACACGCCCCCTTCTTTGATAAGTGGACGTTGCACTCGGTTCGGATCGGCGTCGAGGTCCTTGATCGTTGACCCTTTCGGACAAATGAATCCTTTGGAGAAGACGTCGTCGCGATCGCCGCGGATTCGTTGCACGTCTTGTCCCTTGAGGGTTATCTCGAGACCACAAGTTGCTTCGCACAGCGGGCAGGTTCGGTAGTGAACCGACGCATCGGTATCGGGGGACTCGAGTTCGGTAGAGGACATGCCACGTATCGTGCCACGTCGAGGGTTACACGTGCATAGGTGCCGAGTCGCAGGTTCGTTCAAGGCATCGGTAAGGTATCGACATGGTTGAAGATCCAGATGTGAGTTGGTACCCGATCCCCGAGAACGGCGAACTCCCCGAGGATCTTGCCAAACTGTTCTCCAAGGCCGAAGCGAACCTCGGGTTCGTGCCGAACGTCTTTCGGGCGATGGCGTACAAGCCTGACCACATGCGGGCCTGGTTCTCCCACTTCAAACAGCTGCACGTCCCGAGCGACAATCTGAGCTCAGCTGATCGCGAGATGATCGCCGTGGTGGTGTCGATGACGAACGGGTGCCTGTACTGCCTCGTTGCGCACGGCGCAGCGTTGCGTGAGGCGTTGGGCGACCCTGTCCTGGCTGACCGCATCACGCTTGACTGGCGACGTGCGGGGCTTGATGCGAAACGCGAAGCGATCTGCGCCTACGTCGAGAAGCTCACGAAGACGCCGCATGAGACGTCACGAGAAGACATCGCGCATCTGGAGTCGCTCGGATTGACGAAGGAAGAGGTGTGGGACGTTGCCGAGATCGCGGCGATGTACAACTTCACGAACCGCATGGCAATGGCGACGGGACAAATGCCGAACCGCGAGTACCACGCACAGTTTCGGTAGCAGCGCGACGGCTACAACGTCGACGACGAGATCGCGGCGAGAGCTTTGTCGATCGATGCTCGGGCACTACTCGACGAACGAACCTCGTTGAGAAGGAACGAGAACGTCACTCGCGTCCCCGTGGAGGTCTGGCCGAACCCTGCGAGACCGACGACGAAGTCGATGCCGCCCGTTTTCGCTCGAACCGATCTGGCACCCGAGGTTTGACACAGCCGGTTGCGCATCGTGCCGTCGACACACGCAACGGGCAGACCGTCGAGGAAATCGGCGGCATAGGACGCTGTGGATGTGCGACGGAGAAAATCAACCTGTTGGCGCGCCGTCGATCGATTCGACGACGAAAGACCCGAGCCATCGACCTGTGCGACCGGTGCAGCAACGCCAAGTTGCACCATGTACGCGCTGATCGCTGCGACCCCACCCGACGTGGACCCATTCCCGTTGCGGGCGCCGAGTTCTTTGGTGAACATTTCTGCGTACGTATTGTCTGACTTCTTCAACATGGTCCGCACCAGGTCTCGAAGCGGTGCCGACTGCACGCTCGCGACGACGGGACCGCCGTCGAGTAACTCGCCACGCCGCATCCCTGAGCCGACCGTCACCCCACGTGCCACCAACGCAGCACGAAATCGCTTGAGGTTCGCCATGCCGGGATCTGCGGATGTTTCCGCGTCGCTTCGATGGTTTCCGTCGATCGTGAATGAACTCAACACGCCCACCTCGCCGGGCGTGAAGCTGCGCTTCCAGATATCGAGGCGGGTTTTGTTGTCGAAGTGCGCGTCGTCGAGAACAAGTCCCTTGGGTGCGCGCTGCACGCCGGCCTTCACGACCGCGTCGGCGAGGGCTCCCAGCTGACTGGACGAGAAGCTGGGATCCCCGCTTGCTCGCAGGACAAGTTCGTCGGCCGCGCCACCGGCAACGATGGTCGAGCTTCGCACCTCGGTGACGTATCGATGGTCGCCTCCCAACTTCGCCAACACCGCACCGGCCACGTACACCTTTTGCGTCGACGCCGGTGTGCGAGCAGCGTCGGCCTCGAGGTCAACAACCGTGTCGGTGTCGTCGAGCACCACGAACACCGACCGCGACTTCGAGGTGGAAAGCGCCAATGCACTCAGCACCGCGGCCCGAAGCTCCTCGGCATTTCGTGGACCAACGAGTTGCTTTGGTGTCGGGGTGGTCGACGCGGGAGTGCCCGACGCAGGTACGGACGTCGGCAGAACCATGGACGATGACACGACGGTCGACGTCGGGCCCGACCCCGCCTGGATCGGCGCCACGATTGTCGATGGGGCGAGGGTGGTCACCGGCTCGTTCACGCTCACGACGCCCGATACCGGGATCGTGTTCGACGATGGTGTGGGCGGCGTGGGGGGCGAGGGCGTCGGCGAGGGCGGCGTGGGCGGTGCGGGCGGTGCGGGCGTGCCATCGACTGCGGTAACCGGTGGTTGCCCGACCGGTACAACTCCGCCAGATGGTGAACAAAGCAGCACGGACCCGGCGACCACTGCGACGATGACGACACCAAGACGCGAACGTTCGACGCGCACGGTCATGCCGGTGCCCCGTTGCGCAGCTGCTCGATCCGTGCCGTGACGTCGGCGAGACGTTTCGTTGCGGTGGCGTGAAGCTCCGAGGCACGCGTATAGAGAAGCGCGACCTCTTCAATTCCAATCGCGCCATCGTCCATCGACTGGGTGACGGCCGCCAACTCGCCGACGAGTTCCTCATACGTCATCTCGTCGACGCGACGAAGTGAGGTGCGACGCGACTGTTCTCCTACGAGGTGTGTTGCCGACGACGATTCAGACACGCTGTTCTCCTTCAAGACTTTCTGTTGCTGCCACGCCAACCACACGCGCGTCGATCAAACCTTTTGCAACCGTGATGGCAAGGCGTTCGTCTGCAGTCACCGATGCAACATCGCGAACCACGGAGCCATCCGTGCGACGAACGACGGCGTACCCTCGTTCGAACACCCGCATCGGGCTCAACGCCTCAATCTGTTGATGGGCACTCGCCAACTCAGTACGTGCACGTTGTAACCGATCCTCGAGCGGACGCTGCCAGGATATCAACGACAGCTCAGTCCTGGCGCGAAGGAGGTGTCGGTCGAACACGAACCGGGCATCGAAGCGCTGCAGCCGATCTCCTTCACGCTCGAGTCGGTGATTCAACACGTTGGTCCACTGAATGTTGGCAAGACGATTCGAACCGCGTTCGAGATGGCGGGCGACCAATCGCTGCGACTCGCGTAATCCGTTGTCGAGCTGCGCAAGCAACTCCGCGCGGCTCGGAACAACCATTGCCGCAGCGATGGACGGTGTACCCGCTCGAAGGTCGGCGACGTCGTCGGAAAGCGGCCGGTCGCCGTCGTGACCGATAGCTGACACGACCGGGACCGCAGATCGACAGATCGCCCGACATACTTCCTCGTCGCTGAACGGCAAGAGCTGCGACGCGTCGCCTCCACCGCGAGCCAACACGATCACGTCGACCGCCCTCGCCTGAAGAGTTGTAAGCGCCCATAAGATCGACTCGACGGCGCCCGGTCCTTGCACCGTGACCTCGCAGAAGTCGAGCGGGTAGCCGGGAAACCGTGCGGCCACGACCGACTCGATGTCCTTGCGCACCGCTGCGTCGTTCCCGCACACCACCCCTATCGCACGAGGGAGCACCGGAACCGGCCGCCGAACACGGCCAAGAAGCCCTTCGGCCGTGAGCAACTGCCGCGTTTGTTCGACCTTGGCAGCGATCGCGCCATCGCCCACCAACGCCACTTCATAGGCCACGAGTTGCAACTGCGCCTTTTTCGGCTGCAGCTCGATCTTCCCCGCAATCGCGACGCGCTCACCGTTCTTAGAGGCGCAAAATCGTGCCCGGTTCGAGGGCACGTACACCGGAATTTCGAACCCTCGATCTCGAAGTGTGAAAAAGGCCATCCGACCGTCGTAGCTCTTCGCATTGGCGACCTCGCCGTGGACGATCACCTGACCGATCGTGCCGAACGCGCGGGCAAGATCACTGCAGAGACGGGTAAGCGTCGTTTCGCGATATCTGCCACCGGCCGCCACGGCCATCGTGTCGACGCCAGACAGGTCGAACGGCAGCGACGGTGGTTGGGCTTTGGACACGATCACCATGGTGCACCACCCCTGCGACAGTTTGAAGCCATTCAGCGTAGAATGGCGTGCATGAGTGACATCGTTGCCGATCGCGACACCCTTTTGACCGTTACAGCCGCCGCACACGAGGTCGTTCTGGGGGCTCGGGCCGATGAACTCGATGCGGCGTCGCTGGCACTGTGGCTCGAGGTCAACGTCGGCGCCGGCGGCTCGTTCAGCTACGACATGTACTTCCAGCCTCGCAGCGAGGCAACGCCGGGAGACGAGGTTGTCGATCTCGGCGACGGACTCCAGGTCGTGGTTCCCGCAGCCAGCGTCGGTCGTCTGCGGGGTGCGACGCTCGATATCGCCAACGGCGGCATGGTTCTTCTGAACCCGAACGAGCCCTCGAAGACACCTCCGGCGATGAGCGTTGCCCCGACCGGTTCGCTCGACGGACCACTCGCTGCTCGTATCCTCGAAGTCATCGAGACCCAGGTGAACCCCGGAATTGCGTCGCACGGCGGATTCGCCACGCTGGTGAGTGTGGACGGCGACACGGCATTCATCACCATGGGCGGCGGATGTCAGGGATGTGCGTCATCGAAGGCGACGCTGCGCCAGGGCATTGAAGTACGCATCAAGCAGGCCGTTCCGGAGATTGCCAACGTCGTCGACGTCACGGATCACCAGGCCGGCGCCAACCCGTACTACAAGTAGCCCCAGAAGTCCCAGTAGCCCTGCCGCTTCTGGAGCAACGCCGCGGCGCGTGCCCCGGCGTCGCCTGGTGTGTGGCCACCGTTCCAGAGTGCGTGCACCGTTGCGCGCTGTGGCCGCCACGTGAACCGCTGAGTGCACTCCAGCCCCTCACCTCGCCAACTCTGTGAAAAGTTTTTCAAAAAGGGCCGCGACTTCTTGAGTTCTCGAGCGTTGTCTAGGCAACGCAGGTGCGTACAACGCCCAGTTGTTCGCTGTCGTTGCGATCGATCCGTCGCGGTCGCAACGGCAGCAAGCGACTGGGTTTTCGTTTTGTCCGCCTTCTTGGGCTAGACCGAAGGGCATGACGCTACCCAGCACACCCGACGAAGTTCTTGCCACGACCCGCGCTGTTCGTAAGCGACTCGACTTCGACCGACCCGTGCCCAAGGAACTGGTCATGGAGTGTGTCGATCTGGCGTTTCAGGCACCCACCGGATCGAATCGTCAGGCGTGGGGCTTCTTCTTCGTCGAGGACGCGGACAAGAAGAAGGCGATCGCCGACCTGTACGGCAAGGCATTCGATCCGTATGTCAATGCACCCGGCGTGGAATACAAGCCGGGAGACACCCGCGGGGAGCGTCAGTCAGCGGTCAAGGATTCTGCGACCTACCTCCGCGAGAATTTCCATCGGGCCCCGTACCTGGTGATTCCGTATGCCCTCGGTCGCATGGAGGGTCAGGCCACCTTCACCCAAGCCGGGTGGTGGGGCTCGATTCTTCCCGCGTTCTGGAGCTTCATGTTGGCGGCTCGAGCCCGCGGGCTGGGGACGGCATGGACGACGCTCCATCTTCCCTTTGAGAAGGAAGCGGCCGAGATCCTGGGCATTCCGTACGACAAGATCACCCAATGTGGTCTGTCGCCGTTGGCCTACACGATCGGGACCGACTTCAAGACCGGTCCCCGGTTGGAGAGCGACAAGCTCGTCCGCTGGGATTCCTGGAGCTAACGCCCCGTCAGTCGGGAACAAAACCAAGTCGTCGACGGGTTTCTCCTATCGCCGTATTGCAAACCCCGTACGGTGCGACAGAATGGAACCTATGTCAGACACCGCCGTCCTCAGCCCCGACGCGAAACAAGAACGCATGAAGGCACTCGTGAGTGTGATCGAGCTGTTGCGACCCGTCGTTCAGCAAGATGGTGGTGACCTCGCGCTCATGCAGGCCGACGTCGAGACCGGGGTGGTCGAAGTGCAGTTGCAGGGGTCGTGCTCCTCATGTGCCGTGTCGTCAACGACCCTTCAAGCTGGCGTCAGTCGCATTCTGCGTGACCGACTCGAATGGGTCACCGATGTCATCGGTGGCGTTGCCGAAATGGACGAAGACGAGAGCCGCTCCATGGGTATGGGGGGATACGTCCCCAAGAACTCGTACTGACACATCGCTGAGGGTGTGGCAAGGGCGGCCATGAAGACCTCCGCCCATGACGACGTTCCGCGATTATCGGCCGGAACACTTGGCAACCTGTTTCGGTGCAGTCATCGATTGGCGGGGCGGTTGACGGAGGAACAAACCGGTCGGCGGGGAACCGACCCGGGTATGCGTCTTTGGTCGGCACTTTCGAATGCGCTTCGTGCGGCACACGACCACGCATGGGATCTGTCGGCACCCCTCGAGGAGGCGATCAACGATGCCCGGCTCGACACTGCGCCCGACGGGCTTTCGGTGGAGGAGTCGGCCCTGTATCGAGTGGCCATCGGTGCCTACATTGATGCGTTCGGTGACGACGAGATTGCGGCGATTCACCCGAAGGCGGGCGAGCCGCTGCGCCGTCGGGTGCGCACACATCCGCCCTTCGACATGACCGGCCGTGCGGATTTGCTCTTCGCGTACGACGGCCGTTCCCCACTGGTTCGTCGCCTCAGCCTGCGTGGCTCACGAGACCGACGTGACGCACCCACCAACGCCGCCGCCGACCACACACACCCCGACCACACACACCCCGACCACGAAGCCTCCATCGCCGACGTCGCATTGGCAGTGCTGCTCGGCCTCGACCGAGGACCGGCCCGCAATGACGTGGTGTTGCGAAGCGAGACCCTGTGGCTGGCGGGCAATGGGCGCGTCACGCACGGCCGAGTCACCGGAGCGGACCTCTCGCGCTTTCGGAGTCGCCTCTACATCGAGGTCGAAACGGCCGTCACGACGCCGACGCCGACGCCGGGTTGGTGGTGCACCAGCTGCGAACGCCTTGCGCGATGTCCCGCCGTGAGCAGCGAGACGCCGTCTGTGCTCCTCGACCGACTCAGCGGCTCGCTCCCATGACCTCGGGCAATCCGCCGACGCATGATCCGACTCTTGGCGCAGCCGTCCAGCCCGCGAGCGGTGTGCTGATCCTGAACGCCACGAGGATTCGATCGTTTCTGGCCTGCCCCCGACGCTTCTACCTTGCCTATGTTCTCGGCCTTCCGAGCAACGAGCTCGACTCCGATGCATCGGTGTTGGGTCATGCAGTTCACCGTGAGCTCCACGAGCGTCACCTTCAGGTCGATCGTCACGATGACGTGTCGGTCGTCGCCGACGACGTTCCCCACGACTCGTTCGTGACCTCGCGGGTGCAGGCCCATCAGGTGTTGTGTCCAGGCTCGGAAGGCGCAATCTACCTCGGGGGCGAAGTAGACCTTCGGTGGTTGCTCCGGTCCAAGAATCTTCTGGTGACCGGCCGCGCCGATGCGCTGTGGCGTCGCCCCGACGGCACCCTCGAGCTTCGGGACTACAAGACCGGGCATTGCCCGCAATCGCTCGACGAGGACTTCGCGGCGCAGTTGTACATGGTGCTCGCAGCAACCCATCCAAGCGCCCCACGGCACGTGCGGGTCGTGTACGAGCAGCTTGGGCCCGCACCGAAGGCGATCACGTTGGAAGGGTCGCCTTCGCGGGTCCACGACGCCATAGCGGCGTTGCGGGCTCTTGCGGATCGGATCCGTCAGGAGCGCGATTTTCGGGCCACCCCTTCTTTGCTGAACTGCTCCCAGTGTCCATTCGCATCGCTGTGCCCCCATTCCGCCCAACACGGAGAATGAAAATTTTGCGTGCACTGTAGTTTTTTGCTGAAGTACTCTGGCTCGACCCAGTGTTGCGCAATCAACCAAACCGGGGGGGCCGAATGTCAGAATGTGATCACCAACCGGGCAGGACCATCGTGGGCCTTCGAGAGCGCAAGAAGTTGGCGTTGCGTCACAAGATTCTCGACACGTCGGTTGGCTTGTTTCGCGCTCGCGGATACGAGGCCGTGACGGTTGATGCGATCTGTCGGGAGCTCGGCATTTCCAAGGCGACGTTCTTTCGGTACTTCACCACGAAAGACTCGATTTTGACGCAGTGTGCCGCTCGCATCTTCGAGGAGTTCGAGACGGCGGTGTTCACAGACGAACAGGGAACCCAGCCTCGCGCCGAGGCTCGCATCCGGCACTTTTTTCAGCTCGTGGGACAGCGATGCGTCGAGGATCCACACCTGGTGGCGGCAATCATCGAGTCCGGTGCGCTTGACCCGGCCCGCCACCGCGAGGGCTGGACGAAGGGCCAAGATCGCAAGACCGTGCTCCACCGGATTCTCGAAGACGGACAGCGAGCCAGTGAAATTCGTTCCCATCCCGATGCCCGCACGTCAGCGCTCTTCTTGGAGACGTCGGCACACACTGCAGTCGCCACGTGGGTGTTTGCCGGCGATGACCGTCCGCCGCAGCCTGGCTTTTCTACGATGGTGGACATGTTCTTTGACGGCATCGGCCGTCGCTGACTCTGAATCGTCGTACCCCATGAAACAATGGGGCGGTGGGAAACGACAGGCGGGCGGTGCGTCACGATTCGAACGACGCCGACCCGAACGACGACTGGCAGTCTGTTGTTGCGCCGAACGTTGCACGGCGAGTGCGACCTTCTCGACGGTTGCTGCTCGCTGCCGCGCTCGTGGGGGGCCTCGTCGACGGGCTCCTCGTCCGGTCGTCGCTCTCCGGGCCGCGAACGATTGCATCGATGGTATTCATGTCGGCGTTTCTGTATGCCGCGTTGGACTTCGTGACCAGGGTCCGGTTTCGCTACCGACCCGAAACAGGTAACCCGGGCGACGACGATCCGTCCCAAACCCCCAAGCCTGGCGGGTGGGCCAACCCCACGTCCGGGCAGCAATTCAGCGAGCGGCTTCGCCGTTTGTGGAAGCCGTCGCGTCGACGCTGACCCGGTCCTTCGTTCATGACTCGACAACCCCTCCGTTCAACCTTGCGGTCATCGGCATGGCCGGGGGCCATTGCCGTGGTGAGTTCGGCGTGTCTCCTCGCGCTGGCGGACTCACCGGCTCGGGGCCAAGACGTCGCCCCACCGACGCCCACAGCTACCATCGAAATCATCGGCACCACCGTGCCGCTCACCGTGAGTGCGCCGTCCACCGCAACCAGCACGGTTCCCCTCTCGTCGCTCCAGCCACCGAGCGTTTCTGCCACGAGTAGGTTGACGAATTCAGCCACATCGAGTCCGTCCGTGCCGACGACGCTTCCCGCTGCGACGAGCTCCGCTTCGACGAGCACTCCTGACACGCCGCTCCCTGCGACCACGCTCGCGGTCACGACCGTCCCTGCGGCCACAACGACCGCGGTCGCAACCACGACGACCGTGCTTACGACCACGACAACTCTTGCCGTCACAACGACCACGCGAGCGCCACAGGTCCCACTTGCTCAGAATCCGCTCCGCCTCGAAGACCTGTCGCGCCAACAGCAGGAGATCCTTCGCGACAACGCACAACGGGAACAGTCGCTGGCACAGGTCATCGCCGAACAGGAACGACAACGCGAGCTTGCCCAGAGGGGCGTCGAAGCGATCGTCGACGCACCACAGAAGCCGACCTCGGTGCCACGAACCTCCGTGCCACGATCATTGATTCCACCGACCGAGGATCTGATCGACCTCCGACGGCTCGCCGCGATCCGTGACTACGAAACAACTGCCACGAAGAACCGAGTGGTGTTGATCGGTCGCGAAAACACGTTCCTGCGAAAGGGCACCATCGAATGGTTCCGCGGGTTCGTGAACCCGGTGCAGCGTCCGTATTCGACCAGCGACACCTTCGGCGCGCCGAGAATCGGCCACCTCCATGAAGGTATCGACCTTTTCGCCGAGCGCGGCACCCCTGTGCGCTCTACCGTCGACGGTGTGATCCGAGATGTGAAGAAGACACCGATCGGCGGGCGGATCGCGTACGTGACGAGCGCCGACGGGACGTACTATTACTATGCACACTTAGATAGATGGGCTCCTGGTTTGATGGACGGGAAGCAGGTGATCGCCGGGGAAATCATCGGGTTCGTGGGTCGTACCGGGAATGCGGAGGCCACTCCCCCACACGTGCACTTCGAGATCCATCCTCTCGGGGGCGGCCCCATCAATCCGTTCTACGTCATCGATGCGGCCCGTACAAAGAACAAAGCCCTGTTTGAAAAATGGACGGTGCGGGTAGACGAGCTGTGCGTCATCGTTGCGAAGGAAGAGGTCGATCGAGCCAAAGCGATCGCAGCAGGGCTCCTCCCGCCAACGACGCGCACGACAACAACGAAGCCCCGTCCTTCCGCGCCAAGTACCTACGTGAGCTCGACGACAATCGCCGCAGGTGTGTGCCCCAAACCGAAAGCCGGTGGCAAATGAAAACGGTTGTGATCGCCGTCATCTCCCTCGACGGGTGCATCACCCGCCATGATGCCCCGGGGGCCCAGGGATGGGCGTCGCCGGAGGATCAAGCCCATTTCCGTGCGGCCTGCGCGCCGTGCGACGTGCGCATATTTGGTTCGGGCACATACATTCCGGACCGCGACTCCATGCGACGCGCGGTGCGCCCCGGTGTTCGCCGCATCATCCTCACCAGCGACCCGGGACGCTTTCACGACGACACGGTGCCGGGACAACTCGAGTTCAGCGCGGAAACGCCCACCGCTCTGGTGGCGCGCCTCGCCAGCGAAGGGCACGTTCGATGCGCCGTCCTCGGCGGCGGGAAAGTGTACGGATCCTTCTTGCAGTCCGGCGTCGTCGATGAGATCGAGTTGAGCGTGGAACCGGTGCTCTTCGGTTCAGGAACACGTTTCGGGGGAAGCGAACCTTTCGAGCAACGGTTTCACTTCGTTTCGATGGACAAGCTCAACGAGTCGACGTTGCTGCTTCGCTATGCGCGGCCACAGGAGTGACCAGGTCCGGTCACCAGCGGTCGACATCGAAGCTCGCACGAAGCGGGCCTGACGACAGATAAAAGAGCGTGGCCGACACGCTTGTAGCGAGGTTCATCGAGGAAACACCTCGCCGCATGGGCAGCCGTACCTTGCTGGCACAGCGTTCCAGGAGTATGTCGCTGACCCCGTCACGTTCCGTCCCGAAGCACAGCACCGAGTTCGGCGCGATTGAGACGCTCGCAATGTCGTCGCCATCGGGGTCGAGCGCCACCAGAGGATTCGACAGCGATGTGACGGCATCGGTGTCGATCGGACCGACCACCGGCAGCGCAAAATGAAGGCCCGCCGAGCCACGCAGAGCATCGGGTCGCCAGGGATCAATCGTGCCGGTGGTTATCACGCCCGATGCCCCGAGTGCCGCCGATACCCGGATCGAGGCACCTACGTTGCCGAGGTGCCGCGGATCTTCGAGAAGCACACAGGGCGACGTAATGGACTTGAACGACGCGAGGTCTACGACCGGCCGCCGTGCGAAAGCAACAACGCGCGTGGGGTGTACCTCTGAGGAAAGTGAGGCAAGGAATCCTGGGGCTACCGTCTCGAGATGAGCATCGAGCCACGGTTCGATGTCGGGAGCGAGCTGGCGCGCCAGAGTCAGCGTCTCTTCGCAACGTTCGGTATGTGCACGGAGAATGTTGGCTCCGAATCGAATCGCATGTTTCAAGGCGTGAAATCCGTCGAGTCGGACCTCTGATGTGTCACCCGACGGTGTCATCAGTGTGTCGATGCGCCATGGCGAGGCAGCACGCCTTCGGCCTTCTCGACCAGCCCGACGAGGCTGGCGTAATCATGGTTGTTCAGTGGCACGAAACCTTCGATGCCAAGCGCCTCGCACGCACCTGACGCCAACGCGTCACCGATCGCTGCGACGACGCACGCACGCACGGCGTCGAGCGGGATCGGGGTTTGCGTGCGAGTGATCAACGGAGTGGCCGGTACCTCAGGTCCCAGTCCGACTATTCGTACCGCGGCAACGGCTTCGGGCCGATGACGTTCGAAGAGACGAAACGTTGCGCCATCGATCGCGGCAAAGTCACCAGCACCACCCGACACCATCGCCAGGCTCTGGCGGTGAGCGCCGCTGATGACCGGCGCCGGAAAATCGCCGCTCTCGTAACCGACTTCGGCGAGGGCCGCGCCAAGGCTGCACCACCCCGAGAGACTTTCGGGATTGTTGATCACCGGTTGCGCGTTCGCGAGGTCAGCGATCGTGCGAGGATCATCGCGTCGCACGACGAGCACGGAACGGTACCAACCATTCCCGTCCGATACTGCGCTCCACCGAAAGGTTCCGAGCACCTGGACGTCGGCGGCGAGAGCTTCGATGTACGGCAAACCGCACGCGTGGGAGAGCGCTGTCTCGCTGTCACGCCAATGCCGCACGAGCGAGGCATGGTCGGTGAACTCGCCAAACACCGGTCGTGTCGGCCAGCCCGCGTTCGCTAGGTGTTCGACGACGTAGTCCAGCAGCGTCGACGTTGCCCACCGCAACTCGGGAAGGTCATACATCGGAAGCGTTACAACGTTCATGGCGTACTTCTTAGCCGACCAGAGCAGACAGGCGACGGTAGCCGACGAGTTCGCCCAGACCTACAGCGATGCTTTCGCGCGCCAATCTCGACGGGGTACCCGCACCCCCGACCGGCGACACGAACGAGGTCAGCCCGACCTCGCGTCCGATCCCTTTGACACGAGCGGCGTGATAGCCGTCGGTCACGAACAGGACTCTCGTGACCTTCGCTCGTTTCAAAAATCGGGCCGATGCAGCGATCGACTGATAGGTGTCGCGACCCTGCACCTCTCGTTCGATGCGCGCGTCGGGGATGCCTCGCTTGATCAGGTACTTCGCACTGACACTCGCTTCGGTCGTGGTGTCACCCTCCTGTCGTCCACCGGTAACAACGACAAGGGATTTGCGATGGGTCTTGTACAGCTCCAATGCATGATCGAGTCGGCGCCGAAGCACGGGCGACGGCCTTCCGTTGTACTGCGCCGCACCGAGAATGATGATGGCGTCGACTCGTTCGTTGTGATCGTCGTGACGCGCTGCGGACCATACCGAGAACACGCTCAACGACGCGTATCCCACGACCACAAGGAGCACCAGACGCCGGATCCACCACCACGGACTCAACATCGAGACCCCGGGAATGAATCGAAGCAAACGAAACACGCGAGCTACAACTTTGCTCGCGCAGTGCGAAGTCGTTCGGCGACAAGGTCTCGAGGCATCAGCGCGAGCGAGTCGAACAGCGGAGGGCCCACGGTTCGGCCCGTTACCGCCACGCGCACTGGCGCCTGTGCTTTGCCGAGCTTGATTCCCTGGTCGTTGCCGAGTTGTTCGACGAGCATCTTCAACGTGTCGTGATTCCACTCCGTCGTGTCGACGACCGCCAGCATCCCATCGAGGATGGCCCGGGCGGCGTCGGTCTTCATCGTCTTCTCCCACGAGTCCGTGTCGGTCTCCGGCATCGCGAAGAAGAAGTCGACGCTTGCCGATACCTCCGACAGGAGTCGAACGCGTTCCTGAATGAGGGGCACGACCTTCGCGAACATCGGGTCGAGGCGAATCTCATCGGGCACGAAGCCTTCGCAGCGTGTGACGAACTCGTCGGTCGTAAGCGCACGGATGTACTCGGCGTTGAACGCGGTCAGCTTTGCGATATCGAAGAATGCACTCGACTTGTTCACGTCTTCGAGCCGGAACTCCTCGATCATTCTCTCTACGCTTATGATTTCCTGCTCTCCGGCCGGCATCCAACCAAGCGTTACGAGATAGTTGCGCATCGCCTCAGGCAAGATTCCCTGCGCCCGGTAGTCCTCTACCGCAACCTTGTCGCGGCGCTTGGAGAGCTTCTGACGCTTCTCGTTCACGATGACAGGAAGGTGGGCGAACACCGGCAATGGCACGTCTGGCGCAACTGCCTGCCACAGCAGTACGGCTTTCGGGGTGTTGGGTAGATGTTCCTCCGCGCGAACGACATGACTGATGCGCATGTCGGCATCGTCGACGACGTTGGCGAGCAGGAACATGAACCCGCCGTTGGTACGGCGGATCACGAAGTCTTCGAGCAGCGAATTCTCGAAGGTCGGATCCCCACGGATCACGTCGATAACGGTCGTCGTGCCGTCGTCGGGGGTCCGGAAGCGAACCGCGCCTTCGGTGAGTCCACGGTCCCGGCAAAAACCGTCGTACCCGCGACCCTCGCCCTCCTGGCCGTAGGCGGCGAGGTTGCGGGCTCGGGCGTCGTCGGCCGAGCACGTGCAGTAATACGCTCGTTGATCGCTGAGCAACGCATCGACAGCCGCCGCATACAGATGGGTGCGCTCGGACTGGAAGAACGGCCCTTCGTCCCAGTCGACGCCAACCCATGACATCGCCGACAAGATTCCGGCCACCCATTCGTCACGATTGCGTTCGGTGTCGGTGTCTTCGATACGGAGCACGAACGTGCCGCCGGTCTTGCGCGCAACGAGCCAGTTGAACAACGCCGTGCGAGCGCCTCCGACGTGGAAGTAGCCCGTCGGCGAGGGCGCGAAACGGAGCCGAGGGGTCGTGGGAGCAGCGGTCATGGTGGGCCCAGGTTACCGGGACCAACCATGACGCTGACACCACATATTCTCAGTTGCCCTCGCGGGGTGTTGCGCCGCAACGACTAGACCCCGTGGCGATTCACGGCCGAGAGCACCGCTTTGTAGCTCGCGTTGAGTATCGAGGGGTCCTCGCCGACACCCCACAGCACGCCATCGGGGCCGGTCGTTTCCACGTAACACACCGCGGTCGCGTCGGCCCCCGCTGATTTGGCGTGTTCGTGATAGTCGACGACGTCGATCACCACGCCAAGGTCGGTTCGAATCGCGTGCACGAAGGCATCGATGGGTCCGTTGCCTTCACCGGAAATGGTTCGGGGTTCGCCGTCAACAGAGATCTGCGCGGTTACTTTCGCGCGGTCACCTCGTTCCGCGCTCGCCGTTGAAGTCTCGTGGCTGATCATCCTCACTCGTGGTTCCTCCGCAAGATATTGCTCCTGGAAGGTTGACCACATCGCCGTCGGCGAGATCTCGGTGCCGGTGTCCTCGGTAATGACCTGAATGGTTTTCGAGAACTCGATCTGCAGGCGTCGAGGGAGGGCGAAACCATGCTCGGCCTCCATGATGTAGGCAACACCGCCCTTGCCGGACTGGCTGTTCACCCGAATCACCGCTTCATAGGTCCGGCCAACGTGTGCCGGGTCGATCGGGAGGTACGGGACCGCCCACGTCGTGTAGTCCGTGGGGTGCTCGAGCGCGGCGAATCCCTTCTTGATCGCATCTTGGTGGCTCCCCGAGAACGACGTGTACACGAGATCGCCCGCGTAGGCATGGCGTTCGTGCACGGGCAGGCGATTGGAGTATTCCGCGACTCGACGCAGGGCGTCGATGTTCGAGATGTCGAGTTTCGGATCAACGCCTTGCGCAAATAGGTTCATGGCCACGTTGACCACGTCGAGGTTGCCGGTGCGTTCGCCGTTGCCGAAGAGTGTTCCCTCAACGCGATCGGCGCCGGCCATGAGTCCCATTTCGGCGGCCGCCACACCCGTTCCTCGGTCGTTGTGGGGATGGAGCGAGATGATGACGCTATCTCGCCGGTCCACATTGCGAACGAAGTATTCGATGAGGTCGGCGTAGAGGTTGGGTGTGCTCATCTCGACGGTTGCCGGAAGATTCAAGATCAGCTTGCGGTCGGGTGACGGATCGACCTGCGCGATCACGGCATTGCAGATTTCGAGTGCGTACTCGATCTCGGTTCCGGTGAAGCTCTCGGGTGAGTACTCATAGCGAATGCTCGATCCCGAGTCCATGCCGTCTTCGTAGGTCTGGCACAGACGCGCCGCCTGTGTCGCGATGCTGGTGATCCCGGGCTTGTCGAGTCCGAACACGACCCTTCGTTGCAGCGTTGAGGTGGAGTTGTAGAAGTGGACGATCGCGTTCGGCACGCCGGCGAGCGATTCATACGTACGCTGAATAAGTTCTTCGCGGCACTGAACCAGAACCTGAATGGTGACGTCGTCGGGAATCAGATCCTCTTCGATCAACAGGCGCACGAAGTCGAAGTCGGGCTGACTCGCACTCGGGAAGCCGACCTCGATCTCCTTGAAGCCCATGTTCACCAGCGTGTCGAACATCTTGCGCTTGCGGCTCGGGTCCATGGGGTCGATGAGTGCCTGGTTGCCGTCACGAAGGTCGACTGAGCACCAGAGCGGGGCCTTGGTAATCCGGGTATCGGGCCAGGTACGCCCGACAAGGGGGATCGCCGGATAGGCCTGGTACTTCTCGAATGGCATTCGATTCGGGGTGACTGGCTTCGGAGGCATGGCGTTGATCTTTCGGTGTGAGTTTGCGTTTTCAGGGCGTCGGGATGGTTCGTTCGGGAAACAAAAAACCCCTGGCCTCGAAGGCACAGGGGTTCAGGCGAACACCGATATGTCGGCGTTCGCTCACATAAGAAGAAGGAGGCTGCAGGAAAAGCTCATTACGACACAACGTACACGAAGTTTCTGGATCACGTGCAACACCATTTTTTGCGCCGCATGGTTCTCGTGTTTCCCGGCGCTGGGCAGCGCTGCCCCCGGGACGGCTACCGACCGAAACGGTCGGCGGTCGCCCAGAGCCCGAGCGCGGGATTCGCGATGAAGTCGAACGGACGCCCGATCGAATCGACGCGCGGGCCAGCAGGGCTGGCGGCGTTTACGTTCAGGTTGGCGAGTTCGTCGGCCAGTCCGCGCCAGGCAAACCCGACCCCCTCCACCTCGGCTTGCGTGAGACCCCCCGAAGTGGGGTCGGTGCAGTAGGTGATGGTGAAACGACCCTCGCTGCTGCCGTGGATGAGGTGCGCCGCGGCGGCCAGGCTCTCGCCAAGTTGAGGGTCATGAAGCAGCGCCTCAAGGGTGGCCGGCGTCCCCCGGTACCCGTGTCGACGGATCAGTGCATCGATCGCGGGGTCTTCACCGAAGCGGGTCACGCCCGGGGCAAGCACGACCAGTTCGCCACCGTCGGCGATGGCCATTCGCGTGCGATAGATCGCTTTGTTGCCGAGCCAGGTCGAGCGGAACTCGTTCGGATCGAGCCAGCAGACGACCCGGCTGAACGGCTTCGCGATGAGCTCGATGTTGCACGCCGCGGCAAGATTCGACGCCGCCCGATACGCAGCGCCGCCGCTCTCGTTCGTGCGACCACGCCCCACGAACAGGCCTCGCTGGACAACCTCGTCGCCGACGTCTTCCATCACCGTCAGGATCCACATGACGTCCACACGATCTGCAATGAAACGGTCGAAGGCCGCGTCGACAACGTGACGCACCGGGCTGTCCGCTCGGCCCATCAGCGTTTCCATGTCGCAGACAGCACCAACGAAGTGGCTGCGGTGAATCGTTGCCTGACCACCGAGGCCGATGACGATGTTCTTGGTGAAGTTCGCCATGCCGATGACTTCGTGCGGCACCACCTGACCTATCGAGACCACCAGGTCCCAATCGTCGAAGAGCATCTCGTCAGTTTCGATGGGGATTGCTTCTTGGAACCTGTCATTCGTAAGTGCACCTATCTCCGCAGCGGAGACGTGTCCGAGGTGCACGACGTGGTCTCGCCAACGATGGTGCAAGATGGCGTCGAAGGGGACGGCGTCGCCGAAGAGAAGTTGCGCGTCGGCCGGTGTCATGTTGGAGTGCGTGCCGAGCGCGGGGAGCACCGCGACCTCGCACCCCGCCGAGGCCAGCCGCTCGAACACAAGCCCCGTGATCTCACCCGCTTTGGAGTACAGCCGCGTGTGGTCAGGGGGCACCAACAGCACCCGTTTCGCAGGGGACAACCGCGCAAGGATGTGTTCGTCGACGACGACATCGATATGTGCACGAAGTTCTTCCTCGGAGATGGTTCGCCCGCGTCCGCCATCGACCAGCAGCGCCATGGTCGCCGTCTCCGGTTGCGTCGACCGCACGATGTCCACCACGTTCTCCAGTGGCGTGCCCGGACCAATGAATGCAACATCGGTCTCGTCGGTCATCGGACGTTCGAGGGCGGCGAACTGGCTCTCGATCATCACGGCGCCCATGAAGTGGTCGGTTCGCAACGCGATTCGTCGCTCGATCTCGGGGCGCTCGACGTCGAGAAACACGAACCGCACGTCGCCCGCCCGACGAAGGACATCACGGTAGGACCGTTTCAATGCCGAGCAGGCGACCACCACGCT
>JANOWU010000221.1:0-13388 GCA_031418035.1 Acidimicrobiia bacterium
CACATCCCGGGAACCGGCACGACTGGTCTCTCGCCATGATGGCACGGCGGTTGCGTGCCGGCACCTCCGATGTCGGAGTACCGACATCGAATGGTGTGCCATCGGCACTCAACCACACACTCGTGGTCACGCAATCGCACAACAACATGTCGCGCGTGAACGACGACAACCGCACCATCTGCGACGTGTGCGCAATACCCGACCTGGCATCGACTGTCACCGTGACGTGTGGACGTTCCCCACCAACCGTAAGCCGATCTTCGTTGGCCAACGACTCGTGAGCAATATCGATGAGTGCGTCGTGTCGACGCTGCGCCGGGGTCCGGTTGTCACCCTCGCACGGTTTCGGCATCGCCGCCTCGAGCGCCTTCGAAAATGCTTCTCCACCGAGCGCGTCGAGGAGACCGTTCAGGATCCACATCCCACCCGACGTCGGTGACAACTGCACCCGCCGCGCCTCTTCGTGTTCCTTCTCCGAGGTCGGGTCACCAAGCGCGTCGTCGCAATGCGATACCCACAACGCGACCGCTTGACGAAACTTCGTGAACGACAGTGTTTCCGCCCACCCCAACATGTCCGCGGCGGCTCGGACCAGAAACGGCAGACGCGTTTTCGTGAGCACCTTTGCGACCACACTCACGTGTGAGACACCGATCGTGCCCGCATCAACGGCGTCGGACCACCCGGGAAGTTTCGTGTACACCTGAGCATGCGCTACACGTTGCTCACCTTCAGTAGGCCGCGCGTGCGTGTTGAAGGCGAGCCATTCCGAAACGTTGCGGTACCCATCTTCGCGAATGGTCGGTGATTCCGAAAACGTGGCAACAATATGCGTGCATATCTTATCGAATCGATCAACCAAAGCACGTGCAGCCGCTACGTTCGCTGCTGTGACGACCGCGCCGTTTTGCAGGCTGGCGACAACCGACAGTGCCGCAGACTCAGCAAGCTCAAGAGAGTGGTCGAGAGACGATTCCACGTACACATCGTATCGCGAAACCACGAACGTATGTTCGACACAATTCGCGAAAGCAGCCCAAATCAACCGAAACCCCCAACTCACCCGTCGTTTTCCTACACTTCGAATGCGCACGTTTCGACGAGTTGGCGCGCACGTGCGTGCGCTCCGAATGTCCTGCGACGAATGTTGCCGAAGCAGCCGTGTCATGGGATGAGCAGTGCGCGCTCACAACAACGACGAACGAGTGTCCAACAAACTGCTCCTCCGGGCCAGAGAACCCTGGAGCAGTCGTTAGACACCCGGATCCGGCGGCAGCACGCTCGCTCTCGAAGGATTCCGGCGCGTTCCTTCGAGTGCTTCCGTACCGAACTGCCGTGGGCTAGCCGAGAATCGAGAACGTGCTATCGACAGATTGTTTGAAGTGATCAGTCGCGGCGACTACGGCGTCCTTGGTCGCCGACGCGATGAGTGATTCGAGACGTTTGTCGTCGTGGCCGATCTTCGTTAGCGCCTCTTCCAGTTCGTGTGGGTTGGCAGGGAGATCTCGGAGAAGTGCGTCGGCAATCGAACCAACGATTCCTCGGCGAAGCTCTTCGATGCGCAGAAGTGATCGCGGGTCCTGGCGTTTCTCATCAGCCGCCTGCGGGCGAAGGTGATCAGCGAGTCGGTTGACTCCAGCCAGGTCAAGCGCTCCAATCACCAGGTCGTCGGTATAACCGCGCCCTTTCAGCGCAGTCAGCGCCGCGTCGACGCTCGTTCCGAGATCGACTCTCGGGTCCCAGGGACACGGGTGAGGATCAGGGAGTGGAATGAACTCCTCGAACAATGGGAATCGGTAGCGAATGTCGACCAGTACCTCGAAGATCGAGCACCAGCGACGCGTCGCCGGAATGAGCCAGTCGACAATGTTCCGGTAGTAGTTCGCAACTTGCGTGAAATCCTCTGTCGGGTCGCCGGCGCTATCGCGCAGTCCCCGGCGCGGGTCCACCAAGAGGGGATCTGGCCCCGCGCCGGTTCCGTCGAGGTTGATGTTCACGAAGTGGTGCCAAGTCGCGTCGCACACGATCCGTCCTTTGGCGACACGATGACCGTCCCAAGCCGATATTGCGCCGAACACACGCGGTGTCGTCGGGGGCTTGAAGGAATCGATGAGAAACCGGCCGGCCGAAACGGATCGTGCGACGATCACGGGCTCGAGCGGTGCCCCGGCCACGCTTGGGAACTCGATGAGATTGAGCCCGTGATCCGTGTAGGGCGCGCCCAGATTGTTGCCAACAAGGCACTCGCTTTCGTGCGCGTGGTCCGGCAAGACGTCGATGTCGCCAATCGGGCTCCGCAGCAATGCGTGTGTGTTCCAGGTCTGGCCACTTCCGAAGTACGTGGGAAACATGTGCTGCGGAATATCGTCTGACTGGTCAGAGAACTGCGCAGCGTGATTTCGGCCCGGGTTGATCACGGTGTCGATGCGACCGTTCACCATCGGGGTGTTCTGCCACTCTCGCATTTTGCGAACGCGTGGGAGGCTCCCGCAAAGCTCGAAGCCGAGAGTTCCATGATCACCAGTGGCGAAGACACCTCCGCCGTTCTCCATTAACGTTGCGAGGACCTTGACTTCGTTCGAGGAGAGCGCTGGGCCCGATGCGCCGAACAACCAGATCTGATCGAAGTTCGCGGTCGTGTGAGTGTGGTCGAACTGCGTTGCGGAGTGGTCCAGGGTGGTGATGATGGGGTTCGGTTGATATTTCGCAATTTCGGTCAGAAAAGTGCTCAAACCGAATGCGTCATTGCCGACGGAGAGAGAATCAGTGACCACGAGGATTCGCGGCGTACAGCGCTCGAAAAAGCGTTTGGGCCACCACCGTCGAAGGTGGTCGGGGTCGAAGGGAGGCATGAGAGGCCTTTCGTCGGAGGGCTCACCAGTTAGAGCCCATAGGAACGGAGTGCCACTCATGCTGCGTGATACAAGAACGACCACTTTTCGCGAAGTTTCTGCTGCGAAGTGAGCGTCCCAGCCGTGAATTACCTGCGGTGAATCGGCCCATCTCCATCGCGCAACGACGCAACAGCGCGGCCGGTGCGCAACGCAATGATCTCCGCCACGATGGAGATCGCCGTCTCCTCGGGGGTGCGCGCGCCGATGTCTATGCCGATCGGCGCCATAACCCGAGCGATCTCCTCTTCCCGTAGTCCGGCTTCGACCAGTCGCTCGGTTCGAGTGGTGTGGGTCTTGCGGCTACCCATGGCGCCGATGTATCCGACGTTCGTCGTCACCGCCGCCTTGATCGCCGGAACGTCAAACTTCGGGTCATGGGTAAGTACACATACGACATCTTGCGGCCCTAGGGTGCCGCCGACATTGGCAAGGTGTCGATCCGGCCAATCGTTGACGACCTCGTCGGCCAACGGGAACCGCTGCTTCGTGGCAAACACCGGCCGGGCGTCGCACACCGTGACGCGATATCCAAGCAACTTGCCGGCACGGACCAGCGCCGCCGTGAAGTCGACCGCTCCGAAGATGATCATTCGTGGAGGCGGCGCGAACGTCTCGATGAACACCGCGACGCCCTCCTGACGCGCCTCACCGTTGGGGCCGTAGTGGCGGGTGCTGGTCAGCCCGGACACCAACTCACCGGTTGCATCGCGGGTGACGATTCGGTCGAGTTCCGGGTTGCCGAGCGAACCCATCGGCTCGGCGTCGCCGCGGATCAAGAGCTTCCGACCGACGATCGATTCGTCGTCGGCACGGACAACCGTTGCCAACACCGCGGGCGTTTCATCGCGAATCGCGTCGCGCAATGCTTCGTACAGAGAAGTCATGTGTACTTACCAGTTCAGTTCTTCGACGAAGAGGTGAATGGTTCCGCCGCAGGTAAGCCCCACGGCAAAGGCTTCGTCGTCGGAGTAGCCGAAGGTGACGACGCCTGGTTCGCGCTTTCCATCGAGGAGCTCCAACGCCTCGTGCAACACCGCGCCCTCGACGCAGCCACCGCTCACCGACCCGGCGACCTCACCATCGGAGCTCACCGCCATCGTGGCACCGGGGTCGCGCGGACCCGAACCCTCGATCTCGACCACACGCGCCACAGCCACACGCTTCCCCTGCTTGCGCCACCGCTCGATATCGTTCAGGACTTCACGCACACGATCACACTCCTTCGGTTGGGCGCCGTCTGCGCCAAATGAAAAACCGCCACAACACCATCGTGAGGAACAAGAAGATCGCGGCCACGATCACGAACGGCGCTGCCGTGCCCCCATCAAAAACCACCTTGCGCAGAACCATTCCACCTATCAGGGTGATGAGCCACGTTCCGATTCCCGACTTCCCCGCGTAGGGTTCACGAAGGGCGCCCGAGAACAGCCACCCGAACGGCAGCGCGATCAGAAACGGCGCCGCGGTCTTCACGATTCCGGCGAGTTCGGACCCCTCGTTGTGATTGCGACGACCAATGATCACGAACACCACCACGGCGAGGATGTCGCGCCACAGCAGCGAAAGCTCCGGCGACAATTTGAGTTCGTCCTTGAGACTTTGCGAATTCGATGCCATTTACTTCGATCCCACTGTTTTCGATCCCACTGTTTTCGATCCCATAACTTTCGATCCCATTACTCGGCGAACACCTTGGCGAGTTCTTCCAACGAGGCCAACGAGTGACCCTCGATGAACGTATCAACATGCGGAAGCGCCGCGGCCATTCCCCGGGCGAGCGGCTGATACCCGGGTGCCGCCTTGAGCGGATTCACCCAAATCACCCGATACGCCACTCGATGAAGTCGTTGCATCTGTTCTCCCAGTTGCGCGGGATCACCGCGGTCCCAACCGTCGGAGAGCACAACGACGATCGACTGACGGGCCATGCCCCGAACGCCCCACTGATCGTTGAAGGACCGAATACCCTCGCCGAGCCGGGTGCCTCCCGACCAGTCGAGCACACGTGACGACGCCCGACGCAGCGCCTCGTCGGGATTGCGATTCGTAAGTTCACGTGTGATCCTGGTGAGGCGAGTACCGAGTGCGAAAACCTCAACTCGCCCGCGCCCGACAACTGCGGCCTGGCTGAATCGCAGGAGTGCTCGGGCATACGCCTCCATCGAGCCGCTGACGTCGAGCAGAAGAACGATTCGACGCGGCTTTTCGGACTGCTGAAGAAACGCCCGCCGGACCGCGAGCCCATCGGTGCGCAATGCACGGCGCACGGTTCGACGCACATCCGGCCGCCGGGTCGCTCGCGTTCCCGTGACCGGCCGCAGCCTTCGCGATCGCCGCGGTGACCCGAGAATGCGCAGAGACTGCATTGCCGTTCGCGCCTCGGCGAACTCTTCTGCGCTGTACTCGGCAAAGTCCTTGTTCCGCAGGGTCTCGGCAGCACTGAACCGGACGGTTATGACGTCGCCCGGGTCACTGTCGTCGGGCGTATCGGGCTCGTCGTCCTCGTCGTTGCCATCTTCGTCGTCGATCGCCAGCGTCACCGAGTTCTCGACGATCGCTTCGGGCTTCTCGCCCATGTGGCCAAACCAGAACGCGGAGAACGCAACGTTGTACAGCGCAAGGTCCTCAGGACGGCGAACCAGCACCGCTCTGCCCGCCCAATACACCCGGCTCCCCGACTCGACGCCCACAGCGGCAAGCGCCTCGGCATAGGTCACGACGGTACCGACGGGCACCGGCAGCCCGTTGCGACGAAGAACGCGGGCGAAGGCTACGGCCATCTGGTCGACGCCGGTGTTCGCGAACCCCGCCCCCTTTCGCCCGCGTTCGCGGATCACATCGTCAGGTGGGCGGACAATGCCGCGATTCATCAACACGAGTGTCTCGGTGAGCGTGAGACCCTTCGGATCGATATAGGCGGCGTCGGCGCCGTCGGCGGAACTCATTTCAACGTCACCCCGTGCTGCGCACGCGCACGAAAATCCTCAGCTCGCTGATGCACGCGCCACTGCGCCCTGCACCAACGCGCTCAACCCGGACTCCTGCAGTCGCTCGGCGTCTTCGCGGTACTTCAGCACCGTCCCGAGCGTTGCACTGACCGTCTTCTCATCAAGGGTGGTCCGACCGAGCGCCGCCAACGCCGATGCCCAGTCGATCGTTTCCGCAACGCCGGGCGGCTTGTAGAGATCCATCGATCGCATAGATGCCACGGCCGACGCTACCTCCCTCGCCAGGCGCACCGACACCTGTGGAGCCCGTAAGCGAACGATCTCGACCTCGCGTTCGAAGCCGGGGTGTTCGACCCAGTGATAGAGGCAGCGTCGCTTCAACGCGTCGTGGACGTCGCGTGTGCGATTCGACGTGAGAATGACCAACGGCGGCGTCTTCGCGGTAAACGTTCCGAGTTCAGGAACGGTGATCGTGTAATCGGACAACACCTCGAGAAGAAACGCTTCGAACTCATCGTCGGCTCGATCCACCTCGTCGATCAGCAATACCGGTGGCGGACCGTCGCCGTTCGCGATGGCCTTGAGCAGAGGGCGACGAATCAGAAACCGCTCCGAATACAGTTCGTTCTCGGCGGCACTGACACTGCCGGCGCCAACCTCGGCGGCGCGCAGATGGAGGAGCTGACGTGAGTAGTCCCATTCGTACACCGCCTGCGAGGAATCGATCCCCTCGTAGCACTGCAAACGCAGCAACTCCCCTCCCGTCCAGCGCGAGAGAACCTTGGCCACTTCGGTCTTTCCGACACCGGCTTCGCCTTCGAGCAACAGCGGGCGACGAAGGGTCATAGCCAGAAACACGACGGTGGCGAGGCCCTCGTCGGCGAGGTAGCCATTCGCGCCGAGACCGGCCAGCACGCCCTCGACCGTGGAAAAGTCGGGGCGTCCGGCGGCGGTCGCGTTTGTTCGTGCACCTTCGGAAAAAGTCACCACACACCCGATCGTAAGCGCGGTCGGTGAGAGACTCGTCACATGCTGACCGTTACGGAGCTTTGGCGACACCCGGTGAAGTCCATGCAGGGCGTGCGAGTAGAGGAAATCGTGATCGACCACCGTGGTGTGGTCGGCGATCGCCGGTGGGGGATCCGCGACCTCTCCACCGGAAACGTCCTCACCGGACGTCGCGTGCCGGAGCTTCTGTTCGCGACTGGCGGCGATGGATCGGTCACGCTTCCGAACGGCCGGGTCACGTCCGACCGTGACGAACTGTCCGAATGGCTCCAACGCGACGTCGAGTTGATCGGCACGGCAGAAGGGTCTCGCAGCACCTACGAGGTTCCGCTCGACCCGCTCGACGGCGAAACGAACTGGGTCAGCTGGCAGGGTCCTGAAGCCAGTTTCGTCGACTCCACGAAGACCGCAGTCAGCCTGATCTCCGCTCCTGCCCTACGGGATTGGGATCACCGGCGATTCCGCATGAACGTCGTCTTCGACAGCGACGGCGACACGGCATTGGTCGGGCATCGCGTCAGGCTCGGGACCGCGGTGCTCGACGTCGTGAAAGACGTCGACCGCTGCGTCATGGTCACGCGGCCCCAGCCCAAGCTGGAACGCGACCTCGAGGTGCTCCGAGCAGTTCTCCATGATCACTCCGGCTTTCTCGGAGTTGGCGCTTTGGTGGTCGATCCCGGTGTCGTGCGCATCGGCGACCAGGCGACGGTGCTGAGCTAGTTCGGAAACCCGAGAGTCACCGGGCTCGACGCCCGGTGACTCCCCCGCCACCCGAAGGTCAAACGGCGGCTGTTTCCAAATCCTTGTCCGAATCCTCGTCGGGACCCTTGTCCTTGTCCAGCATCGTGTTTCGCCGGATGCTCAAGATCACTGCGATGGTGAGCATCGATACGATGACGGCGAGCGAAAGGTACGTGTTCATATGATACCAATGTGATGCCGTCATCTTGAGGCCCACGAACACCAGCACGCCGCCCAACGCGTGCGACAGGTAGTAGAACTTTTCTTTCGCGTTGGCGAGAAGGAAGTACATCGCCCGTAGTCCGAGGATCGCAAAGGCGTTCGATGCGAACACGAGGAACGGTTCATGCGACACGGCGAGGATCGCGGGAACCGAGTCGACCGCGAAAATAACGTCGGTGACTTCGACCACGATGAGGGCGGCGAACAGTGGTGTTGCGGCCCGCTTGCCGTTGACCTTCGTGAAGAACTTTTGCCCATCGAGTTCGTCGGACACCGGCATGATCTTGCGAAGCAGCCCCAAACCTCGGGTAGCGCCCTCTTGATCGTGATCGTTTCGATGCCGGAAGATCTTGATACCCGTGTACACGAGGAATATTCCGAAGACCAGCAGGAGCCACCAGAACTTGGTGATGAGCGCACTTCCGAGTCCGATGAAGATGGCCCTTAGAGTCAGGGCCCCGAAGATGCCCCAGAACAGGACTCGGTGTTGGTACTTGAGCGGAATCGACAGACTTCCGAACAACATGGCCCACACGAAGACGTTGTCGATACTCAGCGACTTCTCGATGAGGTAACCACTGATGTATTCGCCAAACGCAGCACCGCCGAAAGTCACCGCGATCACTACGGAAAACGCCAAACCACACGCGACCAACACCAGGGTTTCGGTCAGCGCCTCTTTGGGCGACGGTTCATGGGCTTCGCGATGACGATAGAGATCGATACCGAGCATTGCCAAGATAACGACGCCAAGGGCGATCCACGCGCCAATTGGGACGTTCAGGTCGACGAAGTCGGATTTCGATGAAGTTGCAGCAAGCACATATTCCTTTCGACTGCCACACGCAGATGGACAGTCGAAAGTCTTGCTCACGCCAGAGGCATGTCGGGGAACCGGGCGGCTATTGCCTCCGTATTGACGGCTACTCCCAAAGGGCTACTCCCCTTCGACAGCGAAAACTCTACCACGGCTCTTAAATTTTGCCTCCCCTTTCTTGCTGATGAAGCCCGATTTTCTTGATCAAGAAGCCCGTTTCTTGGCGAAGCGGCCCAGGGTCTGGTGAAGTGTTTCCGTGAGTTCGTTCGTTGATCGGTTGCGCGGCGGTCCATTGCGCAAGAGCGAGTCGCTCGCCGACCGACAGATTCGCCAGGCTCGCGAATCAGGCTCCTTCGATGGCCTTCCAGGGTCCGGAAAACCAATTCCGGGAATCGACGATCCCCACGACGACGACTGGTGGATCAAGGAAAAGCTCAGGCGCGAACAGGTCGAACTTGAACTCCCGCCCACCCTCGAAATTCGATTCGGCAAACGAGACCTTCTGGCGTCCCTCCACGACATCCCCGACGAAGCCGAGGTTCGGCGTCGGGTCGACGTCCTCAACAAGCGGATCGCCGAGGTTAACCGTGTCCCGAGTGAAGGTCCGCCGTCGACCACCACGCTGATCAACGTCGACGAAGCACTGGCCGCATGGCGCAACCGCCGCTGAGTGAGCCGGTGCGTTCTTCCTGAGCTACCTTCGGAACAATCGTTCGTTCGTTTCGCAAAGGACATCGCTATGACTGCTTCCGGTTCGCTCGTTCGAGCTGCACTTCTTCAGACGTCCTGGCAGGGTTCGAAGGAGGCCATGATCGTCGAGCATGAGCGCCAGACCCACGAGGCGGCGAAGCAAGGCGCACGAGTCATGTGTTATCAGGAGTTGTTCTACGGCCCGTACTTCTGTCAGGCCCAGGACACGGCGTACTACTCCTATGCCGAGGAGATCCCCAACGGACCGACCACGAAACGTTTCCAAGCACTCGCCAAGGAACTCGGCATGGTGCTGGTACTGCCGATGTATGAGCAGGAAATGGCCGGGGTGCTGTACAACACGGCGGCGATCATCGACGCTGATGGGACCTACCTCGGGAAGTACCGCAAGCAGCACATCCCACAGGTCAGGGGATTCCTCGAAAAGTTCTACTTCCGCCCCGGCACCGGCGGCTACCCCGTTTTCGACACCTCCGTCGGCAAGGTCGGCATCTACATTTGCTACGACCGACACTTTCCCGAGGGATGGCGTGCGCTCGGCCTGAACGGGGCACAAATCGTGTTCAACCCCTCGGCAACCTCGCGGGGCCTGTCGTCGTATCTCTGGAAACTCGAGCAACCGGCGTCGGCCGTCGCCAACGAGTACTTCGTCGGTGCGATCAATCGCGTCGGCATCGAGGATCAGGGCGACAACGACTTCTACGGCACGAGCTACTTCGTGGACCCCGAAGGGAAGTTCGTCGGCGAGGTCGGCGACGACCACAAGCCGGAGTTGATCGTGCG
The DNA here is from genome assembly GCA_031418035.1 of Acidimicrobiia bacterium. Taxonomy (GTDB): domain Bacteria; phylum Actinomycetota; class Acidimicrobiia; order Acidimicrobiales; family JANYDT01; genus JANOYY01. Next base: position 10,125 of record JANOWU010000221.1, read on the forward strand.
TGACCTCGACCTGTCGCTGATCCAGACCGTGCGTGACCGGTGGCCCTTCTACCGTGACCGTCGCCCCGACGCGTACGGGGAACTCACCCGTCCCTAGTTCGTCCTCGACCTCGTCCTCGTCCTCGACCTCGACCTCGGGCCTCGGCGGTTGGGGCAGGGGTCGGCCTTCGGCAGCCGCGCGAATCTGCAGGAAGCGCAAGTTTCTTCAGCTCGGCCGGAGTAGTGCCGATGACCTAGGTCGATGGTCGCTACCGGTAGTTCCGAGGCACTCGTTGCCCACGTCCTTCGGCGCCTGGCAATCGCTCCCGACCCGGGCCGGGTCGCCCGATTCGTGCAGGGTGCAGCGTCGCCAAAGGCCGCCGCGACCGCCGCAATCGATTGGGCGCTGTCCACCGCCGCCCGGCCGATCCTCCCGGCGCAGGCCCGGCCCGACAAGTGGGACGCCGCACTCATCGGTTGGACCGACAACCTGCGGTCATCCGATGCCGGTCTGCACGAGCGAATGACTTGGTTCTGGCATGGCCATTTCGCAACGAGCAGCGACAAGATCGGTAACCAGCCGATGTTGCACGCCCAACAGCAACTACTACGTACACATGCAATGGGAAATTTCGCGGCGCTCGTACGAGGCATCGCCACCGACCCCGCAATGATGTTCTATCTCGACATGGCCGGTTCCACGATCGAAGCCCCCAACGAGAACTTTGCACGAGAACTTATGGAGTTGTACACCATCGGACCCGGGAACTACACGGAGGCTGACGTCAAAGCCGGTGCACTCGCTCTCGCCGGTTTCGAGGTTGACTACAACACCGCGAAAGTCACGAAGAAGCCCGAACGATCCCTCGGTGGCGAAGTAGTGTTCCTGGGTCGACGTGGACGACTCGGTGTCGACGAAGTGGTGGACACGGTGTTGGCCCACGAGGCCACGGGTCCCTTCGTCGCCGGCAAGATCTACCACCACCTCGTCGGGGTGCGTCCGACACCCGAGCGCGCCGCAGCACTCGGTGCCATCTTCCGTTCTGCGAAGTTCGAGATTCGTCCCCTCGTCGAAGCGATCGTCCGCAGTGACGAGTTTCTGACGTCGCGCCTCAATCGCCCGCGACTCCCTATCGAATGGTGGGTGGCCGCCGTGAATGCGATGCAACCCTTCCGAGCCGACCAGGACACGAACGTGAACCCCTGGATCCTGAACGATCTCGGACAGATGCCGCACCGTCCACCGAACGCGGCAGGATGGCCGCTCAGCACGCGATGGTTGGCTTCGGATCAGTACGTGAGCCGAGCGGCCTACACGCGCAGCCTCTCGTGGCGCATGCAGCCCATCGTCGCACCGGCCGGTGGTGATCTCGTCGCCGGCGCACTCGCCCGCTGCTGTCTCTATGAGGTGTCGGGTCGCACCATGAACATTCTTCGAGAATCGGCCCTCGCCGTCGCGGGGAATGCCGACGAACTCACGATCTCGCGACGGCTCATCACCACCGCGCTCTTGTCCCCGGAGTTCTCACTCGCATGAGCAACATGAGCAACGACCCAAAGCTTCAAACCCCCGCCGCACTTTCGCGTCGGCAGTTTCTGTCCCTACTTGGACTTACGAGTACGGCATCAGTACTGCCGAGCCTGCTCGACGACACATCCGCTTCAGCGGCGAAACGCAAGGTCGCGAAAAAGGTGGCCACGAAGAAGGCGGCGGCGTCCGCGGGGCCGATACCACTTCTTCCGAATAGGGCGACGTCGGGGCCCCGTGTGCTTGTCATGCTCGAACTGCAGGGTGGGAACGACGGCTTCTCGATGTTGATTCCCTCGGGAGACGCCCGGTTTCGAAAGCTCCGTGACCGTGCATGGCTCAACGCGAAGGACCTCACGCAGTACGGCGACCGGTACTCGCTCGCCACGGGACTCGCGCCCCTCGGTTCGCAACTTGCATTCGTGGAAGGCGTCGGCGTCGCCAAACCCGACTTCTCCCACACCTCCATGTCGACACGTTGGTGGCACGGCGACCCCGACGGAACTGGTAGTACGCGTACAGGCTTTCTCGGACGGTGCTGCGACACGATCGGCACGAACGTGCCCGTGCTCGGCGTCAGCATCGGCGGCGGCGCGACGCCCGCGCTGATCAGCGCGAAGGCACCCACGGTTGCGCTTCCCAACCTCGACTCGCTTCGCGAGCTCACGAAGGACCAAGACGAGCGGATGCGTCCGACCATGACGACGCTGACCGACGGCGGCGGCGACACGAACGGCCTCGAGTTCGTCGACGCCGATCTCATGGCCCGCGCACGCCTCGGACTGTCGTCGGGACTCACCCTCCTCGGTGGACTCGGCGGCATCGACGGCAAGGCCGCAGGTTATCCCAAGGACAACCGCCTGGCGCAGAGTTTCGCCCTCGCTCGCGAACTGATATCGCTCAATGTCGGCATTCAGGTCATCCACATTCCGTGGGGCTCATTTGATACGCATACGGGGCATCAGTGGTCGCATCCTGAACAGATGCGTCAGATGGGTGCCGCGCTCGTTGGCTTCCACAACGATCTCGCACGGTCCGGACTGTCGAATCGGGTACTCGTGGCAACGTCGAGTGAGTTCGGCCGCCGCCCCGAAGCGAACGCCGGTGGCACCGACCATGGCGCCGCGTCGACGATGCTGCTGATGGGTCCCGTGCAGGCGGGCCGCCACGGCGCACCGGTCAACTTCGAACAGCTCGACCAGTCGGGCAACGTCGCCGCAACCGTCGGGCTCGGCGACTATTTCGCCACCCTCGCCAAGTGGCTCGGCGTTCCCACCACCGAGGTCCTCTCGGCGGGCACGCCCATTGCGTCGCTCGGCGTGTAGCGCCAACACACTCGCACTCCAACTCCGGGGGGCGCGCACTCCAACTCGTCGTTTCGAAGCCACTTTTCGCCCAGTTTTCGCTGAGTTGGAGTGGAACACTCGCGAAAGTGGAGTGAACCGACCTCTACGCGTGGAGCGGTGCCCCGCATTCGTCGGAGCGTTGGCCACTGTCGTTCACGTACAAGGACCGAATTCAGTTGCTCGCATCCGCTGATCCGCGCACATTGGCCGATTGGACGAAGCAGGACATCGAGGTGATCCCGATCGCACCGTGTTGCTGCGACGGGTACTGCAGCTTCACCCCCAACCAGATCGAACACGACTGGCCGCGAGTGGCCCGCGTGCTCGAACGGGCGCTCGCCCGCTGAGGTACACAACTCGCACTCGAAGCGTCCACAACCTCACCCTGAACGAGAGATAAACGGGGTTTCG
>JANOWU010000222.1:0-34228 GCA_031418035.1 Acidimicrobiia bacterium
GCCCCATGATCGGCTCGAGCATGGAGATCAACGCCACATCGGTGGCCGCTACTCGAGCAGCGCCCACGCTGAACACGGCAAGACCGATGCCGAGTTGAGCGAAACCGAACGCCAGCAGGATCAGGAGATCATGGCGGGTCACGTCGAGCGGTCTGGCGAACGGCAGTGCCACAACCGCACTGAAAACAGTCGCCAGCAACATGGCGGGTGCCATCGCAATTTCCGCATGCTTGCGGATCATGACGGCGCCGTACCCGAAGGCCAGCGGAATGGTGAAGGCGACCAGCACTCCCGCGACCGAAGCGTCGCGGCCCTGGCCGGACACCATGAAGGCGACGCCGAGAACGGTCACGGCAATCGCGGCCCGGGTGTAGTTCTGGACACGTTCGCGGATGAGGAACCACGCCATGACTGCCGCAAAGAGCGGGCTGAGCGCGAAGATGACCAACACGATCGCCACACTGGTCTTGGTGAGTGCGACGACCATTGCAATGGAAGAAACGGAGAACGACGCCGCGACGGACCATCCGGGAGGACCCATCGCAACCATGGCCTGCACGGGATTGACCCGGTCGCGCCACAGGATCACCAAACACAAGCTGATTCCCGCGGCGACCGAGCGCCAGAAGACGGTCGTCCACGCGCCGGCGGTATCGAGACTTCGAACGAACAGAGCGCCGGTACTGAATATCAGGGCGGAAACGATCAGCAGAACCAACGCGAACACGTCGTTGTGACGTTCGGAGGCGTTCGTTCGACCCAGCCCCTGTTGTACGACCTCACTCATTCCACATCTCTCATTTCCGTGGACAGTCTCCCAGAACGAATGCGGTCGGTGGCAGACTTGGGGTTCAAGATTTCTCTGACGGGACACGATGCCGACCAAAGAACCAAAAGTAAAAGCCGCAAAGCCGCTGATCGGCGCGAACGGCGAAACGTCGTCGCAGCGCAAACGGCAGGCACATGAACCCCTCGATGAGATAAACCGAGCAATCATCACCGAACTGCAGATTGACGGACGCCGGAGCTACACCGCGATTGCCGAGCGGGTCGGACTCTCCGAAGCAGCCGTTCGTCAGCGCGTACAGCGCCTCACCGATGACGGTGTCATCCAGGTTGTGGCCGTCACCGACCCCATGCGGTTGGGGTTTCGGCGCGTCGCCATGATTGCCATGCGTACGGTCGGGGACTCTACTGAACTGGCGGAGAAGCTCAGCCGGGTTCCCGAAGTCAGCTACGTCGTGTTGGCGGGTGGGACATACGACCTGCTTGCCGAAGTCGTGTGCGAGGACGATGATCATCTGATCGAAGTGGTGAATCGGACGATTCGCCAGTTCCCGGGCGTCCGGGAAACCGAGACGTTCATGTATCTTCGGCTCTACAAAGAGAGCTACACCTGGGGGGTTCCATCCACATGACCACGTTGTCTCCGTTCATTCACCCGTTCGCACGGCCGGCCGCGGTCCCCGGGGACTTCATCGAGATCGTCCGCGGCGAGGGTGCAGGTGTCTTCGACAAGGACGGGAAACGCTACGTCGATGGACTCGCGAGTCTCTGGTACTGCCAGGTCGGTCACGGACGCACCCAGATCGCCGACGCCGTACACAAGCAGATGATGTCGATTGCGACACAAGCAGATGATGTCGATTGCGGCCTACAACGTGTTCGATCGGTTCACGAGCGACATCGTGGAGGCATTGTGCGCGGAACTCACCGACCTCGCCCCCATGCCGAACACCCGGGCGTTCCTGACGAGCGGAGGATCGGAGTCGGTCGACACCGCGTTCAAACTCGCCCGAAACGCACATGCACAGGCTGGCCATCCCGAAAAGACCGTGATCATCAGCCGCCAGCAGAGCTACCACGGGGTCAACTACGGCGGGATGAGCGCAACCGGCCTTCCGCTGAACCGGGCCGGTTTCGGCGAACTCTTGCCCGACATCGTCCACGTCCCGCAGCATGATCTCGATGCGGTCGGTGCAGCCTGCGCAACCCATGCCGGACGCATCGCGGCGATCATCAGCGAGCCTGTTCAGGGGGCAGGCGGTGTTCACCCTTCGAAGGAGGGCTACCTCGACGGACTGCGTGCACTCGCCGACCAGCACGGCGCCTTCCTCATTCTTGATGAGGTCATCTGCGGGTTTGGTCGGCTCGGACAGTGGTGGGGCGCGCAGCATTACAACGTCACGCCGGATCTCGTCACCTTCGCGAAGGGCGTGTCCTCGGGATACCAACCACTGGGTGGCGTGCTGGTCGGCCCGGCGGTACGCGCTCCTCTGGAGGCCGACCCCGACTACATGCTTCGCCACGGCTATACCTACACCGGCCACAATTCGGCGTGCGCCGCAGGTCTGGCCAACATCGAGATCATGAAAGCCGAAGGCCTGGTCGAACGCGCGCCGCTGATCGGAAAACGACTCGGTGACGGGCTACGTTCGCTTCAGCGCGACGGCAAAGTGGCCGAAGTACGCGGGGTGGGCGCTGTGTGGGCTGTTGGACTTCACGAGGGTGTGAACCCCGTCGCGGTTCGAGAGGCGACGCTGGCCCGGGGCGCCATCGTTCGACCCATCGCCCCTTCGACGATTGCGATGTGCCCGCCGCTGATGATCCCCGACAACGATATCGATCACCTCCTTGAGGCCCTCTCCGGAGGACTCGACGCGACATGATCATTCGTCTGCACACCTATGAATGGCTCTCCCGTCACTGCGGGGTTACGAGCGATGTCGAGCTTCGCTGGTGGGGCGCGTTCATCGAAGGTGACCCCTGTACAAACGGTCGCTGATAGCGGCCGTCTTCATCCAAAACGAAAAGGACTGATAATTCCATGAAGGTTCTCCTGGTAGGAAGCGGTGGCGTCGGTGGCGCTATCGCTGCGATTGCGGCCCGCCGACCGTTCGTCGAGCTTCTCGTTGTCGCCGACGTAGACCCCGCACGAGCGCGTGGGGTAGCCGCCGGGGTTGCCGAGGGGGGAATGCGATGCGAGGCGGTGAGCCTCGATGCTTCATCGGCCGACGCCATCATCGAGGTGGCGCGAACCTTCAAGGTCGACGCCATCGTGAATGCGTGCGATCCGCGATTCAACCCGCCGATCTTTGAAGCCGCGTTTCGATACGGCGCGACCTATCTCGATATGGCGATGAACCTCTCGACGCCCCACCCCGACAAACCCTACGAACTTGTCGGACAGACCTTGGGGGCCGGACAGGACGCGATGCACGAGCGGTGGGTCGAGCGCAGGCAACTGGCACTCGTCGGAATGGGTGTCGAGCCAGGTTTGTCCGACGTTTTCGCTCGCTATGCCAACGATCACCTGTTCTCACGCATCGATGAGATCGGCGTTCGCGACGGTGGGAACCTCGTGATCGAAGGGTATGACTTTGCACCGACCTTCTCGATCTGGACCACGATCGAGGAGTGTCTCAATCCGCCGATCATCTACGAACGTGACCGTGGGTGGTTCACCACCGCACCGTTCAGCGAGCCGGAACAGTTCATGTTCCCGGAGGGAATTGGCACGATCGAGTGCGTCAATGTCGAGCACGAAGAAGTACTTCTCATTCCACGCGTGATCGACGTCGGCCGGGTGACATTCAAGTACGGGCTCGGTGAAGACTTCATCGACATGCTGGAGATGATTCACAAGATCGGCCTCGACACCACCAAGAAGGTTCGCGTTGGTGATGCGTTGGTATCGCCGCGCGACGTGTTGGCGGCGTCGCTCCCAGACCCCGCCAAACTCGGTGACCGCATGACCGGCAAGACGTGCGCCGGGACGTGGGTTCGTGGCCTCGACAAGCAGGGGGCGTCGAGTGAGCTGTACCTGTATCACGTGGTCGACAACGCGGATACTATGCGCGAATACGGTTGTCAGGCTGTTGTGTGGCAGACCGCCATCAACCCGGTGATTGCGTTGGAATTGCTGTCGCAAGGCGCCTGGTCCGGTTGTGGCGTCCTCGGACCCGAGGCGTTCGACTCAGTGCCATTCCTCGACCTGCTTGCGAAGTACGGCTCCCCGCACGCGATCGAAGTTCGCGGTCTAGCGTCCCTCGTCGCGTAGGTACTTTTCGAGTTCGGCAGCGAGTGCGTCACCGGTGAAGAGCTTTCCCTGCGTGTCGGAAAACACCGTCCTCGCATCGGGTTCCAAGATGTCGTCTTCGTCGTCAGACTCCACTCCAAAATCGCCAGCGTCGTAGTTCGCCTCGAGCTGACCCAAGAATCCGACCATGTCCTCATCGGCGTCGATGATTTCGTTGATCTGACGTTCGTAATCCACCGTCGCGACCTCGAGCGCGAGCGTAGGAATCGAGATACCGGCGACCACCGAAGCCTGTTCGAGAAGGGCGAGCGCGGCCTTAGGTGAAGGCGTACTCGGCAGATAGTGGGGAACACCGGCCCACACCGCGCACGTTGGGATACCTTCTCGATGAAGGGCATCGTTGAGCACTCCGACGATGCCGGTCGGTCCCTCGTAAGACGACGGTCGTAGGCTCAAGCGCTCGTTGACGGCAGCATCGAAGGATGTGCACGAGATCCTGGTGGGCCGAGTGTGGGGAACGTCGGCGAGGAGTGCGCCCAGGGTGACAACCATCGACACGTCGCAGGACCGAGCGACCTCGATGATATGCGCACAAAATTTCTTCCACCGCAACTGGGGCTCGTCGCCAACGAGGAGTATGACGTCGTTCGACGCTTCAGGAATCTCGGCGACGAGAAACTCGTTCGTCGGCCAGCGAATCTCGCGAGTGTCGCCGTTGACGAGTTCCACTTCCGGACGCGTACTCGTGAAGTCGAAGTATTCCTCGGCGTCGATCTCGGCAAAGGAATCGGCTTCCCAGATCTCGGCAAGGTGCGCAATGGCAATCGAGGCCGCTTCGCCACCGTCGTTCCAGCCCTCGAACGCCGCGATCAAGATGGGTCGACGAAGCTTCGGATGCTTCTTCCACACGAGGTCGTCGGTCGCCGTCACAGTCCTAACCTACCGCCTCCCGCGAACCAAGATGGCCGAAGTCTGCGGCAATCATTGGGTCGCGAGCAGCACGCCGCGTGTGACCAAGAGCTCAACGTCGGTAGCGGGAATCCCCAGCCATTCCGAGAGGACTTCGTGGTTGTCTTCGCCACGGTATCGGGCCGCCCCGGCCACGCCGCTGTCGTAGGCGCTGAAGCGATACGGCGAGTTGATCACACCACGCTGTGACCCACCTCGATCGTCCACGCTGGCGACGATCCCGCGGTGTTGAGCCGTCGGACTTTGCAGTGCCTCCTCCGGCGTACTCATGATGCCCCGGGCGATTCCGGCGTTGTCCAGGGCACGCAAGGCATCGTCGTCGTTCGTGAAGGCTGCCCACCAAGCGTCGACCGCAGCCTCGCGCATCGCGATCTTCGCGTCCAGTTCCGTGCCTTTCGGGGCAGGGTCGGCGAGATATCCAGCCTGGGCAACCCGTGCCCACACGAACTTGAAATCTCCGCTGACCAAGACCCAGCGGCCCGACGCCAACCGTCGGTAGCTGCCGCCAAGGCGCACGACTGGCGAGCCATCGATTGCATGATGGATGTAGTCGTCGGTGGCCAGCATGGTGTCGATCATGGCGATATCGAGATGCGTACCGACGCCGGTCGACTTCACCGCGTGCAGCGCAGCGAGCACACCGACGAGGGCGTGCAGCCCAGCGTTGTAGTCCGCGATGGACAGCATCGGATCGGTGGGCGGCTGGCCGTCGAACATCGACTGACGAGCAACGACGCCACCTTCGGCTTCGATGACGGGCGCGAAGGCCGGGCGATCAGACTCCGGGCCGCGCTGTCCGAAACCGCTGATCGAGGCCATGATGAGCTTCGGGTTGGCCGCCGACAGGACGGGCCAGCCGATCCCCATACGATCCATGACCCCTGCACGGTAGTTCTCCAGCACGATGTCGGCCGCCGCGGCCAATGACGCAATGAGTTCCACCGATCCTTCTGCACGCATATCAACGCACACGTTTCGCTTACCAGCGTTTTGCTGTTGGTAGAACCCCGTGATCCCGTTTCGTTCCTCACCCCAAAACCGGCTTACGTCGCCGTCGGGCGGTTCGACCTTCACGACGTCGGCCCCGAGGTCGCTCAGCATGCGCCCCGCAAATGGGCCAGCAACGACTCGGGAGAGATCGAGGACACGGATACCTTCGAGTGGTCGCATCATATGCGTGCCTACTTCTTACCTTGGTTGGCGACTTTTTCGGCTGCGATTCGGGCAGCTTCCGGGTCGAGATACGCAGACGATACCGGCTTCAACGTGTGCGCATCAAGCTCGTAAAGCAGTGGGATACCCGTCGGGATGTTCAGGGCGACGACCTCCTCCTCGCTCAGACCGTCGAGGTGCATCACCAGGGCGCGAAGCGAGTTCCCATGTGCCGCCACCAACGTCGTTCGACCCGCCCGAAGGTCGGGTACGAGGGCGTCTTGCCAGTACGGGAGCATGCGCACCAACACATCGGCGAGACATTCGGTGGCCGGAAGTACTTCAGGGGCGAGGTCGCGGTAGCGCAGGTCGTGCGATGGGTGGTGTTCGGACTCTGCGGCAACGGGCGGCGGCGGAATATCGAAACTGCGTCGCCAGGTGAAGAACTGCTCCTCGCCGAATGCGGCCAGAGTTTCTGTCTTGTTCTTCCCTTGAAGATCGCCGTAGTGGCGTTCGTTCAACCGCCAGGATCGCTGCACGGGGATCCATGATCGGTCTGCCGCGTCCAATGCGATCTGACTCGTGCGAATCGCTCGCTTGAGCAACGATGTGTGCACGACGTCGGGCAACACTCCCTGCGCTCTGAGCAGCTCCCCACCCTTGCGGGCTTCGACTTCACCTTCCGGCGCGAGATCGACGTCGTACCAACCCGTGAACCGGTTCTGCTGATTCCACAAGCTCTCGCCGTGTCGGAGCAGTACCAGCGTGCAGGTGTCGGACATGGCTAGATCGTAGGCCGAGTCATGTACGACCGGAGCATTGGGAGCGCCGACTCGATGGAGTCGGAGCACCATTCGCGCTGCGGCACGAGCTGGTCGAGCTCCTCGATTGTGACCATTTCGATGGCGACGATCTCGCCATCGGTGAAGTGATACGGCCCGTCGTGTCGGGCAAGAAAGACCCGCCCGAACAACGCCACGTCGTCATCTTCGAAGTAGCCGCCGCCGAGGTCAAGGAGTTCGGCCGATATCCCGAGTTCCTCACCGAGCTCGCGTGCCGCGGCGACCCCGTAGGTCTCTCCCGCGTCGACGACACCGCCCGCTCCGATGTCCCACCGGCTCGGCCAAATGTCCTTGTGTGGGGAGCGTTGGTGGATCACGATCCTGTTTTCGGAGGTGACCACGGCGACGAAGACGCCGCGATGGCGCAGTCGTTTTGTTCGCATCTCGTGTCGGGTGACCGTCGCAATCACGACGTCGTTCTCGTCGACCACATCGACAAGATCAACAGCATCGACATCGACATCGGCATCGGCATCGGCAGCGACTTCAACAGCATCGACACGGTTTTCTGCAGTCATGATTGTCCTTGGCCCTCGCCGCCGGTGGCATTGTGGCAGGGGCGCCTGTCACGTACAGAGATCTTGCCTCAACACAACCTGCAGTGCGGCGAACTCCACAACTCGGCGTCCGTCACGACGTAGTGGATGCCCGACGATGCGAATCGCCGGCCCCAGAACCCCTGCGGATCCCGGAGGTCTTCCGGTGAGGCGAAGTACACCCCGCCCACGAGTAACGGCATGGCAATGCTGGTGGTGGTCTTGGATTCGAACTGACGGTCGATAGTCTGCGTCGTTCGTACGAGGCTTGCGCCACCGGCAAATTCTCCCGGGAGGCGGGCTGTCGATCCGAGAGCGATCACCGCCCCCAAGGAGGCCGTCGAGATCCCGAAGAGGTGAGGTCGCGCCCTCCGAGATCGTTGCGAATCCTCACCGACGCGATGCTGGAGCGAACGAACCCCTATTGCGAAGAAGAGCAGGCCGATGCCCAGAAGCATCGGGTTGAGCACGACGGGGACAGCCCGAGCCGGAATGTGTGTTCCGGTCAGAATCGCGAACACCGTGAAGACGGCCAACGGCAGCGCGGTGAGAAGCACCATCGTTGCCAGGAACACCCGTTGCAGGAGTGGACGCGGCAGCGAGAACCCGTGATCGCTCACCGTTTTCGCGCACGTGAGCCCCAACGCTGCCGCGCCGCATGCCGACCAGGGGTGCGAGATCACAATCGTCTGAAGCGCAAGGAGCCATTCGACGAATGCGAGGACGATGTTGTCGAGTGGCGCTCTCGTCTGGAAAATCGCGCTCTGGCGTACGGCGTTTCCCGGAGCCAGCGCCACGACCGCCGCGCCGACAACGGCACCGAGGAGCGGCCCGACGTACTGCCGGCGTTTGCCTTTGTGCAGCAGCGCAAAGGTACTGAGCACCGACACGCTGACCACCACTGCCGGCTCTGACGTCGCAGCGAGGAACAGCGTCAACACCGCAGCCACGACATGTCGCAGGATCGGCCAGCGACGTCCGAACATCGCCGCGGCGATCCACGGCACGACCATCTGGGGTACGGCGTAGTTGGGCGAGCCCGACTCCCAGAACAGCGTCTGAAACAGATTCGGGGCCGAAAAGATGTTGATCGCAACATAGGAGCTCGCCAACGCCACAACAGCAGTGGGCGTAAGGACTCTGCGTCGGTCGAGCGTCCGAACGGCGACCCAGCTGCCGAGGACCCAGAGACCGAGGATCACCGCCGGAAAAAGCGGTGCAGTCCACGGTCCGAGGTACTTCAGTGTCGCTTGGACCAACGACGAAGAGACGCGACCACTCCACGTCCGGTAGAAGTGGAGTTGGACCCCCCAGAAGCCGAGCTCATGCACGCCACGGGCGAAGTAGTAGTCGTCGGCGACGTAGCGTGCCCGGGTTCCTGCGATCGCAAGAAGGACCAGCGCAGTGGTACTCGCGCAGGCGGCGCCAAGAATCGGGAGTCGGGGGGGCAGTCGCCGTGGGGCCGATCCGTTCACAGTCTGCTAAATCGGCAGTTTGGGTTCAGCGCTGTAGTGAGTGTCACAATCGGGGTCATGGCAAGCCCGCGCCCCACAACGTTTTCAACCAGAAACCTGGACCGTTTCGGCGATCAACGCAAAGATGAGGTCTGGTTGGAGGCCGCGCTGGGCCACGAACGAACGGTCGTCCACATTGTGCACACCGGGCAGGTAGCGACCATCGGCGAGCGATCGGCGTCGTTGAATGTGCACGTCGCTCGTTCCCTTGGCGTGGAGCAGCCGCTGGTGCTTCTCGGGGACATCGGCGGGGTGGCGCACTTCGCGCTCGACGTATCGAGCCTGTCTCGATCAGCGGTCGAAAAGGTTCTGCATGAAGATGCAATGTTCGTGGCGCTGCGCGACGCAGCCGCGCTGCTGCATGAAGACGACGCCAACCTCTTGGCGTTCGCCTCGGGCATCGCGACGTGGCACGTCAACCATCGCTTCTGCGGACGCTGCGGCAACGAAACAGTGGTCCGAGCGGCCGGCCACGAGCGGCACTGTTCCTCCTGTGGCTACGACTGCTTTCCACGCACCGACCCGGCGATGATCGTGTTGGTGCATGACCGCGCGAACGAGCGTTGCGTGATGGGCCGTCAAAAGATTTGGCCACCTACGATGTACTCGACGTTGGCGGGGTTCCTTGAACCCGGTGAGAGTCTCGAAGATACGGTCGTACGCGAGGTCAAGGAAGAGGTAGGGCTGGTGGTCGACAACGTTCGCTACGTTGCATCGCAGCCGTGGCCGTTTCCGCAGTCGATCATGATCGGCTTCCTTGCCGAGGCCATGACCGAGGAGTTGCGGGTGCACCCCACCGAGCTCGACGATGCGCGCTGGTTTACGCGTGAAGAGGTGGTCGATGCCGCCGCCATGGGGCGTCGGGGAAATCCGATGATTCCACCGCCGGTCACCATCGCTCGCCGGTTGATCGATACCTGGCTCGGAGTCTGAGCAACTCGATCACGCGTCGAGCAGCTCGGCGTGAAATCCCTGGTCGGCCATCGCGGCGAGCAGTGATGCGACATGGGAACGATCACGGGTTTCGAGGGTCAACTCGACCTCGGTGCTCTTCACGCTGAACACACCGAAGAGTCGCTGATGTTCGACGTCGACAACGTTGCTTCCCGAATCAGCGACCACTCTCGTCAGTCGCGCGAGGGAGCCGGCCACATCAGGAACGCGAACACGGACTCGGATGAGCCGCCCCTCTCGGACCAGGCTGCGCATGAGCAAACTCGCGAGCATCCGCGAGTCAATGTTGCCTCCACACAGAATCAGCCCGACCTTCTTCCCGACGAATCGTTGTCGATGCTCGATGAGCGCCGCAATCCCGGCGGCACCGGCGCCCTCCGTCACCGTCTTTTCGATCTCGATGAGCAGGGCAACGGCCTCTTCGATCGTGGACTCGTCAACCAGCAGCACCTCGGCGACCAGGTCGCGGGCGATAGCGAGCGGGAGCTTCCCGGTTTCACGAACCGCCAAACCCTCGGCGATCGTTTCCGTGCCCACCTCGATCGGTTGACCGGCCAGGTGTTGCGCCATTGCCGAGAAGGCACGCGACTCGACGCCGAAGATGTCGATCGACGGTCGAAGTCCCTTCGCCGCGACCGCGCATCCAGCGATGAGTCCGCCCCCGCCGACCGGGATGACCAAGGCATCCAGATCGGGCACGGCGCCGAGCATCTCCAACGCGACGGTGCCCTGGCCCGCAATGATGAACGGGTCGTCGTAGGGATGCACGAACACGAACTTGTGCTCCTCGGCAAGTTCATATGCGCGCGTAGATGCCTCGGCAAGTGATTCTCCGTGGAGCACGACGTTCGCACCATGGCCTTGCGTGTTGCGGACCTTCACGTATGGAGTGAACGACGGCATCACGATCGTCGCCGGAATGCCGAGGCGACCAGCGTGATACGCAACCCCCTGAGCATGGTTGCCGGCACTCATGGCGATCACACCATGCGCCCGCTCCTCTGCCGTCAGCGAAAGCAGTTTGTTCAGTGCGCCGCGTTCTTTGAAGCTGGCCGTGAACTGAAGATTCTCGAACTTGAGCCAGAGCTCGCACCCGAACAGGCGCAAGAGAGAGTTCGCGAGTGCAGAAACGGGGTGTTCTCGACGGCACCGGCGATCGTTTCACGCGCTCGCTCTACATCGGCAAGGGTGACGGCGTGGATGGGCACCGCTCGAGTGTACGGCGGAGCGGCGCTAGCGCGGTGTCGCCGCGGTGAGCGGGAAGCTCGACCGGGAAAGATCTTGGTCGGTGTACTCAGCCATAACCTGACGCTAGCGAGCTTGGCCAGACTCGGACGCGAAAGTCACGAGCTCGATCGGGCGAGTTCAGTCGCAATGGTGGCGCCGAGGCTCAAGTCGTCGACGGCCCCAAATCTGTGCAGGATGAGTTGGCCCTGTCGACCGAACAGCAGCAGCGACGGGGTACCGCGCAAACCATACGCTCGCATAGTTTGTGGGATCGAATCGTCCGGCGACGGCGCGTCGATGGCGATCGGAAAGGTAAGCCGGTATTCGTGGAGGAAGGCTTTCAGAACCTCGGTTCGACCCTGTGCCGCGTGGTGTTCGAAAACGGAGTGGAGTCCAATCACGACGAGGTCTGTTCCGTCGAAGAGTGTGTGCACCCGTTGGGCTTGCGGGAGCGCGTGGCTGACACATCCCGGGCACAGCAACTGGAAAGCCTCGATCATCACGACTTTCCCCTCGCATTCGGGCGCGGTCAGCGGGTCGGGAGTGTTTACCCATTCCCGCACATGAAGGTCGAGGACGTGCGGTGTGCCCGAACTCGTTGTCGCCGGTGTCGAGTCGGCGTTGGGCCGGGGAGGCGTCGTCATATTGTTCTCCGCTCTTTCGGGGATTGGCCGCTGGTAGATCGGTTGAGCTCTGGCGGTCCTGAACGGACCGCACTATTTCGTGAGGCTGTGGGCGAGCGGATGGCGGGGTTGGGAAAGGAGCATCCAGCCCGCACCGGGCATCTCGAACGATGTGACCAGCCCGAAACCCTGGTCCTCGATGTCATGTTTGACCGCAACGCCTTTGTGTGCGAGTTCGGCGATGGCAGCGTGGATGTCGTCGCACATCAGCGACGCCTGATGGAACGGCACGGAGGAAGATCGCTCGTCGCTGCCGGCTTCCTGGGTTGGATGCACGCCGAGTTCGCTGGGTGGCGTCTGGAAAATCAGCCAGCCACCACCGGCGTCCACGTGAGGCCAGTCGAGGACTTCGGCCAAGAACGCACGCGTTGCTTCAGGTTCGGTGCTGTAGATGATCGTGTGAAAGCCCGTGATTGCAGTCATGGCTGCTGCCTCTCGCATCGCTCGGCGGAGTCGGTGGCCGCAGGGGTTGTGGCCTCACCGACATCGGGTGTTGCTTCACGCAGCATATTGCGTTTGTTGTGGCCCCCGCCTGTTTCACTCCAGCGTCCCACTCGGCCGATGTTTCACTCCAACTCGGCCGCTGTTTCACTCCAACTCCGCAGTTTTGGCCTCGGTTCGGCGTCGTTCTGCCCGAGTTGGCCCGCTCGGAACCCTTGGTTGGAGTTGGAGTTGGAGTTGGAGTTGGAGTTGGCCCGCGGCACACCGGGTAATCGTGCCCGGTGTACATCGACGCTATCGTCGGGCATGGATCGAGGGCAGATCACGTTCGAACGAATGACTCGGGCTCATTTTTCCACTGTTGAGCCAATGGCTGGCCGAACCACACATATCGCACGCTGGCGGCACCACGACCCTTCGCCTGAAGCCGCCGCCGCCAACTTCGCGGAACACCCTCGATGACGCTTCTCGCCGCGCGCCGCGATGGCGGTGGTTCCGTTCGGGAGAGCGAGCGGCCGCCGTTCGTCGACGAGGTCCAACGCGCCGGTGACCCCTTCATCCTGGCGGTGAAAGCGGCAGTTATAACCTCGGAAATTGTCGCCCATTATCCTCGACTATCGTCGAGTCTCTGGACCACTTCGCCGAGTCACAACTTGGCGAATACGATTTCCCCAGCGCACATACGATCTCTGGCATCTGGGTGCTGCGACGCCGCGACAACGGCGCAACGAATCCATAGCGCCATACCGCCATGGTCGCTAGAGAGGCGCCTGCATCTTCTCCGCCACCGATCGGTGAAGCCGCAGACGCGATTCGGTATGTTCGCTTACAAGTTCACCGTTGCGCACGACGAACTCTCCATTGATGATCGTATGGGTGGGTGAGAAGGGCCCGCACCGCAGCCACCCCTCGATCGGGTCGCTGATCGCCCCGGCGAAGCGCACGCCACCCAACGGCCACACCACGAGGTCCGCCAACGCGCCAACGGACAGTTCACCGATCTCCCCCGACCGCCCGAGACATGCTGCGCCGCCGATGGTGGCAACCTCGAGCGCGTCGCGCGCACCGAAGAGCGCCGGGCCGTTCTTGATCCGCCCCAGCAGCATCGCATTGCGCGCCTCCATCCACAGCGATGCCGAGTCCGTCGACGATGAACCGTCGCATCCGAGGCCGACCCGAACCCCGGCGTTTCGAAACTGTCGGACCGGTGCAATCGACCTGTTACCTAGCATCATGTTCGAACTCGGACAGTGCGCAACGCCAGTCCCCCAGGAACCGAGGCGGGTGATCTCGTCGTCGTTCGGAAAGATGCAGTGCGCGACCCACGCGCGATCGGAGCCCCACCCAACATGTTCGAACTGCTCAACCGGTCGTCGTCCGAAGACCTCCATGCAGTACACGTCTTCATCGGCGTCCTCGGCAAGGTGGGTGTGCAGTCGTACGTCGAGCTTCTCGGCCAGCTCGGCCGTCGCTTGCATGAGTGCAGGGGTGACCGAGAACGGCGAGCACGGGGCGAGCGCGATTCGCACCATTGCGTCGGTGGACCGATCGTGATGAAGCTTCACGAGACGTTCGGAGTCGGCCAGGATCTCCTCGTCCGTCTGCACGACGCTGTCCGGTGGAAGACCACCATCCTTCTTCGACAGGCTCATGGAACCGCGCGTCGGATGAAATCGAAACCCGAGCTCCTTCGCTGCGGTGATCTCCGCACTTATCAAGTCGCCAGCACCGCGAGGATGCACATACAAATGGTCGGTCGACGTCGTGCATCCGCCGAGGGCCAACTCCGCAAGTCCCACCCAGGCGCTCACGTAGGCGGCCTCCTCATCCAGGCGACTCCAGAGCGGGTAGAGGGTGGTGAGCCAGTCGAACAAGACGCCGCTCGTCGCGGGCCGGTAGGCGCGGGTGAGGTTCTGGTAGATGTGGTGGTGGGTGTTGATCAGCCCTGGCGTGATGAGACAGCCTGCGGCACTCACGACCGTTGTGGCCTCGGGTGTCTGGTCCGCCGCGCCACCGATCGCCACGATGCGATTCCCGGTGATCGCGATCCAGCCGTTGGGAATTTCACGACGTTGCGCGTCGACGGTCGCGATCAGGTCAGCGTTGGTGAGCAGCAGGTCGCATGCGACGGAGACAGGTTGAGGCATGCCACCGATGTTTCCAGTCGTGGACCCTCGCCGCCATCTTTTCGCTCGAAATCGCGAAGATCTCGGTGGCGATTGACCCCGATGTGACCAAATGCGTGCGGTCGCAGTCATCACGGGTGCACCACGGGATGCGTCTCGAGTGCACCACGGGTGCACGAGGGTTCGACTCGCGGCCGCAAAGTTGCATGAGACGAACGACCTAGCAAATGATTTGAGCAAATGCTTTGACCTATCGCATGAAAAGGTTTACGATCGGTCCATGACCCCCACCGCAACTCCCCTGTATTCAGTCGGATCGGTTCGACCGGGAACCTGGGATGACTCATCCTGGCGTGCCGATGCAGCCTGCCTCCATGTAGACACCGAGACGTTTTTCCCCCTGGGCCTCACCGGCGAAGCGCTCGACCAGGTCGATCGCGCCAAGCGGATCTGCGCCAGCTGTCCCGTTCGTGAGTTCTGTCTGGAGTTCGCGCTCCGCACGAACCAAGACCACGGCGTCTGGGGTGGACACACCGAAGAGGAGCGTCGCACGCTCCGACGAGCGCGCCGAGCGGCACAACGACGCGCTGCGGTAAAGGCCTCCTAGGTGGCTGGTCGGCAATCGGTGATTGTGAGCTTGAGGCGCGTTTTCGCTTGATGTGTGGCATTTGTGTTGGGTGGCGAATACTCCAAACCGCGACGCTTCAGCCGCAAGCGCCACAACGCTTTGTCGTTGATCGTCGAAAGGGCGACTGCTCGCCGCCTCAGATGAGTCCGAGTCATCCGATCCGGTCGAGGTTGAGTGCGCCTGCTCGTAGTTCTGCCCATGCTCGTGCTCGTGTGAGACCTCGCCATGGAGTTTTCGTAAAGTAACCCGACATTACGAAGCTAAGAACGCCCTGCGGATCAACCGAACCTCTCACACCAAGCATCCCAAAAACGACATCAAAGCATCCCAAAAACGACATCAAAACGCGAGCACCCAACCAGACTTTCCGACCAGCCAACTAGACCTCAACGCGAGGTTCGAGGCCACCAACGAGCTCGGCTGTGTCGTTGCGGGCATCCACGGGGCCGTGGCGTTCAGCTCGGTCACGTCAGTTCGGGCGGAGAACCGTCGGTGATGAGGTTGTGCGAGTGCCCAGCGTGTCGGCATCGGTCTCGCTACACCAAGGCGTTGGTCCTTGTCCTTCGGGCTACGACGAGTCCGCTGGTCCAGCCGGGCGCCCGTCCGTTTGCGGGCGGTTGGAGTTTGTCCGCATCGAGGTTGCCGGTGGTGAGAACCCAGGCGATTACCGAGTTCGAGTTCCACATGTCGCCGGCGCAGAGTTCGTCGCGTCCCCATACGGGTGTCGGCACGTCCGCCACGACGCATAGGAGTTGCTGTGTGCAAGTCGGATCGGTGGTGAGAATCGTGGTGCCAACTGCGTCGCTCGCGTCGGGGATGAGACCACGCTGCCAGCAGCGGATCTCGTATCGGAAAATCCGGAATCGGCCGAGTAATCTCAGGCCGACGGGTCCCTCGGCGACGACGCCGCGCCGGGATCCGAATTTGTCGGGGATTGGGGCCATTTCGATGGTGTATCGGCCGTCCGGCACTGTTACGACGAGTGCTGCGTGATAGATGTCGCAGACGGGTCGGTGTTGGATCAGGGCGGCTAAGCGTTCGTAGGTTTTCCCGCTGAGTTTCACGATTCGTTGGCCTGCGCCAAGCGGGATCCAGAGGAGCTCGACTGACGATCCTGTCGGGATGACGGATGGGTCGGTGAACGGTGCCGGGTTCACGTGCGCACTTCGGAGACGGATTGCTGGGTCGGATCGCTGTGGTTTTCGGCGCGCTTCTTGATGCCGAGTAGCTGCTTTCGCATCATCGGGAAGTCTCCGAGCTCCATAAGGAGGAGCCACACGATCGCGAACGGGTCGCTCCAGTCGTAGCGGGCTCGGATTCGAGTCACGAGCCTGGTCCGGTCTTCGTCGACCGGTTCGATCACCCAAACCCAGGTCGAGAGCCGCTGTTGCCAGAGCAGCCACTTGTTCGTTTCGAGACCAGCTACCCGAAATGCCGTGGCGTCGGTTGGTGATTTGGTGAACGGTGACATAGGGGCGGCGAGGTCACCGACCGCAGGGTGTTGCCACTCTGGAGGACCTTATTGGTGCTGGGTCGGCCGAGGTTGTCGAGCCAGTCGTACGAGTAGAAGCCCGCTCGCCCGATGCCGATCTGGACGATCCATGGCCATACCTGCTCCGGAGAGGCGTTGATCGTCACGGCTCTAGTTGGGGTGAAACGAGGGTCGACGATGAGGTCGTCACCTTCGAATCGAGCGTTTGCTTCGGTGTCTGTCGTGCCCCACCGCAGATGCCATCGCCGATAGAACCGGAACACGAGCGCTGCGGTGAGTATGGATCCGAGGCGACGAAGCGGCGCTGAACCCGTCACTGGGAACGCTTCTGGCGAGCCGAGCGCAGTCATAGACCGGAAAGGGACAAACCCCAAATATGGAGGACCCCGAAACACAAGGCAGCCGCGAACATCAACCATGAGCTCATCAGATATGACGAGAAGAGCAGGAGCGCGACCGGGGCTAACGCGAGCGGTGATGGAATTCTCAGCAGTGAAGCGCTCAGAAGCGAGTCTGAGCCCCCACCGAGAAAGAACCGTCCCCAAGCGGCATAGTAGACACCGAGCGAAACGGTCATGCCGATCAGCGCAGCTGTCGACCGTTCGCGGCCGAGCTTCAGTGTGTAAAAGAACGGCAATGCCAGCGCCAGGATGCGCACTCCGTTTTCCGCGAGAGAAAGCGGGCGTGGCACCGAGCTCTTTGTGCCGGTGTCCAACTTGTAGAACAGCATCCAGACAACGTTCGGGAGCATGAGCAGCGCTGGGACGATCGCTCCTGATCTGACCGGGAGCTTCATTGCCGTGCTTTCGAGGAACTAAGGGACGGCTGCTCGATGGGTGCGGGGAGCGGCACTCGACAACGTTTGTCTACTCCACCCTCGCGGCCCGGCGATGCCACCGTCGATGCGGCGGTGGTGCTAGTCATGCGTGGGCGCCAACGAGGTCGGGCACGTGGTCGTCGGTCACGCTGATACTGGGCCCTGATTTGGGTGGCGAGGGATGGTTGACGTGTGGCTCGGTGGGGCCACCGTCGAAGTGGAAGGGTGGGTAGTCGTCGGTCATCAACGCGACGTAGGCGATGACCCGGTACACCCAGCGGTTCATGCCGATGATGAAGTCGAAGAGTCCGTGCGGGTAGTTTCGGCGGACGAGGACCACGATGCCGGCGATGGTGGCGCAGATGCCGATAAGTCCGCCCGGGTAGCCGAGTTGAGTAGCTCTCCAAAAGCCATTGCTGCTGTTGCGATTCCATGACCACCCGGCACTGAAGACGGCGACGATGATCAGGTGTGGAATAGCGAGGAGCCAGGACTTCACGAACACCAGCCAACGTGACAGATGTTCGGGGTAGTCGATGTCGAGGCTCGCTGGGTAGTCGGTCCGTGCGAGGGTGAAGGGCGGGTATCTGTCGGTGCCGTACGCGCTTGGTCCGTAGAACCCGACCCGCCAGTTCCAGCGCAACACGCCGACGTTGAAGTCGAAGAGCGATCTGGGGTAGCGGCCCGTAAACACGATCGCGATACCTGCGGCCGCAGTGAGTACGACAAATGCGACCCAAAGGAATGCGAGGACAATGACGTGCGGGATCAGAAGGAACCATTTCACGAGCCACAACCACCGGTTGAGCGGCTCGACCATGTGGCCTTCGAGATGGACCGGTGACGTCCTTGAGGCCAGCCGTTCGGGAAGGCCGTCGTGTGCCTCTGGGACTGCTGCTATAGCGTCTCGGGTGCGGACAGGGGCACCGCGTTGAGAACGAGTCGCTCCGAAGATGATGAGGACCGCGCCGAGAACCACTGCGATGATCCCGCCAATGCTAAGTGCACGAATGATAGATCCGAGGAACGGGACTCGCACGGCGAGCGCGATGTCTGCGGTCACAGTCGGTGTGGCGTCAGGGTTCATCACGACCACTGCCCATTCGCCTTGGGTTGGTGCCCATGTCAGCGTCCGGGTTCCCGGACCGGTTGTCTTCGCGACCCAGAACGTCTCGGTCGTCGGTGAGGTTGGGGTGTTTGTTCCTGGCGATCGACGGTACTCGACGGAGAACGGTCGGTAGCTCACGTTCGTCACTTCGTCGTGGGCCACGCCGTTGAGGTAGCGCTCCACGTCTGCCACCGGGCCGATTCCGATGAACACGTCGCTCGGGGTCTTGGCGCGAAGGCGGACCGTCGCGATGTTGTCGTTGTTGATGAACCACTCGCCGGGTCCCGCTCCCGAACGGAGATCGAGCCGGTCAGACGTGATCGCGAACGACGAGGTCGTGAAGCGATCGGTCGACGTGGAAAAGTACCCGCGTGAGTCTCGCTGAGTCGCGTTGGCCCAGCCGAGCACTCCAGCTCCGATCAGCGAGCCAATCCCAGCCAATGCGAGGATCGCACCGAACGCGATGGCCATCACGTGGCCAGGCCCGAGCTTCCCGGTCGGAACGTGCTCGTTCGGTGTGCTCGTTCTCGACATGGTGTCCTCTGGTTGTGCGGGCGACACCCGTGCAGGGCCGTTCGTCCTGAGGCGATACCCACAAGTCCACGCCACGAAACCTCGGCCTTTTGAACCTCTGTGCACACATCAGAATCCGGCCCGTGAACAGGTGAGGTTTCAAGGCTCAACGATTCGGGTAGTTGTGAGAGCAAGCCGTCCGGTCCCGGCCTTCTCTACCAGTTGGAACCCCAAACATGCCGTTCTCGCACCGCCCGCTCTCGCTATCGGCCTATCTCGGGCCGCTTCAAATGCAAGCTAATCGTCAGTTCGATGAACCCTGGGTGGCTCGACCCCGACACGGAACGAACGGACAAACTCCATGAAGATTCGACCACGCACAACGATGTCGAGTCGACCGGAGCACTGGACCAAGGTGCTGTGACCGCTTTCCCTGATCACGCGGTTCGCGCTGGACGAGTACGCGGTGGAGTCAACGCGTTGATGGGTCGAGTCTGGGCGGCCAAGTGGATCGGCGCAGTCGTCGCTGTCGCTGGGGTTACGAGTTGGGGAACTGCTGCCGGGCTGTGGACTCCTCGTGGTCCCCTGACCACCAACCAAGCGATGTTGTCGATCGCGATCAGTTTGTGCGTCGGCGCTGTCGCAGGTTTGGCGTTGCGGTCGCGTTGGGCGATGCTCGTGACGCCTGTTGTGTTTGCTGCAGTGTTCGAGGCGATCAGGAGGGGCACGGATGGCCCCACTGTTGATGGCATCTCGACGAGCGAGTACGGGCTGGTCGCGTTGGCCACCGGCCGCGGGTTCCATGCGCTGGTCTCGCTGTTGCCGTTGGCCTTCGGTTCGCTTGTTGGAGTCAATGTGGCTCGCAAGGCCGCCCGTCGATCGGTCGAACGCTCCCACAACTGGTGGATCTACCTACGGCGCTCTACTTCCGTCCTCGCCGCGATCGGCCTTGTCGGGTTCACGGTGATGCTCGCTCGACCCGCCCGCACAAGGGCAATCACTGACGCCAGCGGAAATACGATCGTCGGCTCGGTTGCGGAACTCAGGACTGTTGATGTCAACGGACACGCCTTGGCGATGATGATCCGCGGTCACCACAGGGACAACCCGGTGTTGTTGTTCCTTGCCGGCGGGCCGGGTGGTTCCGAGATGGGCGCGATGCGCAAGCATCTCCCGGAACTCGAAAAGCATTTCACGGTCGTCACGTGGGACCAGCGGGGAAGCGGAAAGTCGTACAAGGAGCTTGATCCCACCGGCACCTACACCCTTGCCGGCGCGATCGCCGACACCGTGGCTGTCACCGACTACCTCAGAAATCGATTCGGTAAAGATCGTGTGTATCTGCTCGGTCAATCGTGGGGAACCATTCTCGGCGTTCTCGCCGTACAACAGCGACCCGAACTATTCGCCGCGTTCATCGGGACCGGGCAAATGGTCGACCCGAAAGAGACCGACACGATTATCTACAACGACACCCTCGCTTGGGCACGAGCCAAGGGAAACAAAGGCCTCATCGATGATCTCACGAAGATCGGCCCGCCACCGTATGCCGACATGTTGAACTACGAAACGGCTCTTGCGTCAGAGCACCTTGTCTACCCGTACGACCACTCGTCGAACTCCGAAGGTGCCGGTGGGTTCTCCGAGAACATCTTCGTGTCTGAGTACGCGTTGGTCGACCAGGTCCACCTTCTGGCTGGCTTCGTGGACACGTTCTCCGTTGTGTACCCCCAGCTCCAAAGCATCGACTTCCGGCGTACTGCGACCACGTTCGATATCCCGATGTTCTTTGTTGAGGGCGCACACGAAGCCGGAGGTCGAGCCAAGCCGTTCGCGACCTGGTACCCGATGATCAAAGCACCGATCAAAGATCTCGCCGTCCTCGACACGTCAGGACATCGACCTCTGTGGGAACAACCCGACAAATTCGTCGACTACATGACCAACACCGTTCTCGCCCGAACCTCAGGGAGATAAGCATGCTTAACGTTGCAAGCATCGAGGCTCAGCCCGACTTTCTTCTTGACTCCGCCCAACGGTCCTGGCTCCAGCTCGCGAGTCCGACGCCAGCCGTCCCCAAGAAATTCGATCCCGACGCGATCGACGTCCTTCCTGCCCCGGTGATCCGATGGCTGCGCCATGCAATCACACCAGGCACGCCGCTGCTCTCCGGCGCGCAGGTTGCCATGCATGGCGACATCCGCATCGGGAAGTGGAGGGCGTTCACCGCTCAACAGATCGTCGCACCCACCGGATACATCTGGGCCGCTGAATCTGGGAACTTCGCCTTGAGGGTGCGGGGTTACGACCGCTACAGCGCCACCACCGGCCAGATGGTTTGGCGACTCTTCGGGCACATCCCCGTCGTCAACGCGTCGGGTGCTGACATCGATCGAAGCGCTGCCGGAAGACTCGCAAGCGAAGTCATAGGGCTGACACCCGGGGGCGCACTCAACTCAAATGTCACCTGGGCTGCCATCGACGACCACCACGCCACGGCCACCGTCATCATCGATCAGCGCCCCCACGACGTAACCATTGACGTCTCCGACGACGGAACACTGCGGGCTCTCTCGCTTCCACGGTGGGCCAAGCCCGACAAGGGGCCGTTTCAGCTCCACACCTTCGGGGTGTTCTTCGACGGCGAATTTTCAACTGAGGGCTACACGCTCCCTCGACACGTCAAAGCCGGATGGTGGCCAAGTACACCCAAATGGGAACAAGGCGAATTTTTCCGAGCAACCCTCGACCAGGCCCGCTTCTTCTAGCCCGCTTCTTCTAGCCCGATTGTCGCACCACGCTCGCTCCGCCCTCCCTGCGGATTGAGAACCGCAGGCGACGTGTTCGACGCGTGACGCGCCCGTCGCCTGAGCGCGAACCGTATGGCCGCTGTCTCACGACTGCTTATTCACGGTCCGCCTGACGAGGCACGATTCGGATGGAGGTAGTGGTCGTCGTTCCTGAGGATCGCACCGCCGATCGGTTTTCTGAGGAACCGAGTTTGCAGACTTTCCGTGCGGGAACACTCGAAAGCGGCGCGATCGGTGGTTGCCACTGCGGAATCGGCCCATGATTGGGGTGAGTTTTCAGACCCGAAGCTTCGGCTTTTTGCATCGACGACGCGGGCCGTCGCAACGCCGTCACCCGATGTTGGCGACCAAAGGCGGCAACTACTCTCGCTTCAACGGGCACTAATGCATCGGGTTTCTACGACGGCCGTGCCGTTGAAGTTGGTCGTGCCGCACGCCCTGGCTCTCCCCGACTGCATGTTTGAATAGACAGATCCCGGACCTTTCGAGGTACGTTTTGTCCTCGGCGCATATCTGTTGATGAATGCCGCGCTCTTCGTCACTGCCGCCGTTCCTCCGGCCGATGCGGTAACGCGTGACCACGACGCCCTGCATCGGCGGGAATAGCGCAACGTTACGACTTGTCGTCCAAACGTTCCGCCCGACGCGTGATCTTCGAATATGACAGTGTTGAGACTCACCGCGTCACGGCTGCAACCAGTAGTCACGGGACTCTTGCCGTTGCACCCGGAATCGCGACAGCCCACCGCCGCCGAGGCGTTCGAGCCGAGCATTCCTACAGCTCCACATATGAAGATCACGATGAAGACGATGGCAACACGAAACCATTTGAAAACCACTGCATCAACCTCGATCTACGGCCCAAACGGACTCGCACCTACCCATACCCTGCGGTCGAACTTTCGAAACAGCCAATTAGCTCAGTACCAATTTCATGGCACCACCACAGCCCGGCGGAGTCCGTCCGTGGACCTCAACGAATCTTGGTGGAGAACGCCGACGAGAGGCCCAAGCTGACCTTTGCAGCCACGTGTTGCCCACGCTCCACGAGGAGTGCGACGGAGATCACGTGATGCACCTGTGTCGTTTGTCAGAAGTGGAACATGGACGCCGGCCAACCAGGTTCGCGTCGGTGCGCTGCCGCGCCGTCGCCCCCACTGGATCGCGAAGGGCCACGAATCGTCGACGTTTCATCGGGGATCGCAATCTGCCGTTCACTTTCCTTTCCGACGCTGCGCGCCGATGAGAACGCCGAGTCCTGCCCCGAACGCGGCACCAAGTCCGGTGCGGTTCCCGGGCAGGGGGCCGCTCATGCGTCGCGCCGGACAAGGACCACCGCAGCGATCCCGAGAGTAACGAGCGCGTAAAGGCAGAACACACCGAATCCAGCCCATGGTGACAGCGCGTCCGACGTGTTCTGCCCAGACCCGAACATGATTTCCTGACCAGCGTTGCTTGGAAGGTATTTCTGAATTCCGTTGATGGAACTTGGGAGGAGGCTGACGATCACGGGAACGATGAATAACATTCCGAACAGCGCAGCGATAGCTCCAGCCGTTTTCCTGAGCAGTGTTCCCAAACCGAGCGCGAGGAGCCCGAGGACGCTGAGGTAGAGGCCGGTCCCAACGACGCTTCGTATGGCCCCAGGTTCGCTGATGGCGACGCCAAGGTGCTCGCCCGAAAGTATTGCTTGGCCGACGAGGAACGCAGCAAGGGCGGCGATTGTGGTGACGACGAACGTAACCACACCGAACACGGCGGCCTTGGCCGCGAGCACTGTCGTTCGTTGTGGCGTAGCTGCGAACGTGGTGCGAATCATGTGGCTGGCGTATTCGTTGGTGATGATGAGTACGCCCAGTACGCCGATGGCGAGTTGAGCAAGACCGGCGCCGACCAGGCTGTACGTGACCGGATTGAACGTCGCCTTGTCTCGTGCAGTGAGTTTGTCGAACTGGGCGACGTAGACGGCACACACGATCGCGGAAAGGCCGACCATGAAAATGGCCGCGGCGATGAGAGTCCAATAGGTCGACCGGACAGTCCGCAAGCGCGTCCATTCCGAGCGAACCACGTCACGGGCAATGCTCCTGATGGGAGCTGAGTGTGGTTCTCGAGCCTTGATCAGTGCCGGGCTCGGAGACGTCGAGTTCGTGGGTAGCTCAGTAACGGTCATGTCAAGCTGCCTTGGGTGTCTGGGTTGGCGAAGTGGCGGGTATGTCGTTGATGGTGGCACCGGACCGGTATTGGACGCTGTCATGGGTGAGGGTCATGTACACGTCCTCCAGCGACGCCGCCTGAGGAGCGAGCTCGTGGACGGCAATGCGGTTGGCCATCGCCAAATCGCCGATCGTCGCAGCCGTCATGCCGGTCACAGCCAGCGCACCATCGGGCCGCACCGTGCTCGACCCGCCGTTCGCTGCGACCAACACACTCAACGCGTCGCGCTGAGGGGATAGTACGCGTACATAGTTTGCTTCACTCGACGCTACGAGTTCGCTAATACTTGCTTCGGCGAGCAGTTTTCCGCGTCCGATCACGATCACGTGGTCGGCGGTCAGCGCCATCTCGGCCATCAAATGACTTGACACGAATACCGTCCTTCCTTCGTCGGCGAGCGACCGCAAAAGTGTGCGGACCCAGATGATCCCTTCGGGATCGAGCCCGTTCACCGGCTCGTCGAACACCAACACGCCTGGATCGCCGAGAAGAGCTGCACCGATCCCGAGCCGTTGACCCATGCCAAGGGAGAACGCGCCTGCGCGCTTGTGGGCGACGCTCGTCAACCCGACGATGTCCAGCACTTCGTCGACCCGACGCCTACCTAGCCCGTTGCTTTGTGCGAGACAAAGCAGATGGTTGTAAGCGCTTCGTCCCTCGTGGATCGCCTTTGCGTCCAGGAGGGCACCAACTTCGAAGAGCGGGCGTCGCAACGACGAGTACGACCTACCGCCGATCGTGACCGAACCCTTGGTGGGAGCGTCGAGACCCAGGATCATGCGAAGTGTCGTCGACTTCCCCGCCCCGTTCGGGCCGAGAAAGCCCGTGACCTGCCCTTCTCGAACCTCAAAGGACAAGTTATCGACAGCAACGGTTGACCCGTAACGCTTCACTAAGCCGTGTGCCTCGATCATTTTGCGACGTCCTCATTGTCGTGCGATATCCGGAACCCTTATAAGGAGCCAGGTTCCAGCACGCCAAACTGGCAGCTAGTCGCGCCCTGCTCGTACCCGTTCCTCGACCCTTCTAAACGAATCGCGAACGACAGCCGAGATCGCGGATACCGGCGCACGGGCCCGGCGATGATGTCAGCGAGGCCTCGGTCCGTTGGAGCGCGTCGAGCGGGTCGTCGTGGAGCCATCCAAGCAGCGGTGATCCCGCCGCCACCCCAGATCAGGTCGATCGAGTGAGCACCGTGTAGGGATTCGAAGTTCGCTTACTGGGATCGGTCAACTGGACGGCAGGTCGTATCGCCGTATGCCGGATGACGTAACCGATGAAGTGTTGCCGCTCGTGTTTGAAACTGTCGAGGTGGTTGAAGGTCTGGTCGAGCCTATGGAGAGGGCGATGATCGTTCCGGTGGAGCAGCGAACAGCGCCCTTGAAGGTCGCCGTTCTGCCGTCCGACTGGCGGCCTCGGGTGAGTTGTCCGTGAAAGTTGGCCACTCCCGACCGGACCGGAGCGCCCACGAAGTTGGCAACACTCCAGCGATCACCGGCGGCTGCGAGTCGTGAGAAGTAGCGCGACAGTGTTACGTAGCTCGCAGCGTCGCTTCCGTTCCGCGTGGGTGAGATCCCTTGATCTGAGACCCATGCGAAATCAGCGGCATTGAAGAAGCGGGCCACGTCAATGTTTTGGCCGACTGACTGGGCAAGTTCAGTCACGATGGGCCGTGCATTACAGGTAGACAGAGACGACTCCGCAACGGGGGCCACGTAGCGCAAGGCCAGGCGAGTGGTACCACCGAGATAGTCGAACTGGAGGATGTAGCAGCCCGGCTTCTCTAGGCGGATCATGTTCGGAAAGTCGACCCAGCCGCCATCCAGTGCGGTGCGGTCATCGAGACGAAGGTCGTGTGAGAACGCTGGTGTCGCGTCACTCCCGAATCCGACTTGCGAAGTGCCCGGGGCGACTGCTTTTCCGCGAACGAGGACATGATCACCGGCACTGACGTGGACCGCGATCAGAAGCTTGTTCCCGCCCCAACGCTCGGAACCAAAGGTGGCGGGTTGACCGAGGCTGAAGTTCCACGGATCACCAACCACACGGACCAGACCCGACCCAGTCATTGGTCCCAGATCCTTGGACAACGACTCGACCTTCGGTTCCGCCCGACAATCACGGGGATTAGCAACCAAAGGCCGGGAACGAAGCACGGCGTTGTCGGCCTCCGAACCTCCGCGCCCGAGGGGTTGAGTTGCTGGTGATCTGACGGGCGACGGAACCGCGACGCTCGTTTCGACGACCTTTGTTGTCGATCGCGTAAATGTCAGAAGGAGCGCCGGGACAAGAAAGAAGGTCGGGAGGATCAGTGCGAGCCCGAGCTTTTGAATCTTGTTCCACCGGTTGGACTGCGACAGTCGAACAATCCCCCAGATATACGCGACAAGGGGAACAACCAGATTGCAGAGAGTCAAGAGGAGAACGGTCCACGTATCTCCACCGCGCGTGTTCGGTCGGACTCCGTCAGAGTTCACTGCAAGCCTCTCGTTCCGCATGCATCGTCAGCTTGGTGTTCCATTCGTAACGCGACAGCGACGGCGATGATCAACAGGATCGGGATCACATTGAACACCCACGCAAAGTATGTGGGCGTGCCAATCGACAAGAACAACAGAACACACGCAATCCCAAGATGGGATCTGCGTTTCACCAACAACGCCGCACCCGTCGCACACAGGGGCAGCGCGGTGCTTGCGAGGAGTACCCATCGCTTTGCATCAGCGTTCGCGTCACGAATGCCTGGCCAACCCAGGACAACCCCAAGGGCACCCCAAACTCCTGCCCCTACCCAGACCCAGCCCAGAAGCCGCTGCCCTGTCCGTTGTTCAAAATGGTTCATATCAGCGCCTTCGTGCTCGGAAAATTCCGTCAAGACCACTCCACGTTGCCGCTGGTGAAGTCTTGGCGAGGCAACGGCCGCCCCTGCTGTTATGTCCGGCATCCAGCGCTTTGGGGTATCGCAGCGGTCGCCTACACCGTGTTCATGGCGAGGTTTACCGCTCGCCGTAACGCATTCGAGAGTTCGGTCGCGTTCGACGCGTCATGTTCGCCGTGAAGGTAGAGACCCGTGACGCCGCCGGCTCGTTCAACGTGTGTGGCGCCAAGGAGAAGCGCCACGGTGACACACGGATCACGAGACATGGTGCTCCTGTTGGGTGGGTTCGAATGAATCGCGCTACCAGGGACCGGAGCACCGCACCCGAACCACCTCGGACCTATCCCAAGGTGGAACCACACGTCAGGGATCACGTCGTGCTGCCTCCACCGTACACTCATACGCTGCAACGTCGAAGTCGCGGACCTTGGGGGGCGGGCTGCGGTGAACATTCTGGTCCGCTCAACGCTGCTTCGGCGATGCTCTCGGGCCAGGCTGTGACGCGGAGGGACCGAAGAAGATGCCGACGCCGATGCCTGCTGTGTCCAGCAAGCCAACGGGCAATGCGGCAGTTGCAGCAATAGCGCAGCGTGACGGCCTGCCATGTATGTGGGAGCGGTGAAGGAACGCGATGTCCCACAGGGCGCGTACGGCAAGGACATTCCCGCGACCGTGGAGTCGGCGAACGCATTCACACGTGACCTTTACCGGAACGTGATTGCGTCGAAAGAAACACGCCAAGAAGACCGCGTGCTGGGCCGTACACCACGCTGTTCGGGTTAGGCATGCTCTACGTTGGTGCCCGAACGAACACGCGGACGAGATGGCCTCGGTCCTAAGGTCCCTGGAGGGGGAACATCGGTATCTCACCGCCGAGTTGGGCGCGGTAGCTCTCCAGCGTGTCTCGAGCTGTTTCGAGTACCGAAATAACGGGCGTGATGAAAAGTTGGGCTCCGGAGTTCGTGCGCACGGTGACCTGAAAACGGCCTCCGGGCATCTGTTCCATGCTCACCATTTCAACTGCGCTGATGCGAACAGCACCGGTGACGTCGTCAGCGTCACGTCGGTATACAGGAATGAGGTGGTTCAGATTGGGGTCAAACACGATGTAGGTATCGGCGCGTTCGCAGGCGTAGTGGACGGCCAATCTCGCAATGAGTCGTTCGACCTATCGACTCGCCCCAGGCGACGCGCCGATGTGGGCGGATCTCGGGAATGCCGGAGCGACAGTCACTGGAGAGATTCCACCGAAAGGGGAACGAGTTCGCCGACCGGGTGGCCGCCGCCCAGGACGGGTGGTCGCAGCATCGCCGGATCGAGCGTCGGCAACGAGGCCCCGGCCCTCTTGAGTGCGGCCAACGCCACTGCCACCCGCGGCAATTGCGCACCGTCACCGATCTTCACCGCGACACTGAAACCGTCCGGAGACGTCAGCACCATGACGCCATCGGCGCCGTCCTTTCCGATCCAGCCAGGCGCGGCGAGAAGGAACTCGGTGACGTCGCGTCCGTACCCTCCGACCAGTTCCGGGTGGGAGCGGATCGCTTCGGCGACCCGACCTTCCGGCCGAGACGGGTCAGCCTGAGCCATGAGGCGCAGCGATTGTGCAAGTCCGACCAGGGAAACCTGATGCGCAGGCGCGCCGCATCCGTCGATACCGATGCCATCGGTTGTCTCACCGGTGAACTCGGCGATCGTTTGAGTGATGCGTTGTTGCAACGGGTGATCGACGTCGAGGTAGTCGTCGAGTTCCCATGAACAGGTGACACACGTCGAGAGCATCGACGCGTGCTTCCCCGAACAGTTCATCGTAAGTGCACTTGGCTTTTGACGGTTCGCCAGGAACTCGTCGAGCTCGCGCTCACCGATGGGACGACCGATGGCGTTCTGAAGCCGATCTTCGGTGAGTCCGGCATCTTCCAGAATCGAACGAACGACCTCGAGGTGGTCGGGACCACCCGAATGGCTTGCGGTCGTGAGTGCGAGTTGGCGACCCGAAACGACGAGTCCGAGTCGGAGCATTGCGACTGCCTGCATCATCTTGTTCGCTGAGCGGCCATACGTCTGGAATTCGGGTCCACCGAGCTCGAAACACACGTGACCTCCAGGATCGACCACGACGACCGAGCCATAATGCTGGCAGTCCACGAATCCACTGCGATACGACACGGCAAGGAGCGCATCGTGTCGTCGAGTTGGCAACGTCACCGCGACACTTTTCCACAAATCATCAGGGTCACCCGCCGAACTTCCGCAGCACCCATTCGAGCGGGCCCGTCGTGAACCGTTTCTGCCAGAGGGCACCTGCCACCACGGCGACGAACCATGCAACGCATCCGATGAGCACGGAAGAAACAAGTCCATGGCGTTGACCATCAACATCGAGTGCCACCAGCAGCCACGGGATGAGCCCATGAAGGATGTAGAGCGAAAAGGTCACTCGACCCGCTCGGGCCAAGACCCGAAACGGTAGGAATCGTGGGAGCCGGAAGGCGAAACCGGCAACCAGCGCAATGACGGCAATCGACGAACCGACTGCGGCGACGACGTACGCCGGCATCCCCAGACCGAACGGCGGCGTTCTGCGAAACGGTCCAGGGTCGATAGAGGCCGCCCAGCGCCACTGCTCGGAGAGCACCTTCTTTCCGAAGAACTGCATGGCGTATCCCGCAGCCACGAATGCGACGCCGACAGCAAACGTAAGGTAGTACGTACGCAGAGTATTCCAGTCGAACGTGGCGAGTGTCATGCCGACCAGCACGAAAGCAAGCCACGGCAGGACGGGGTGCCCACCCCAGGTCGTCACGTTCGTGATGAATCCCTGCACCGTACCGACCGGAAGGCGGCTGCCGGACCGAAACCCTCCCCACCACGACGTATACGGAAGGTCGTCTCTGGACGCCTGGAAAACGATGACCCTCTGCAATACAGTAAGCGCGCAGATAGATGCCGCTCCGAGTAACCACCACCGACGACGCCAGGTCACGACGAAGGAACAAACAATCAGGTAGACGCCCGTGAAGTGAAGAATTGTTCCCGGCCATGCCCCGTCGAAGAAGATTCCGGTGACCACGAACAGAGTCCCGCGTCGCCGGAGCCTCCATCGGAGTTGGTTGATCGCATCGCGATCGTGTGACGCCACGGCGCGGGTGCTCAAGAGGGTAACCCCCATGCCGACCAGGGTGGCGAGGGCTGCGGCGAAGCGCGTCGAGACCGGACCGGTCTGCGGGTCGAGGAACGACCGAAGCCAACCGGGTTCGTCGAGTTCAGCCCAGGAGACTTCGCGCAGCGTCTTGATGTTGAAGAAGACGATGTAGTTCATGACGAAAACGCCGAGGAGCACGACGCCACGAGCAACGTCGAATTGGGCGAGCCGCGAAGTGGGCGTGGAGACGCTGGGGCCCGCAGTCGAAGTCATGACGAATCAAACGTAGTGGGGGACAGGGCGTGACGAAATCGCTGCAGCATGCGGGCCCGAATTCTGCGACGCTGGGGTCATGACGAGCACCGTGCAGCATCAGGTCCCCGGTTTGGATTCGGCGCGCCACACACCTCTGCTCGCCCGACGAATCGACGACGCCGTGGCCGGCCTGGGCGCGCTTTGGATGTTGAGTGGTCTTTTCGTCGACGGGTGGGCCCATCGCAACCAAAAGCCCGAAACGTTCTTCACGCCGTGGCACGCAATTCTCTACAGCGGCTTCGCGGCCTCGGCCACGTGGATGCTCGTGGTCGTCCGCCGACACCGCAGACCGGGCCTTTCGGCACGGGCGACGATGCCTGCCGGGTACGGTTTTCGCACAGTTGGCGTCGCCGTGTTCGGCATTGGTGCGATCCTCGATCTGCTGTGGCACGAACTCTTCGGGGTGGAGGCCGACATCGAAGCTCTCCTGTCGCCGACCCATTTGATCTTGCTGAGTGGGGGCCTTCTGATGGCGATCGGTCCGATCGTTTCGACGCTCGCCCGGGAAGGCGACCGGCAAACGCCAGCGTGGTCATCAACGGGTCCAATCGTGGCCACGATGGCCTTCGTCACCGCGCTGCTGCAGTTCTTCTTCATGTACCTGAGTCCCTACGAGTACGACATCTACTCCTCGTTCGACCGAGAGGTCGTCCGGGGAATCGGTGCCATCGTGGTCTTCACGATGATTACGACGACCGCATTGCTGTTCCTCGTTCGTCAGGTCGAACTACCCCGAGGCACCTTCGTCGCAGTGCTGTTCGTCCCGGCGGTTGCGCAGACGGTACTCACGAGTTTCGAAACCGCTCCCCGACTGCTCGGGCCGGCAGTCGCAAGCGTTCTCGCCGAGATCACCTGGCCCAAGGTGCGAAGGTCGGGGCAGACCTGGACGTATGTCCTTCCGGTCTGGATCGGCGTTCTGACCATGGTGACCTGGTTCGGCCTTTTCGTCGGCGTCGAACTCGAGGCGGGGATTTCGTGGTCGGTTCACCTCTGGACCGGCGCCCCGGTCCTTGCTGCGCTACTTGCCGTGTTCATGACCATCACCACGGATATGGGGACGGGCCGACCTCAACATCGCCGAATCGGCGCCGGTTAGCGACTCGTGTCGCCGCTGAATCGCTGCCGAAGACGGCCAAGCCAGTTTCGGTCGGCGTCGACGGGAGAACTCGCTGCGTGCAGTGCGTGCTCGGCGGCAACGGGTTCGGCCTCCGCAGCAACGGGTGCGCTCTCGGCAACGGATTCGGCCTCGGCGGCAGCGGGTGCGCTCTCGTCGGCAACGGGTTCGGGAGCCAACAAATCGTCGATCGACGCTCGTCGATGTTTGGGCAACACCAGCAGATTGGTATGACCCTGTCCGGCAGGCGAATAGGCGCCGCTGGCGGCCATCCTCGCAAGTTCCACAAGGGAGATCGGCCGAAGAACGCCCTTCCACTCGTCGAGATCGAAACAGTCGTGTGACACACCAACGATCGGCGTCAGCAGCCCAATCAGTTCCTCTGCCGAAGCGCCGCAGTCCTGAAGCCCGTAGGGCCAGTACTCGATTACCAGCGAGATATCGCCGACACGTTCGCCGGAGAGCGTTGCCGCAGCGCCACGCAGGATCGCAACTTCTGACCCCTGCGTGTCCAGCTTGATGACGGTGGGCGTGCGGCTACCCAACTTGTCATCGAGCACCTCGACCCCGATCGTGACGGTCTCCCCGACCGGAAGGGCAGACACCCGGTGATCACCCTGGTTGAACGAGGATAATTGCAGGGTCGAAGTACCGGCACGTCGGCCGAGCGCCACACCGTGGATCTCGACGAAACCGTCAAGGGAGTTCGCGCCAATGTTCGCCTTCAACAGTGCGAGGTTGCCCGGCTCGGGTTCGAACGCCATGACCTGCGCGCCCATCGCTGCGGCCATCATCGAATACCAACCGATGTTCGCTCCGCAATCGACGAGGAGTTCTCCCGGTTGGAGCAGGCGCAAAATGATGGTCGTTTCTAGCGATTCCCAGATCCCGTTGCCCGCGATCTCCTCGGAGATGTACTGATCGTGAGACTCATGCAGGTGCATGGAGAGACGACGGCCTGCGGAGCCGGGCACCGCGACTTCGACAACTCGGGACCCCATGGTTAGCTCCAAAACAAAAGACGTAATGACCGGGTGCTGCAGGCGACACCGGCGCGACCGCAGACTCGACTCTCCCGATAGCCTCGGAAAGTTGTGTCGCTCGAATATCAGCTTTTCGTGCGTCGCGTGGGTTTCGATCCCACCACCAACGGATTAAAAGTCCGTTGCTCTACCGAATGAGCTAGCGACGCACCGGAAACGTTAGTTGCTCGGCAAGCCCCCGTGGGTCAATTTCAGGCCGGCCGAAGATAGGTCCCCTGCGCAACGGCGCTGGGTCGGGACTCATCGTCGGTCCACACCGCCATAGAAGCGACGATTGTCCGACGCCCGACCGTCAAGAGATCGGCCCGGCCCCAGAGCGTCGTACCGACGGCCGGACGCAGAAAACGAATCGACAGCTCGCTGGTAACCGCCATTGGTTCGATCCCGATCGCACCGAAGACGGCGTAGTACATGACCGCATCACACAGCGCGAACTGGGTCGGGCCGCTGATGAGGTTTCCCGGTCGGAGTTGCGCCTCCGACACCTCCAACTTGGCTACCGCATGGCGTGCGCCGACGTCGGTACAGAGATTCACGGACCCCGGCCAACTGCTGGACAGGAAGTTGTTGACGTCGGCCGCAGTTACTTTGCCCGGGAGTTCGTTCATTCTTGAGAAGCTACCGGCGCGGCCATCGATCAACAACCCACGGCCTAGGGCACACGGCTAATGTCCCCCGGTGAGGTCCGATACGCGGACCCAAGGATGGTGCGCCCATGGTTGCAATTCCGATTGTTCTCGTTTTGATCATTGCGTTCCTGTTTGCGTCGGTCAAGATCGTTCAGGAGTACGAGCGAGGCGTGATCTTTCGACTTGGCCGATGCGTCGGCGCGAAAGGGCCCGGCCTGTTCTTCATCGTTCCGATCATCGACAAGATCGTGCGCGTCAACCTGCAAACCATGGCGGTCCCGGTCGCTCCGCAACAGGTGATCACCAAAGACAACGTCACCACGCTCGTCGACGCCGTCGCATACTTCCAGGTACAAGATCCGGTGGCGTCGGTCATCAAGGTGAGCGGGTGGTACAACGCCAGCCAACTCGTTGCCCAGACAACCCTCCGGGCAATCATCGGTCGTCACGAACTTGACCAACTGCTGAGCGAACGTGACCGCATCGATGCCGAGCTTCGCGACGCGCTCGATATTCAGACCGAAGTGTGGGGCATCAAGGTGCACCGCGTCGAAATTCGCGACGTGCAGTTGCCCGAAGGCATGCAGCGCGCGATGGCCAAACAGGCCGAGGCGGAACGCGAACGTCGATCGAAGATCATCGCGGCCGAAGGCGAGCTCCAGGCGTCGGAAATGCTGTCCCAGGCTGCGACGCGCATGGCCGAGTCACCCGGCGCCATGCACCTGCGCACCCTGCAGACCCTCGCGGAGGTTGCCGTCGAGAAGAACTCCACGCTCGTCTTCCCGATTCCTGTCGAAATCATGGCCACGATCCAAAACATCGGCGCCGTCGCGGCCCGTTCCCTGCGTGAGCCTCTGACACCAACCATCACGACCGACTGACCCACCTCCCCGGCTCACCCCTTCCAGCTTGTGGTCGTTTTGCACCCTTGTGGTGCGTTTCGCCAGCCCAAACGCACCACAAGGTGCCCAAACGCACCACAAGCCTGCGGCACACCACAAGCCCGCGGCACACCACAAGCCCGCGGCACACCACC
>JANOWU010000223.1:0-13275 GCA_031418035.1 Acidimicrobiia bacterium
TTCGTAGGTGCACTTACATCTGCGCCTTCGAAGTGGATCGACCCAGCGCTTCGCTTCGCGATAGCTGACCGATCCGATTCCGAACTGATGGGACGCGACGATCCAGGTGCGTTTTTCCCGGAGAAGGTGAGTCACTTCGTCGACAACGGCGATGGCGACGGGGCCGAAGTGATCTTGATCGGCGATCGTTCCACGAGTTGGTATTCGGGAGCCAACGCCGCTCCGGCCGTTCTCGTCGGAGAAGGCGTCGGGCCCGCATCAGCGCGCGGGCCGATCCGCGAAGTGCTCGATTTCGTGCTGGCGGGCGGAGTCGCCGATGTCGATCAGATCCAAACGCTCTTCTCGGCGCGAGGCCCTGAAGTCCGTGCTGTTGCCGAGGCAGCCGACGAGATTCGACGTCGAGTGGTCGGCGACGAGATCACGTGGGTGCACAACCGCAACATCAACTACACGAACGTGTGCACGTTCAAGTGCAAGTTCTGCGGCTTTTCCAAAGGTCCGCTCTCGTTGAACCTGCGCGGCAA
This sequence comes from Acidimicrobiia bacterium, assembly GCA_031418035.1. Taxonomy (GTDB): domain Bacteria; phylum Actinomycetota; class Acidimicrobiia; order Acidimicrobiales; family JANYDT01; genus JANOYY01. The sequence goes on from JANOWU010000223.1 coordinate 525, forward strand.
GCCCTACCTGTTGACGCTCGAAGACGTCGCCGAGCGAGTTCGTGAAGGATGGGCTCTCGGGGCCACCGAGGTCACGCTCCAGGGTGGCATCCATCCGGACTTCGATGGCGAGTACTACCTCGATGTCTGTCGAGCCGTGAAGGAGGCTGCGCCCGACATTCACGTCCACGGCTTCACCGCACTCGAGGTCACCGAAGGTGCCAAACGGAACCAGGAAGATCTGGAGACATACCTCCGTCGACTGAAGGACGCGGGCCTGCGTTCCCTCCCGGGGACTGCAGCGGAGATCCTCGATGATGAGGCTCGCGCCATCTTGTGCTCGGACAAGGTGAACACCGAGGAGTGGCTGCACTGCCATGAAGTGGCACATCGCGTGGGTCTGCGTTCCAACGTCACGATCATGCACGGGTCGGTTGAGGAGCCGAAGCACTGGGCTCGGCACATGGTTCGGACCCGGGAGGTTCAGGCTCGGACCGGGGGGTTCACCGAGTTCATTCCTCTGCCGTTCGTACACATGGCATCGCCGATCTATCTGCAAAAGAAGTCGCGGCGCGGCCCAACGTTTCGTGAAGTCCTGCTGATGCATTCGGTCGGACGCTTGGCGTATGCCAATGGCCCGGGACAAATCGTAAGTGTGCAGGGTAGTTGGGTGAAGATCGGTGTACCGGGAGTCCGTCAGCTCTTGCAGGCCGGGGTCAACGACCTCGGTGGCACCCTCATGAACGAAAACATTTCCCGCGCCGCAGGAGCCACGCACGGACAGGGAAAGACCCCGACCGAGCTTGCCGATATCGTGTCGCCGCTCCGCGGGCGCACGCTGGCACAGCGCACGACCCTGTACGGACGAGTTGAGCCGCGCGAGCCGCAGCTTGTTGCAGGGCTCTGATGTTCACGGGAATCGTTGAGGAGTTGGGGTCGGTGTTGGAACGCACCGACACCCCGCACGGAACGACGTTCAGGTTTCAGGCGTCGGTGGTCCTCGAAGACTCCGTCACAGGTGCTTCGATTGCCGTGAACGGTTGCTGTCTCACCCTGACCGCATCGGGAGATGGTTGGTGGCAGGCCGACGCGGTGTCCGAGACGCTTGCCCGCACCAATCTCGCCGACCTGCAAGTCGGCGACGTCGTGAACTTGGAACGTCCCGTTCGACTGCAGGACCGACTCGGTGGTCATCTCGTGCAGGGACACATCGATTGCGTCGGTGAAATCGTGAGTCCTGCGCCTGACCTTCGCGTTTCGATGCCGCCGGATCTCCTTCGATACGTCGTCGAGAAAGGCTCGATAACGGTCGACGGGTGCAGCCTGACGGTCGTGAAACCCTTTGCCGACGGTTTCAGCGTTGCCCTCATCCCGCACACGATCGAAGTGACGACCTTCGGCCGGAAAGGGAGAGGGGCGAGGGTCAACCTCGAAGTCGATGTGATGGCCAAATACGCAGAACGCCTCCTCGCATTCGCCGGTGTCGGCGGGCCTGATTTCCCCGACCCAGAAACGCCCTGAGTGCTCGGGTTAGTGGTGGACTTCGACGCAGAGTCGCCGTACTATGTGATGAAGTTCCGATGAACCGCGGTATCTTCTCAAACTCCCATACCGTTTGACCTTGGTACGAAGAAAGAACCCTATGGAACGATTCACCCTACAAGCTACGGTTGGCGGGCCGACAGGCAACGGATCGGTACAGCCATGAATCGCATCATCTTTGCCGTGCAACGCCCGCTGAAGTTCGTGCTGCATGTCGTCGTCGACATCGTCGTTGGGCTTTTTCTCTAAGTGACGGAAGTAGTCGTCGCTCGAGATACTCGTGATCTCGAGCTGATGGAGGTCGCGCTCGCGGCTGCCGATGGCATCGGTCGAGCGGTTTCACCGAACCCGGGTGTGGGAGCGGTGGTTGAAACGGTCGATGGCCGCCGTTTTGTCGGGCATACCCAGCCGCCGGGTGGAGCACACGCGGAGATCATGGCGCTTCGCGCGGTCGAGGCCGCGGGTGGCGACACTGCGGGAGCGACCCTGGCCTCAACGCTCGAGCCATGCAACCACGTGGGACGCACTGGACCGTGCACCGAGGCGATTCTCGACGCCGGAATCACGCGGGTACTGGTCGGGCTGCGCGATCCCGATCCTTTGGTCGCCGGAACGGGTATTGCCCGTCTGCGTCACGCCAACGTCGAGGTCGCGGAGGGTGTGTGCGCCGCTGCCGTCGAAGAGCAGCTCGCCTTCTACCTGCACCATCGACGAACCGGCCGACCGTTCGTCACACTCAAACTCGCGGCGTCACTTGATGGACGGACCGCTGCGCCCGACCGCACCAGCCAGTGGATAACGTCGCCCGACGCACGCGCCGACGCCCACCGTATGCGGGCCGCCCACGACGCCATCCTCGTCGGTGCGGGAACCGTTCGCGGGGATGATCCAACGCTTACCGTTCGCCACGTCGACGGACCCAACCCGCGCCGAATCGTCGTGGGCACCGTGTCGGAGAGCGCCAAGGTTCGGCCGTGCGACGAAATGAGCGGACCGCTTCCCGCCATTCTCGATCGGCTGGGTTCCGAGGGGATCCTGTCGCTGCTGGTCGAGGGTGGAGCGACGATCGCTGCGTCCTTCCACGCGTTGGACCTCGTCGATTCCTACGTGATGTACATCGCACCGGCACTCTTCGGGGGCGACGACGCGCTCGGACTGTTTCGCGGCCCCGGAGCGTCGACGATCGCCGACGTGATGCGAGGCACGTTTCGGTCTGTGGAGAGGATCGGGCCGGACCTCAAGATCGTGATGCAGCGGACGTAGGAACGCGGCGCGGCGGCATGCATCCGAAGACGATCGCAGACATGATGGGTGCATGTGCAGAAACATCACCCCACTGCGTGGACTCGAACCCGGCGCGACACGCACGGAGATCGAGGCGGCCGCCCTTCAGTTCGTCCGCAAAGTCGGTTCTCTGAGTTCGATTTCTCCGGCAACGAAAGCGTCGGTGGACCGGGCGGTGCTGGTGATCGCCGACGCCACGGAGGCACTTCTGTACGAGCTTCCGGAGCGCAAGGTGCCACCAAAAGTGGAGCCGCCGTTGCGTCGTCGCTCGAAAATGAACCTCGAGGAAAAAAATACGTCGCCGACACGCGTTCGCGCGTCGCGATAGGTCCGTAACGGTGCTAGCAATTGAGGTGACGTACGGCACCGGTGACGTAATGTTTGACCCGTTGCGAACTCGCCGTCCGAACAAGTCCGCATACCTCGCATCACCAACTTCAACGAGAGAAGGAAACCATGGCAGCAGGTTCGATCCTGGGAAATAGCGTCCGCCGTCTGGAAGACCCCACCCTGCTTACCGGTGGCGGGAAATACCTCGATGACATGGCCCCAGAGGGCATGTTGCACGTGTCGTTCGTTCGTTCGACGATCGCGCATGGCGAGATCACGAGTGTCGACGTGTCGGAAGCCCAAGCAATGCCCGGTGTGGTGGGCGTGTACCACCACCGTGGCGACGACCTTGGTCTGGCGTCGTTTCAAGGTTTCCCCATGATGCCGGCGACGCTGAACCGCCCGGTCTTTGCCACCGATCGAGTGCGTTTCGTGGGCGACATCATCGCTGCGGTCGTCGCGACGTCGAAGGGCGCCGCCGTCGATGCCGTCGACACCGTCGTGGTTGAATACAAGCCCCTCAAGGCGGTCGTAACGCCTGCTGCGGCGATGGCCCCCGATGCGCCTCTGCTGTTCCCCGAGCATGGATCCAACGTTTGTTTCGGTACGGAGCACGGCGCCGATGTCGACCCGTTCGAGGGTGCCGACGAGATTGCCGAAGTCACCATGGTGAGCCAACGTCTCGCTGGCGCCCCGATGGAGAACAACGGCGCACTCGGTGAAGTCGACGGCGATGGCTTGAAGCTGTGGGTCTCACACCAGGCACCGCACTCGGCACATGGCGCTATCGCTCCGGCGCTTGGACTCGCCCCGGAGAAGCTTCACGTCCTCACGCCGTGGGTCGGCGGGGGCTTCGGACCCAAGGCTGCCGTGTACGTCGAATTCCTCGTGGTCGGTGCCGCAACAATGAAGCACCAGAAGCCCGTAAAGTGGGCGGAGTCGCGTTCGGAAGACATGGTGTCACTGGTTCACGGTCGCGACTTCGTGATGACCGCAAAACTCGGTGTGAAGAAGAACGGCAAGATCACGGGCCTTCAGGGCAACGTCGTGGCTGCCGCCGGTGCCTACCCGATCATCGGTGCGATTCTTCCGATGCTCACCCAGATGATGGCTGTTGGCGTCTACGACATCGAAAAGGTCAAGTTCAACACGGTCGTGGCCATGACGAACAACACCAGCATCGGCGCCTACCGCGGCGCCGGACGCCCCGAGGCTACGCAGCTGATCGAGCGGGTCATGGATGTGGCAGCCGCCAAGATCGGCATGGATCCAGCAGAGATTCGCCGGGTGAACTTCATCCAGCCCGACAAGTTCCCGATCACCACCAACACGGGTGCCGCGTACGACTCGGGTGAATACGAGAAGTCTCTCGACGCAGTCTTGGCCGCCGCCGACTACAAAGGTTTGCGAGCCGAACAGGCCCGTCGTCGTGCCGCTGGTGACAAAGTCCAGATGGGTATCGGCGTGTCGGCGTATGTGGAGGTCACCGCCCCCGTTGGTTTGCACATCGAATACGGTGCGGTCGAGGTCCACGACGATGGCACGGCTACCGCGTTTGCCGGAACGTCGGTCCATGGTCAGGGCCACCACACCGCGTTCGCGATGTTGGTGAGCGATTCGTTGGGTATCCCGATGGACAAGATCAAACTCATGAACTCCGACACCAAGCATGTTCCGCGTGGTGCGGGAACGCTCGGCTCGCGCTCGCTGCAGACCGCGGGTAGTGCAATCTTCCTTGCGTCCGAGCAAGTTCTTGCTCGAGCGAAGAAGATCGCTGCCCATCTGCTCGAGGCGTCGCCCGACGACATCGTGACGGGCGACGGTGCGCTGCACGTAGCTGGATCGCCGACCAAGATGATCAGCTGGGCGGAGTTGGCCGTTGCGTCGCGCGACGCATCGAAGTTGCCCGACGGGGTCAACGCTGAGGTCATGAAACACGAACTCGACTTCGACGGCACAAACTCCACGTTCCCCTTCGGCGCCCACATTTCTGTCGTCGACGTCGACACCGAGACCGGCAAGGTGACGATGAAGCGACACATCGCCGTCGACGACTGCGGTCGTATCCTGAACCCGATGCTGGTGTCGGGTCAGCAGCACGGTGGCATCGCCCAGGGTGCTGCGCAGGCCCTGTTCGAGTGGATCCGGTACGACGAAGACGGCAACCCCGTGACGTCGAACCTGATGGACTACACGGTGCCTTCCGCTGCAGAGTTGTGCAGCTTCGAAACGTCGAACACCCAGACCGACAGCCCACGCAACCCACTGGGTGCCAAGGGCATTGGTGAGTCCGGGACGATCGGCTCCACGCCCGCGATTCACAACGCCGTGGTGGATGCCCTTTCGACGTTCGGTGTCACGCACGTGGACATGCCCTGCACCCCGGAGCGTGTCTGGATGGCGCTCCAGAAGGCGTAGCCAACAACGTAGAGATCGACGCCCGGGCTCGCCGGGGCGGCAGTGTTGTGGCAACGGGCCGACGAGAAACGTCGGCCCGTTGTCGTTTTCTCGGCCAGACTTCGTGCATGGCTCGCCGTGTTTACGACCTCAGTCACACCATCCGCGAAGGATTGGTGACCTATCCCGGACTGCCGGCGCCACGTATCAGCGATCACCTCGATCGCGATGCTGCCGAGACCATCTACGGCCCCGGGGTGACCTTTCAGATTGGGATGATCGAGATGTGCGCCAATACCGGCACGTACCTCGATACGCCGTTTCACCGCTTCGCCGATGGGCACGATCTCGCCGGTGTGGCGCTCGAACGCGTCGCCGACGTCCCTGCGGTGTGCATCACCCGGCTCGACACGGCTGTGCTGGATATGCCGCGTCTCGGCGGCCTAGATTTCGAAGGCTGCGCCATTCTCTTTCGCACGGATCACTCTCGACACTTCGGAACGCCGCGTTACTTCGAGGATCATCCCTACATAAGCGTGGCGACGGCGCAGGCACTGGTGCAGGCGAAGGTTGCATGCGTGGGTATCGATTCGTTGAACATCGACGCAACATCTGGTGAAGCAGGCGCCGGACGACCGGTGCACACAACACTGCTCGGCGCGGGCATTCCGATCATCGAGCACCTCACGAACCTTGCCGCGTTACCGCGCGTGGGTTTCCGATTCAGTGCAGTCCCACCCAAGGTCGAGGGGATGGGAACGTTTCCGGTCCGAGCCTTTGCGACGGTCGACGACGACTGGGTCGGGATCGAGCCGTAGCAACCCCTCGGGTACCGGGATGCCTGTCTACTCCGTCGATTCGAGAGCGTCTCGACGATAGAACGGGGTGGCTTCAGGGCGGAGCGGTTCGTTGCCGAGAATGAGGTCGGCGGCCTTTTCCGCAAGCATCATGACTGGCGCGTAGATGTTTCCGTTGGTCACGTACGGCATCGACGACGCGTCGACCACCCGAAGTCCCGTTGTTCCATGCACACCCATCGTGAGGGGGTCGAGCACCGACATTTCGTCAGTGCCCATACGAGCGGTGCACGATGGGTGAAGCGCAGTTTCGCCATCTTTTCGAACCCAGTCGAGAATCTGTTCATCGGTTTCGACGGCGGGACCGGGAGAGATCTCGCCCCTGCTGAACTCCGAGAAGGCTTGTTGATCAAGGATTTCCCGGGTCTTGCGAATCGCTTCCACCCATTCACGTTTGTCTTCCGGCGTCGAGAGATAGTTGAAGCGAATTTGTGGCTTGACCCCGACATCGGGTGAGGTGATCTTCACGCTGCCGCGGGAATTCGAGTACATCGGACCTATGTGTACTTGGTATCCGTGCCCGCCGGCCGGGGCGCTCCCGTCGTAACGAACCGCAATGGGGAGGAAGTGGAACATCAAGTTGGGGTACGTGAGTTCGTCGTTTGACCTGATGAATCCACCGGACTCGAAGTGGTTCGACATGCCCGGTCCGCGGTGAAGGAACAGCCACTGGAAGCCGATCCACGGTCGACGCCACAGGGCCATGTTCGGTTGGAGCGAAACGGGTTGCTTACATCCGTGTTGGACGTATACCTCGAGGTGGTCCTGAAGATGTTCGCCGACCCCTGGGACATGAGCCACCACGGGGACACCGACCGATGCGAGATGATCGGCGTCGCCCACGCCCGAGACTTGCAGAAGCTGTGGTGAGTTGAAGGCTCCGCCGCACAGAATCACTTCGCCTGCCGAAATGCGTTCGGTCTTCGAGCCTCTCCCGGTGGGGTTTCGCTGGACGAACTCCACGCCCGTGGCGCGGGTTCCCTCGAACAGGACGCGCGTCACCGTGGCGCGTGTCCGGACTTCGAGGTTCTCGCGGCTCATGACCGGATGGAGGTACCCACGCGCCGCCGATATGCGCTTGCCGTTCTTGACGTTGCGGTCGAATCGGGCAAACCCTTCCTGGCGGTATCCGTTCACGTCCGTGGTCAGTTGATGGCCGGCCTGTTGGACGGCTTCGAAGAAGGCGTCGATGAGGGGATTGGTCGACGGACCTCGTTCGAGCGGGAGCGGCCCATCGGTACCTCGAAAGGGGAGGTCCTGGGCGTCGCCGGTCGGCGCGGCCAAGCACGATTCCATCCGCTTGAAGTACGGCAGACAATGCGCGTAGTCCCACGTGGCCATGCCGGGGTCTGCGGCCCAGCGTTCGAAGTCGAGCGGGTTGCCACGCTGAAAGATCATGCCGTTGATGGAGCTCGAACCACCGAGCACTTTGCCGCGCGCGTGGTACACCTTGCGACCACCCATGTGCGGTTCCGGTTCGGACTCGTACTTCCAGTCGTAGAACCGGCTACCGATCGGGAACATCAGCGCGGCGGGCATGTGAATGAAGACGTCGAACTTGTAGTCGGGGCGTCCGGCTTCGAGCACGAGCACCCGGTTGGCCGGGTCCGCACTGAGGCGATTCGCAAGCGCGCTTCCTGCCGACCCGCCACCGACAACGACATAATCATACGTTTGCATAGTTTTTCTACTTCTTGATTGGTTTCAGGACGGCTTCGCGGCGAGGCGCGGACCGATGTTCGATTCGATTCGACGGGCGGTGTTCACGACCAACTCCGCGATCTCCTCGGGAGATCGGTTGCCCGGAAAACGATAGGTCGGGCCGTGGGCATGCACCGCCGCCACAACAGCGCCAGATTGGTCACGTACCGGCGCGGCGACAGAGGATATCCCTTCCTCGTATTCGTCGACGACCCAGCACCACCCTTGTGTTGCCACCGCGACGAGTCGTTCACGGACCTCGGCGTGGTTCACGATGCTTCGTGGGGTGAAGCGTTCCAGGGGTCGGTCGAGGTAGCGGTCCACGGCATCGGCTCCGGCAAAGGCCAGCATGGCCAGACCCGAGGAGACGACGTGGAGGGGAATTCGTACACCCGACCAATCGCGCACCTGGACTGCGTTGTCGGAGTCGACCTGGTCGAGGTAGAGCACCCGGCGCTGTTCGAGCGTCGAAACGCTGCTCGCCTCGCCGGTAAGTCGGGTCAACTCGACGAGGTGTGGTCGCGATGCGTCGATGAGCGAGCGACCCGGGAGCGCGGCGGCGGCGATGTCCACGAGTTGCTGTCCGAGTCGGTACGGTCCTCCGGAGTGTGCCTGCTCCACAGCACCCAGGGACTCCAGGGTGGCGAGCAGTCGTGAGACGGTGCTCTTCGGAAGGTCGACCCGTTCGGCGACGTCGGTGACGCCAGCCGCGCCCCCGGAAAGGCAGCGTAGGACGGCAAAGGCCCGTTCGATCGACTGCACTCCGGACATCTCGCCTCCCCTGACGTTGCGTACCACTCTACGGTACTGGTCCACGATGTGGAAAGGAAAACGGCCGCTCCCTCCCCGAAGGGCGGGAGCGGCCGCTGATCCGAACACGCAGGCGGGCGAACTACTTCACCCAGGCGTCAACGACTGCAGCGTTGGCTTCGACCCAATCCTTGGCGGCGACGTCGGCTGCCACTTTCTCGGAATCGATCTTTGCGGCGATCTCGTTTTGCTGATCCGTCGTCAATTGGAACTTCGACAAGAACGCGAGCGCAACGGCGTTCTTCTCCGCGAGTTTGGCCGAGGCGACCTTGTACAGCTCGTCGACGGGGTAGTCACAGGCGTACTTGCCGTCTTTGGCCGCGGCCGATGCTGCACACTCGGGCGTCGGATCCGGCAGCTTGACCTCGGTCAGCTTGACCTTCGACTGGAGCCAGTGGGGCTGCCAGAACTGTAGGAGGAGCGGCTTGCCTTCCTTGTCGGCGGTCTGGATCGCGGTGATGAGTGCCGCCTCGGAACCGGCAACGATGTACTTGAGCGGCAGTTTGAGGTTGCCAATGATCTGCTCGTCGTAGGTCACATAGCTCGGATCGCCCATGAGGAATTGACCCTGATCACCGGATTCGGCGGTTGCGAATTGCTTAGCCAAAGCTGCGTCTTTGAAACCCTCCCACGTTGCCAGCGTTGGGTTCTTGTCGACGACGGCGGTCGGTACGTACCAGCCGATCTTTGCTTTCGGTCCGAGCTTGCCGATGTCGGCGACGGTCTTCTTGCCGGTGATGTAGGTCTCGTAGTCCTTGGCGTGACCCGACGGCCAAACTTCGAGGTTTGCGTCGATGTCGCCGGCGTCGAGCCCCGCCCATGCCGCGTTCTCGTCGAGTTCCACAAGCTTCACCGGCGTGCCGAGCTTTGACTCGAGAATGACTTTTGCGACGTTGGCATTGACCGCAGAACCGGTCCACGGATTCACGGCGATTGAAATCTCGGCGCCCGCAGCGGCCGGGGCTGCAGCTTCGGTCGCCGCGGCTGCGCCGGCCTCGGTGGCGGCTGCTTCGTTGCCGCCGGCCACGGTGTCGGCAGCTGCTTCGGTTGCGCTTGCTTCGGTCGGCGTGGCTTCGGCTGAGGCCTCGGTCGCCTCGGCTACGGAATCGCTTGCCTTGTCACTGGAACAGGCGACCAAGGTCAGGGCGGCCAACGCCGCAAACGCGGCGCCGATCGACGTTCGTGTTCGTTGTCTCATATTTCTCCTTGCATTGGACGACGACGGGTGGTCATCGTCATGTTGTTGCCGTCGACTTTTCCGATCCCCAGGCTTGGGTTATCCGATCGAGCATCACTGCGAGCGCCACGATAGCCAGGCCACCGGCCAGACCCCGACCAATCTCGGATCGAGTCAGTCCATTGATGGTTTCGAGCCCGAGCGCGCCGGCGCCAACGAGAGCGGCCACGATGACCATCGACAGGGCCATCATGATGGTCTGGTTGATACCGAGCATCACCGAACGCAACGCCAACGGAATCTGTACCTTGATCAGTTCCTGCCTCGATGTTGCCCCGAACGATCGCGCTGCTTCGCGGGCGGTGGGCGATGCCTCTCGAAGCCCGAGCGAGGTGAGTCGAATGCACGGCGGAAGCGCGTAGACGACCGAGGCGACGACGCCGGGAACGCGCCCGACGTTGAACAGTGCGATCATCGGCACCAGATACACGAACGTCGGGAGCACCTGGGCCGCGTCGAGGATTGGTTTGAGGATTGCCTCGAACACGTTCGATCGGGCCGCCGCAACCCCGAGGGGCACAGCAATAAGTACACTTAGTATAACGACGATCAGGACCTGGCTTAGGGTGTCCATCGCAAGGTCCCAGACACGGAGCGCGCCGATCGCAACCATGCAGAAGCCACAGAGGGCGGCGAGTCGAGGACCCTTCGACGCCCATCCGATCGCGACGAGCACGGCGATGACGAGCCACCACGGTGCAGCGAGAAAGAGATCTCGCAATGGGCTCAAGAGCTTCAGCACCAACCAATCGCTGATGTTCGACGTCCCGCCGATCACGGGAACGCCAGAGCGCAGATTCTCCTGGGCCCACCTGACCACGCTGTTCACCGGCTTCGAAATGTCGAGTTGCCAGCTCTCGGGGAACGTACGTACGCCGATGATCTTGGAAATCAGTCCGATGAGCGGCGCTGCGGCCAGCAGTAGCGCTAGACGAACCCGGTCGGGTAACCGAGCCAGCGCGCTGTCGTCGGCGACGGACCGTTCGCTGGTTGTCACGCGGTCGAGCGCGATTGCCGTGAACACGAGGGCCAAACCCGGAATGAACGCTTTGCCGACGTCGACCTTCTGCAGACCGTTGAGTACCTTGATTCCGAGGCCACCGGTTCCGACGAGAGCGGCAATCACGACAATGCCGAAGGCCATCATGATGACTTGGTTGAGGCCAAGCAGGATGGTCCGGCGGGCGCTCGGCAACTGCACCTTGGTGAGCAACTGGCGGCGGGTGCATCCGTACGCGGTGCCAACCTCGTTGCGCACGACGGGCACGCTTCTCAGTCCGTGGCTGGTGAGTTTGACCGCGGGCGGAACGGCGAATACGACAGTCGCCACGACCGCCGACGGGATTCCGATTCCGAACAGCACGACGATCGGAAGCAGGTACACATACGCCGGCATGACCTGTGCCGTATCGAGAAAGGCCCGGAGGAAGCGATCCGCACGATCGGAGAGTCCGGCCCAGATGCCCAGCGGCACACCGATGAGGAGCGCCACAAAGACCGACACAATGATGAGCGACAGTGTCTCCGTCGTTTCCGGCCACCAGCCCAACACGCCGCAGCCCAGCATCATGAGCATGGCGAGAGCGGCCGTTCGGAGCCCGCCCGTCCGCCAGCCGAGCAGCCCGAATGCGGCAATGACTCCGGTCCAGCGCAGCGATTCGAGGATCCACAGAACGAAGCTGTTCGCCGACTTCAGGCCCGTGCCGAGGGGGCGTATCACGTCGCGGAAGAGCCAGAAGGATTCACGGTTGATCACGGTCCATTGGTAGAGCCGGTCGGTGGCGGGTCGCACGTGGGCGTCGAGCCAGGTCGGAACCTCGTTCCCGATGAGGAGCCCGAGCACACAGACGCCCATGAACGCAAGAACGGCTAGTGCAAACTTGGGCAGTCGCCGAGGTGCGACCCGCTGAAGATGTGATGCACCGTCGAGGGACGTCATGGCACAGTTACCGATTCGCTCCCGGCGATGACCTGAAGCACACGGACACGATCGATCACACCAATCACCGTTCCCGCCGCGTCGACGATCGCGACTGGCCCGTCGATTGCCGCCACCGCAGCGACAGCATCGCGAACCTTGGTCCCTGTCTGAATCGTATGTGCGCTTGGAAATGCAGTGCCTTCGGAAACGGGACCCATGATCGAGTCGACGGTGACGACGTGCGATCGAGGGACGTCGCGGACAAAGTCGCGGACGTAGTCGTCGGCTGGGTTCGACACGATCTCTTCGGGTGGACCAACCTGCACGAATCGACCATCGCGCATGATGGCGATGCGGTCCCCGAGGCGCAGCGCCTCGGAAAGATCGTGGGTGATGAACACCATGGTCTTCTTCACATCGTGGTGGAGTCGGATGACCTCGTCTTGCATGTCTCGCCGTATCAGCGGGTCAAGTGCCGAGAACGGTTCGTCGAAGAGCAGCACGTCGGGGTTCGTGGCGAGCGCACGAGCCAGGCCGACACGTTGTTGCATGCCGCCACTGAGCTGATCGGGCATTGAGCTGCCGAGCCCGTCGAGCCCGACGAGCGTGAGCGTCTGCTCGGCGATCGATCGTCGGGCATCTTTGTCCATGCCGCGCACTTCGAGGCCGAAGGCCACGTTGTCGATGAGCGTG